>DASPYR010000240.1:0-4660 GCA_035636675.1 Rugosimonospora sp. | reverse complement strand
CCAGAGCTTTGAGTACACCTCAGGTTGCCCGCTGACGGTACCCTTCGGCTCGATGCACGGCACCTACCAGATGATTAACGAGCGTGAGGAGCATTTTGACATCGAGATTGCGCCTTTTGTGCTGGCGGAGCCGCATACCACGGTAAATTAGGGCAATAATATACTTGACTAGCCAGTGGGAAGCGAAAATAACGCACCGCGGTCCATCCAATCGTGTATAGTGGCGCGCGTTGGCTGCGCAAAATTGGCTGCGGCATTTCCAATCCAAAGTGTGGTGAAAAGGTAGCTGCAAGTGAAATGGAGGAGGAAAGGTATGAGGCGCGATCTCTATAAGGGCGCAACTTTTCTCGTGATCATCGGCCTGCTCGGGATCGGATCCTCTGTATTACAGAGGAGAGCTGCTGTTGCGGCCGCCGGACTTCAGGCGCCGATGTTTGAAGTGGACCCGCTATGGCCCAAGCCCTTGCCGAACCACTGGCTCCTCGGTATGACCATCGGAGTTTCGGTCGACGGCCAGGACCATATCTGGATCATTCATCGGCAAGGCTCGTTGGAACGCGGTGAACTGCACGCCACCACGAACCCACCCATCGCGCAGTGCTGTGCTGCGGCGCCACCCGTTCTAGAGTTCGATCAGGCAGGAAATCTCATCGGGCACTGGGGCGGCCCTGGCAAAGGTTATGATTGGCCGAACTCAAACCACGGGATCACCGTCGACTATAAGGGCAACGTGTGGATTGGCGGCAACGGCCGGGGCGCGCAAGGGGCCGCCGACGAGACGCAGGTGGCCGGAGGAGGCAGCTTCAACGACAACATGGTCCTGAAGTTCACGCAGGACGGCACGTTCCTGATGCAAATCGGTCATCCGAACAAGAGCAAAGGCAGCAACGACGTGGAGAACCTCCGATTGCCTGCTAAGACATTTATCGACAAGGCGACCAACGAAGTCTTTGTCGCCGATGGTTACGGCAACCATCGTGTGATCGTGTACGACGCGGAGACCGGCAAGTACAAGCGGCATTGGGGCGCCTACGGCCACAAACCCGAGGACACCGACCTGGGCGCTTACAATCCCGACGCGCCACCCGCGCAGCAGTTCCGCAATCCGGTGCACTGCTCTGAACTCTCGAACGACCGCTTGTTGTACGTCTGCGACCGTACGAACGACCGCATTCAGGTGTTCAAGACCGATGGCACGTTCGTCAAGGAAGCATTCGTCGAGAAAAGGACGCTTGGTTCCGGGTCGGCCTGGGACATCGCCTTCTCGAAGGATCCTCAGCAAACCTATATCTATCTTGCCGACGGTGAGAACGACAGGGTGCACATCATTTTGCGCGATACGCTTCAAGTTCTCACTACCTTCGGCGAGGGCGGACGCCAGCCGGGCGAATTCTATGGCGTGCACAGCATCGCCACCGATTCGAAAGGCAATATCTTCACCACGGAGACCTATCACGGACAGCGCGTGCAGAAATTCGTTTACAAAGGTCTCGGGCCGGTCACAAAAGAGGACCAAGGCGCCTTGTGGCCGAAAGGCAAAAAGTAGCCTGGCTCCTCTCCGCCACGAACCACGTTGACGGCTCAGGTGCTCGCGCCGAGGTAAAGGCCGGCTGGTAAGCATCGAACACAACCATTTCAACCTAGAAATGGCGCGCCACAACGTCCAGCGGGCGGCCTGCTGAATTCTGTAACTCCCTTGGAAGGGCAGGCCGGGCAAAATTCTTGACAACCGCCTCTGAAAATCGTAATAACCGTGTAAGAGAGTGGGCCCCAAGAATCAAAGATCGAAGTCCCGGAGTAATTTTCTAGATCAAAAAGAACCTCGGCAATCCAATTCGCGCTGAAGCTTCTGCTTTGATCTAATCTGAGGCCGGAGGCGTGCCATGAGAAAAAGTAAGTTGCGTGTGCTGGTTGGCGGTGTCGGCTTGCTCGTCGCGGTGCTCCCGGCGGTCGCGCATCATGCGTTCGTCGCTCAGTACGACGCCAGCAAATCGACCACGCTGCAAGGCGTGGTGACCAAGGTCGAGTGGACCAATCCTCACGCCCGGTTTTATGTCGACGTAAAGGACAAGAGCGGAAACGTGACCAATTGGAACCTGGAACTCGCCAGCCCCAACGCGCTTCGCCGGCTGGGCTGGACCAGGGATATTCTCAAAGCGGGCGATCAGGTCAGCGTGTTCGTCGCTCCCGCTAAAGACGGCGCCAAAATGGCCAATGCCAGAACGGTTACGCTGGCCGACGGCCGGAAGATGGTGGCCGGAATAGCAGCCGAGCAAGGAGGCACTCAATGAGAAGGGATCTTGCTTGTTCCATCGTGACTGCGCTCTCCCTGGCGGCCCTTTTGGCCCTCTTCGCGACTTCCGCGTCCGCGCAGGGTCAGCCCGAACCGCCAGGGGTTAATCCCGCAGGCGGAGGCGTGCCCATGCGCAGCCTGGAACGCCTCAAGGCCAAGGCGGCCGGACCGGCGCCGCGCACCGCCGATGGCAGACCAGACCTGTCCGGACTCTGGGGGCCGGAGCCCAAGTTTATGGGTGATATTTCGAACGCCCTCAAACCGGGCGAGAAGCTCCCTTTACAGCCTTGGGCCATCAAGCTCACCAGGGAGCGGCTGTCGAAAGACGATCCGAATGCGAGCTGCATGCCCTCTGGCATCCCACGCATGGCTCCGTTTCCGTATAAGATTATCCAGACCCCCAAGCTGATCGTCTTCCTGATTGAGGGGAACGTGCACACCTACCGGCAGATCTTCGTGGACGGGAGCAGCCATCCCAAGGACCTGGATCCCACCTGGTTCGGCGATTCCAGGGGTACGTGGCAGGGAGACACCCTGGTCGTAGACACGGTGGGATTCAACGACAAGTTTTGGTTTGATGGCATCGGCCACCCGCATACCGAGAAGCTGCATGTAATCGAGCGCTACCGTCGTCCCGATTCCGCGCACCTGGAGTTCGAGGTCACCATTGACGACCCCGGCGCTTATATCCGGCCTTTCACGATGTACGGACAGTCACCCTTGCTCCAGAACACCGAAATCATGGAGTACTTCTGTATCGAGAATAACCAAGACGTCAGCCATATACTCGGGAAAGGGACACCCGCGAAAGAGTGAAATCTAGGTAATCGGAGGTGCAAATGAGAAATCGGCTTTGGTTCTCATTGAGCGCTTGGGCGGTGGTGATGGCGGCGGTTCTGTGGGCTCCGACATTTACTGCGGCCCAGACACAATCGGGCGCAGGCGCGAAGACGACCGCCAGAACGGACACAAAGGCGGCGGCAAGTACAAAGGCCTGGACCACGCCTCGTACTCCGGATGGCAAGCCGGACTTGCACGGATATTGGATAAGTACGAGCTTTACTCCCTTGGAACGTCCCGCCAAATACAACGGGAGAGAGTTTTTGACCGCCCAGGAGGCGGAGGCAGTCCAAAAGGCTGGCCTCCAGCGCAGAACGCAAGCGGACCCTGCGGGAGCGGGGGAGCCGCATTACGACTCGACTGCCTTCGGGCTCACCCCTTTTCAGCAAGGCTTCGTGCCAAACAACCGGACGTCATTGGTGGTGGATCCGCTCGATGGCAGAATTCCTCCCCTGACGCCAGAGGCGAAGCCAAGAGAGAGGGCGACAGGTGACAACGAAAATATCGAGGCTGGCGGTCCTGGAGGGGGAGTGGTGCACGCCGATACTGCAAGGGATTTAGGGGTGCTCACCAACTGTCTCTCCATGAGTGGTGGACCACCCATATTTCCTGGCGGCTACAACAATGGTGTGTACATTCTGCAGAATCCGGAATACGTGGTGCTTCAAGCCGAGTACGGAACCGAGCTGCGTATCATTCCGCTGGATACGCGTCCGCATGCCGGAGCGAATATCCGCCAGTGGCATGGGGATGGTCGCGGCCATTGGGAAGGCAACACACTGGTCGTGGAAACCACCAATTTCAGGCCCGAAGCTACCTTCCGTAACGCCAACCCCAAAACTCTGAAGATTACCGAACACTTCAAGCGAGTGGCCGCGGACCGGATTGAGTACAGTTTTACGATTGACGATCCCTCCACGTGGACGAAACCCTGGACGGCCATTGTTCCGCTGCAAGCCACCCAAGGGCCCTTTTTCGAATACGCCTGCAGCGAGAGTAATATGGACGTCGTTAATATCATGGCGGGTGCCCGCGCTACCGAGAAGGCTGCGGAAGAGAAGGCCAAGGGCGCCTCGGGAGTTCCGATTTCGCAATCAAAGTGATGTAAATGGACCAACGGCGCTGGCGATCCGCCGTCTGCTAACCATTCTTTTTGTAGAGTGGGTCTGGCCGCCCCGTCTGGTCTAAACATTCCCAGATGAGCGACCGCGTAGCTCGGATTGAGACTCAACTACTCGCTGAAATCCTTTCTCGGCGCCGGAGAAACGGTCCTAGCGGCTCTGGAGGTCCTTTGCCCTGTAATTTGGCTCGACGTGCATTCAGCTTAGCCTGTTTAGCCTGAAGTTTGGCATGCTCTCGGGCGCGTAGTTCCTGGGCTTTCCAAGCTTCCACCCGGGTAGTCTCAGCCCGGGCCTTCTCTTGAATCGCAGGTGGTAGCGTCTCGCTCCACGATCTTATGATTCGGCGCAGGATGTCTGTCTCCGTTAGCTCTTCCGAAGCGGCCGCCAGTTTCAGGCACTCCCAATA
>DASPYR010000239.1:0-10482 GCA_035636675.1 Rugosimonospora sp. | reverse complement strand
ATGTCGCGGCTCGCCTGGGCCTTGCTGCTCAGCTATCCGCTTGGGCTCATGGGCATTCTCACGCCCTATGGAACCGGTCCTTCCCCGATCTACTACGGCTGCGGCTATATTAAAGGCAAGGACTTCTGGATCTTGGGATTTTTGCTGGGCATTCTCTTCTTCGCTGTCTATATCGTTGTCGCCCTCCCCTGGCTCGCCTTCCTGAAAATTTGACCGCCATGCCGGTGTCCCAGCGCGTCCTCTCGTTGAGGCGACCACAACGAAAGGACGCTATACACAAATATAGCGTGCGTATTCGTGTAGTTCATTTGCATGATCGCCGGAGCTCCGGTATATACTGCCGCCTGCCCGGAGCAAACGGGAATTCCGGTTTTGCCCGGCTCGCGGGCCACGCCAGTTGGGGGGTTTATGAAATTGAAAGCAATGTGCGCGATCGCTTGCTGTTTCCTTGGATCGGCTCTCGCCCTGAGCGAGACCGCCGTCGCACAGCAACGCAGTGCCGGAGGGGAGCAGAACTTTCCGCAGCCGGCGGCCGCCCGCGAGGTGACGGTTACGGAGATCCCGGGCGTCATCGCGGCTGGAGCCAAATGGAAGCTCGTGTGGCAAGGACCCGACAACGCCGACGGTCTCGTGGGCGCCCCAGACGGCGGCATCTATTTCGCACAGGAACAGCCCAGCACGGTTGGCCGGCTCGACGCGAAGGACAATTTTTCCATTTACGTCCGGGATACCCATGGCACGGGAGCCCTTGGGATCGACTACATGGGCCGCCTCATTGGCGTGGAGAGGACTTGCTCGGATCCTGGCGGACATCCTGACCAATGTCACGAACCGGCAGAACTGGTGGTCCTGGCTCCGAAGTGGCAGGTCCTGGCAAGCAAGTTCGAGGGGAAGACGTTCTGGCGCATGGGCGAACTCGTAGTGGATTCCAAGGGCGGTGTGTATTTCTGTGATGACTTCGGAACCTACTTCGTCAATGCCACCGGCAAAGTCAGCCTCGTTGCCGGCAAGGAAGTGCGCACAAACGGGATGATGCTCAGCCGGGATGAGAAGACGCTGTACGTGACCAACAACAAGACCCTTGTGGCCTGGGATGTCCAGCCGGATGGCACGGTCAAAAATCAGCGCGACTTTGCCACGCTGGAAGCCGGAGGATCAGGCGACGGCATGGCCATAGACTCTGAGGGCCGTCTTTACATCACCTCTGGAGCCCCCGGCATTCAGGTGATCAGTCCGGAAGGAAAGTACCTTGGGGTCATCCCTCTGCCCAGGTCCGCCTCGAGCGTAGCCTTTTCCGGACCCAACAAGAAGGTGCTTTACGCCAAGGGCGCAGGCATGACGAACCCGGACGGCACAGAGTTCAGAACCCCTGCGGGAGTCCGGAACAACGCCAAGGCCATATACAAGATCGATATGATCGCCCAGGGCTTCCAGGGCCGCCCGAAGTAGCGCCTCGACTCTCTGTGCCCATTTCCCGCTGCCGTAAAATCGGTAGCTCGGTGAAGTTCGTAAGTCGATTTCACCCAGCTTCAGAATTGAACCGTCACCAGCATGCAGCTCCAAGAAATGCGCTTGCTCAACGCCGTTGTCGCCGCCGCTATGTAATCCACCACGAGGTGAATCCAGAGTAGAATGGCGCTGCGTGAAACGCCTTCGAACGTGCATTCGTTTCACAGGAGAAGACGATGACCACCACATTCCATCACGGCTCAGAAGACGAACTGGCGCAGCGCTACTTGACCACTATGCGCGGCTCGCTGCCCCGCAATTTAGGATTGGCGCTGTTCGGAGCAGTGCTATTGATCTTAGTCTACGCTTCGATCGCGTATGTTCCAGCAGGCCATGTAGGCGTGCTGACGCTCTTTGGACGCGTGACCGGCGACGTACTACCAGAAGGCACGCACCTGGTTAACCCCTTCAAGGGAAATAACACGATGTCCATTCGCACACAGGAATTAAAGGAAACGGCCAGCGTGCCGTCTGACGAAGGCTTGGTCATGACTTTGGACACATCGCTGCTGTTCCGATTGAGTCCCGAGAATGCCGCGCAGGTTTACCAGAAAATTGGGCCGAGCTATGTGGATGTCATTGTCGAGCCGAATATGCGCTCCGCAATCCGTTCCATCACCGCCGCTCACAGCGCCAGCGCACTGTATACCGGCGGCCGCGAGGAAGTGGCTCAGCAAATCTACAATGACCTCGTCCAACAGTTGGGCAGCAGGGGCATCGAGGTTCAAAGTGTTTTGCTGCGCGACATCCAGTTGCCGCAGATGCTGAAGTCTTCCATCGAGGCCAAACAGCAAGCCGAACAGGATGCGCTGCGCATGGCCTTTGTGCTGCAAAAGGAAAAGCAGGAAGCCGATCGCAAGCGCATCGAGGCGCAAGGCATCCGTGATTTCCAGCAAACGGTAACACAGGGCATCAGCCAGCAGTTGCTTGAATGGAAGGGCATTGAAGCCACTGAGAAGCTCGCGGAGAGTAACAACGCCAAGGTGGTGATCGTGGGCAACGCCAAAAACGGCCTTCCGCTAATACTCGAGCCGAAATAGTGTGTGGGTATTTGATTTACTTACCTCTGGAGAGAACGATGAAACTTGCGTGATCGGCTTCCCAGGGCTTCTTCGGCCGTGCGAAGGAGCGCCTCGACTCTTTGCGCCCCATCCCGGATACTGGCGCCGCGAAGGCCGGCCTCATGCCAAATTTTGAAAAACACAACTACAACTACAGTGAGTGGACCAAGGGAAGATTCTCGGAAGTCGTCACCGTTTCTGGGCCGGGCACATTGATTTTTCTCGCCGGAGTCGGTGCGGAAGATGAAAACGGAACCATCGGCGCCATCCTGTACCCGGGAGACGTTCTCGGACAATGCCGCTATGCCTTCGACAAGATCAAGAGAACTCTGGCGCGGCACCGCGCGACCGTCGCGGACATCGTGAAAATAGTGACTTACGTTACAGACATCAGGTCAGCAGGCAATTACTTCCAATGTCTTACCGAGGCGCTTGGCGATGCCCCGCGGCCGGCGCATACATTCGTAAACATAAATCAACTCGCCCATCCTGGTATGTTGGTCGAAATCGACGTGACCGCCATAGTCAATCGAGAGCCGGTTTAATATCACCTCGATCCCTTCTTCTCGCCTTCTTCCGCGGCCTTCTCTGCCGCGCGCGCTCCGGCGAGGATGCCCGCCATGGCGTAATTCCCCTCATGACACGCGTATTCGTAGATCGGATCCTCACTCTTCGACATCGGAATCACTGCTGTCCAGGGTCTCGTCCACATCGCCGGGTCGTCAACCGTGAATTCGTAGAGGAGCGTGTTAGCGTCGGCGCGCCTGAAGCGTTCGATCAGGTGCGTATTCGCGCTGGAGCCTTCGAGGTTCGTCTCGCGTTTGAAATTCGTCGTGTCGATAACCAGGGTGTCGCCCTCCCAGTGGCCGCGCGAGTCTCCCTTCCACTGACGAATGCTCCCATGCGAACGCCCATCCAAGGGGATGACGCGAGCGTCGTGGACCATCTCATTGAGAATCACCACGTATCCAGGAGTCTGGAGCAGCTGAAAATTATTGTTGTAGGCGCCTGGAGTCATTGGTGGGCCAGCGTTGAGACCCACAAGGCAACGCTCCTGGAGCGGTCGGTCTTCCCACGAGTCGGCCAGGGGATGTCCAAGCTGTGTGCTGCGCTGTTCGGCCGCGCGCAGATCCGCTTGTTTCTGCCCCTCCGGCGTCCAGGCAGGAAGCCGGCCATCCGGCGGATCCACAATCAGCGAAGTGCGCTTTGACCCCACGATCTTGTTGCCCCGGTCGTACCAAAACTCGTTGTAAGGGACAACGCCGCCCGGCGGGTAAAATAAGCCTCCCTGCTCTGGATCAATCAGATCACGATTCTGGCGTTGATTTTCATCCTTTTCGTAGTTCGCCGCTTCCTCGGCGGTAAAAAACGCCTTCGTTCCCAGCTCCTTGGGTCGTTCCAGTGGGGTGATCGTGCGGTAGTCCCATACTCCCTGCAGGTCCGGCTGGCCGTCAGGTGTTCGTGGCACGGTCCAAGTCTTCGCTGCCGGTTTTAGCTTCGCTGGTGTCGTCTTCGCCGGGGATTGGACCTGGCCTGCGATCGGTACACCTGCCATCAACGCGACCGTGATCACGACTGCCAGAGCACTCATCGAAGCAAGAAATCGATGGCTCATTTCGACCCTCCTTTTCCCTCGCTCGACTGCTTCCGAAGAGGCCCATACATGAGCTCTTCCGCGAACTCCACGCATTTGTATTCCAACAGTTGAGCATTCTTTTCCAGCCGGCGATAAAGCGGCATTCTCATCTTCCAGGGGCGCGAAAACACTTTCGGGTCCTCGATGGTGACTTCGTAGTCCAGGGCGTCTGGGCTGATGCGAGTGTAGCGTTCGACTACATGTAACCCGTCACTGTGGAAGTTCCCGGCCCTATCAAACCATGTCTGGTCGTTGAAACTCGTCACGTCGACGACCAGCGTATCCCCCTCCCAGTGACCCACCGACCACCCCATCCATGTATCGTTGGGACTCTTCTGACTGCTATTCATGTAGATGGTTCGACTAGCAGCCGCAAACTCGTAGGCCATCAGGATGTACTGCGGAGTCTGAATGATTTGAAATGGATACGGCATATAAGTGGCGCGTGGCACGCCCGGCAGATAGCACTTGATTTCCGGGTCTGCGGCCAGCCAGTGCTCAGCGTTCTCTTTCTTTTTCGCCGCTGCCGCCGGCAGATAGGGGATCTCGTTGCCTTCCACTACGCCGAGTCCCGCGGGAACGCTGAAGGCCGCGCCCAGGGCGACCATCGGTCCCGCTCGCGCCGCATGATCCTGGATATCCCAATTTGCCGTGTTGAGAGCCTCCCAAATCCCGTTTAAATCCGGTTTACCGTCCGCTGTACGGGGCGCCTTATAAGTCTGGGCCTGACCTATAGTCGGCACCGCGCCGACCCAGAGGGCGGCCATCAAGGCGGCCTCGGCACTCGCAAATATTGCCTTTCTCAACCGATTTTGCATCTGCGTAATCGCCTCTAAACTTAGCTACCTTGCTTCCGGGGAGTATAGACTCTTAGGGCTGGCTCCGCATCCTGAAACACCTTGCAAGCGACCTGCCCGCCGAAACAGTCGCGCACCTAAAATCGACTCTGAGGTAATGTGGGGTCCCGGATCCGTATCAGGCACGCGCAGGAGTAGCAGTGAGCTCCTTACGCACGATGGGCGCGACCTGGGTTCCCAGGATTTCGATGGCTCGCAACATCTTCCGATGCGGCAGCGTCGAGACGCCCATTTGGAACGTGATGCGAGAGATGCCGCCGAGGACTTCGTTCACGTACAGTATCTTTTCCGTCACGGTTTCGGCGTCTCCGATCAGCAGCGCACCTGTGGGTCCGCGGACCGCGTCAAAGTGTGCCCGGGTAGTCGGGGCCCAGCCGCGTTCCTTGCCGATCTCGGTGAAGGTGTGCGCGTACCCGGGATAAAAGTCGTCCGCCGCTTGCTGGGTGGTCTCTCCCAGGAAGCCGATGGAGTGAAGACCCACGATAAGTTTCTCTGCGGAGTGGCCGGCACGGCGGCCTGCCTCGCGGTAGAGGTCGATAAGAGGACGGAATCGTTTGGGTTCGCCGCCAATGATAGCAACCATAAGCGGCAGTCCGAGCATACCGGCGCGAGCGAATGAGGCGGGCGTGCCGCCGACACCGATCCAAATCGGCAGAGGGTTTTGCACCGGACGAGGGTACACCGCTTGGCCAGTGAGTGGCGCCCGGTGCTTACCAGACCAGTAAACGTTTGTGTTCTCGCGTATCTTGAGCAGCAGATCCAGCTTTTCTGAGAAAAGCGAGTCGTAGTCTTCCAGACGAAGACCGAAGAGCGGATAGGACTCGACGAACGAGCCCCGGCCGGCGACGATTTCGGCGCGACCATGCGAGATAAGATCCAGAGTGGCAAATTCCTGGAAAACGCGAACCGGGTCAGCGGCGCTCAGTACGGTGACGGCGCTCGTAAGGCGGATGTTTTGCGTGCGCGCGGCGGCCGCGGCCAGAATCACGGCTGGGGCGGAATCAAGGAACTCGGCCCGGTGATGTTCTCCGATGCCGAACACGTCGAGACCCACTTGGTCGGCAAGCTCAATCTCTTCCAGCAGATGCTGCATGCGCTCGACGGGGCCGAGGGTGAGACCCGTGCCCGGGTCGGAGATGGCCGCTGCGAAGCTATCGACGCCGATTTGCACTTTGCGACTCCTGATATGCGCAGGCGATTGGATGACCACGCTTGCGCTTTGGTCGCACGTCCCAACTTTGGGCTCAATTAATCAGGCAGATAGCGGCCGGAAAACGGGATTCTTGGGAACTGGGCTTTCCTATCAGGAGGCGCCGGGGCATCCGTTGGGGCATTAGCCGGGAACAGTGGGTGAAGGATTACAATGAACCCAACCAGACTCTAGTGCCGTTCCAACTAGATTGGCCAAACGCGCAAGCGAACGTTTCCGAGAGATCGCCGTAATCAAGAGCCGAACGAATCGATTCATCTGGCCGGCTGCCGTTGAGGGGACGAAAAGTCTATTCGTTCGGTTCCAGACGAAAGACGATTTGCTCAACCCCGAACCAAATTTCAGAAGCCCCATTTGGTTCGGGGTCAAACAAGTGCCGTTCCAACTTGTTTGAGCCAACTTGTTTGAGTACTAGTTGGAACGGCACAAGTTGGAACGGCACTAGGCGTTTTGGATTTGTGCCCATAGGCTCTCAAAGGGTTGCACTCGTGAGCGGCGGGTAGCTATGAATATTTCGGGCCCTTTTATTAAGCGGCCTGTGGCGACATCCCTGCTGAGCATGGGTTTGTTCCTCTTTGGCGCGCTGGCCTACCCCTTTCTTCCATTGGCTACCCTGCCTGAGGTCGAGTACCCGACCATTACGGTGTTTGCAAATCTGCCCGGTGCAAGCCCCGAAACGATGGCCACTGCGGTTGCCACTCCACTCGAGCGTATGTTCGGTCGCATCGCCGGCATAACGCAGATGACCTCTCTCAGTCAGCTCGGCAGTACGAATATCACGATGCAGTTTGATCTCGATCGCAACGTCGACGCCGCCGCGCGGGATGTACAGGCAGCCATTAACGCGGCCCGCGGGCAGTTGCCGGCTAACCTGCCGACGAACCCGAACTGGCGCAAAGTAAACCCCGCCGAAATCGATATCGTGAGTATCGCGCTGACCTCGGATACAGCTACCAGACCACAGCTCTACGACGTCGCGGACTCCATTCTGGCCCAGAAGATTTCCCAGATAGCAGGCGTCGGGCAAGTGACTGTGGGCGGCGGTTCGCGGCCGGGGGTCCGTGCCGAACTCAACCCGCTGCTGCTGAGCAAACTCGGGCTGGGACTGGACCAGGTGCGTGCAGCGCTGGGAGCGGCCAATGCAGATGTGCCCAAGGGCGCGCTTTCGGACGCGACTCGCATGCTCGTGCTTAACAATAACGATCAGCTTTTTCTCGCCAGACAATATGCTCCCTTGATCATTGCCTATCGCAATGGTGCGCCAGTGCGGCTGTCTGACGTGGCCACGGTGGTCGATAGCCAGGAGGACATTCGCAATGCGGGATTCGTGAACGGGAAGCCCGCCGTGATCGTGCAGCTCTACCGCCAGCCGCAAGCGAACATCATCGACGTTACAGACCGCGTTCTCGCGCTTATGCCGCTGCTGCAGGCTTCCATTCCACCTTCGATCCATCTGGAGATAACCGAGTTGCGGACGACCATGATCCGGGCCTCAGTTAGAGATGTTGAGCGGACCCTCCTGCTATCCGTCTTTATGGTTATCCTGGTTGTCTTCTTCTTTCTCGGCAGCGCTTGGGCGACCTTCATCCCCAGCGTGGTTGTGCCCATGTCTTTGGTTGGCACCTTCGGCGTGATGTACCTAGTGGGTTACTCCATCGATAACCTCTCGCTGATGGCGCTCACCATTTCGACCGGCTTCGTTGTAGACGACGCAATCGTGGTGATCGAAAACATCTCCCGCTATCTCGAGCAGGGACTCTCCGCGCTCGAAGCTGCTTTTCGCGGATCGCGCGAGATTGGATTCACGGTCTTTTCCATGAGCACCTCGCTGATCGCGGTGTTCATCCCCATACTTTTGATGGGAGGCATCCTGGGCCGCATATTTCGAGAGTTTGCTGTCACCTTGAGCCTGGCAGTGGCTTTCTCGATGCTCATATCGCTCACAACCACGCCGGCGATGTGTGCGAAATTCCTCAAACCCGAAAAAGATCGCAAGCAGAACTGGCTCGGCCGCGCCAGCGACAGAGGATTCAAATTGCTTTACCGCGGATATGCGACCAGTCTCCGCTGGGTATTGCGACACCAGCCCCTGGTGCTGGGCATCACGCTGGGAACACTCTGCCTGGCGATTTATCTCTACGTTGTGATTCCCAAAGGCTTCTTCCCGCAGCAGGACACGGGGCGCATCAACGGCTTCGCCCGGGCCAGCGAGGACACTTCTTTCCAAACCATGCAGCAAAAGGTAAGGGAATACGAGGCGATTCTTAAGGCCGATCCGGCCGTTCAGATTGTATCGGGCTTTGTCAATCGAGCGAATGCCGCTTATATCAGTATCATGTTGAAGCCCCTATCGGAGCGCAAGGTCAGCGTATTTGAGGTCATCAATCGGCTGCGGCCCAAGCTGGCTGGCGTTCCGGGAGCCACGCTTTTCATGCAGCCGTTACAGGACGTTCAAATAGGCGGGCGTAGTGGCAACGCGCAATTCCAGTACACATTGCAAGGTGACAACCTGCAGGACTTGCTCGCGTGGGCCCCGGTGGTGGAACAGAAGCTGCGAACGATCCGGGAGCTTCAGGATGTGAACAGTGATTTGCAGAACCGCGCGCTGAAAGCGGGCTTGGTCATCGACCGCGATACCGCTGCCCGTCTGGGCCTGACTCCGCAGACGATCGATAACGCGCTGTACGACGCATTTGGCCAGCGGCAGGTCTCCACCATGTATAAGGGAATGAACCAGTATCATGTCGTGATGGAGGTGGCTCAGCAATTCCAACAGAGTCCCGATGCGCTCAAGAATATCTACGTCCAGTCCTCTACTGGTCAGGAAGTTCCGCTCAGCGCATTCACGCACTACGAGTCCTCGATGACCTCGCTGGCCGTTGCCCACCAGGGCCAATTCCCGGCGATAACCTTTACCTTTAATCTTGCCCCGAATGTCCCGCTCGGAGAGGCCGTAGCCGCGGTCCAAAACATGGTACGCACGATGGTCGTGCCGGCGACGATTCATCCTGGTTTTCAAGGCACGGCGCAAGTGTTTGAGTCTTCCCTCGCTTCGGAGCCCTACCTGATCCTGGCGGCGCTGGTTACCGTCTACATTGTGCTGGGAATTCTCTACGAGAACTACGTCCACCCCGTCACCATTCTTTCCACGCTCCCCTCGGCCGGCGTGGGCGCCCTGCTGGCACTGCTGATCTTTCGCACTGAACTCAGCATCATCGCCCTCATTGGCATCATCCTGCTGATCGGCATTGTGAAGAAGAACGCAATCCTCATGATCGATTTCGCCATTGATGCCGAGCGCAAGGAAGGAAATAGTCCCGAGCAATCCATCTATCAGGCATGCCTCCTGCGTTTCAGACCCATCATGATGACCACGATGGCCGCCATGTTTGGCGGCATCCCTATCGCCATTGGGGGAGGAAACGGTTCGGAACTTCGCCGCCCGCTTGGCATCGCCATCGTCGGAGGGCTGATGGTGAGCCAGATGCTAACGCTCTATACCACTCCTGTCGTCTATCTCTATATGGATCGCTTCCGCGCCTGGGCGAGCGGCGGCAAAGCTCTGCGCCCGCTGGAAGATAGCCGAGCAGGAAGCAAACCGGAAATTGGTTCGCAGGGGGTAAACGATGGAGCAATTTCGGCGAACCCTTCTGGCGGGTGAGGAGAACAGTTCGGCCGCGCCGTTCTCATAGAGCGTTTCCCAGTCCGTGGCAAACGAGGCCCTTCACCGGTATGGCACCATCGCTCCCCTAAGCGGAGGCGCGCCCGGGCGGCTTCCGAACTGACTGAACGACTCTGTGTGTGGAGGGAACTGTTGCCAGGGACAAGCCTTGAGCGTGTTGACAGACGATCTCCCATTAGCGTACCGTGTCAGACGGTAGTTGCTTCGCGCAGACGCTCCCAAGGAACCCTTCGCCGGAGATTATGTGTCCCCCGAATCATACGCGCAAGGTTCTCTGAGATACCCCCCTTGGCGGGCGTTTCAGAGGAGGCCGTAGCCTGTGATACAGCACGTGCTTTGCTACGAACACCACTCTCAGATGAGGCTTTCGCGGATGCTTCTGAAGATCGGGGAGAAGTCGTGGCAGATCACTGCCTATGTTTGTGAGGAGCCTGGTTGCTTCGTCCGCTACAGTAGCTCGCGCGGGTACTTCGCTACCACCCAGGACGCAAGTCCGATGGAGGGAGACACTGTACCCCGCATCAGTT
>DASPYR010000238.1:0-2798 GCA_035636675.1 Rugosimonospora sp. | reverse complement strand
GCATGATTCGATGGAGCGAAATGTGCGAAGGCGCTGAGGGGCACGAGCTTGCCTGTCTTCGATGCCACATAAATGCTTTTCAGACCGTCGGGGTTCTCCTGGTACTGGGGCAAAACCTCGAGCACGACATGATACTGATTCAGGCCCATGTACATGTTAGAGACCTGGCGCTGACCGAATGAATCGTTCAGCGTATCGTCAATCGCCTGGAAGGAAACGCCGAGGCGCGAAGCCGTCTCGCGGTCCACGACAAGCGAGGCTTGCAAACCATGGATTTGCTGATCGCTGTTCACGTCGCGCAATGCGGGGATTCTGCTGATCCGCTGCATCAGAATGGGGGCCCATTGGTTTAGGTCCTGGAGATGGTCGGCCTGCAGAGTGTATTGGTACTGGGCGCCGCCGAACCTCCCGCCGACGTTGACATCCTGAACAGCCTGGAGGTAAAGCGCGGCACCTGGAATCTTTGCCAGCTTTCCGCGGAGGCGCGCGATCACCTGATCGGCGCTGATTTTTCGTTGCTCGAGCGGCTTGAGCTGGGCAAACATGCGAGCGGTATTGCCGCTGCCTCCGCCGGCGAAGGCCGTTACCGTATCCACGGCAGGATCTTCCATGACGATTTTGACGAACGCTTCCATCTTTTGGGAAAGGGCGCTGAAGGAGATGGCCTGGTCGGCCTGAATGGAACCGTTGATGCGCCCAGTATCCTGCTGCGGGAAGAAGCCCTTCGGCACAACCTTGAAAAGATAGAGATTCAGGCAGATGGTGCCGATGGTGATGAGCAATATGCTGAATTGATGGCGCAGCACCCAGCGGAGGCAAAGATCGTAGCGGCGAAGCAATCCGTTAAATGCGTTCTCGAAAATCCGGTAGAGGAGGCCATGACCGCCCTCCTCGTGCCGCAAGAAGCGCGCGCACATCATTGGCGTGGCCGTGAGCGAAACGAAGAGAGATACGCCGATGGCCACGCTGAGGGTGACGGCAAACTCGCGGAACAGCCGCCCCACGATCCCGCCCATCAGCAAAATCGGAATAAAGACGGCCACGAGCGAAGTGCTCATGGAAAGCACCGTGAAGCCGATCTCCCGCGAGCCCTGGAGCGCCGCCTGAAAGGGCTTCATGCCCGCTTCGAGGTGCCGCGCGATGTTCTCGATCACAACAATGGCGTCATCCACGACGAAGCCCGTAGAGATCGTCAGCGCCATGAGGGATAGATTGTCCAGGCTGTAGCCCGCCAGGTACATGACGCCGAACGTGCCGATGAGTGAAAGTGGAACCGCGACGCTGGGAATGGCGGTTGCCCAGACGTTGCGCAGGAACGCAAAAACGACGAGCACAACGAGCGAAATTGAGATCAGGAGCGTGATCTCGACGTCACGGATGGAGGCCCGGATGGTTGTGGTGCGGTCGTTGGCCACCCCGAGATGTAAAGAGGGCGAGATGTCCGTCTGGAGTTGTGGGAGGAGCGCGAGAATGCGGTCCACCGTCTCGATCATGTTCGCGCCGGGTTGGCGGAAAATGGCCAGCAGAACCGCGGGCTCGCCGTTGGACATGCCCGCATTGCGAACGTCTTCGACGGAATCAATGACGTTGCCGATCGCTTCGAGCCGCACGGGCGCGCCGTTGCGCCAGGCGACGATCAGAGGGCGATACTCATGCGCCTTGAAAAGCTGGTCGCTGGCGCCAATGCTCCACGCATGGTCGGCGTTTGCCACCTCGCCCTTGGGCCGATTCGCATTCGCCGAGGCGAGCGCCGCGCGCACGGTCTCCATGCTGATGCCATAGTCGTTCAATTGCGCGGGATTCACCTGCACGCGCACGGCAGGGCGAGCGCTTCCCCAGACGAAGACCTGGCCGACGCCTTCCACCTGCGCAAGCTTCTGCGCGAGGATGGAGTCCGCCGCGTCATACACCTGCCCCCGCGGAATATTGGTGGATGTCAGACTCAGGAGAAGGATCGGCGCGTCCGCCGGGTTTACTTTGCGATAGGTCGGCTGGCCCGGCAGGTCGGCGGGAAGCTGGCCGCGGGCGGCGTTGATGGCTGCCTGGACATCGCGCGCGGCGGCGTCGATATTGCGGCTGAGATCGAATTGCAAGGTGACGTTGGTTGAGCCGAGCTGGCTCGTCGAAGTCATCTGGGTGATGCCGGCGATGCGGCCGAATTGCCGCTCGAGCGGCGTGGCCACAGCCGAAGCCATGGTCTCCGGGCTGGCTCCCGGGAGTCCCGCGCCCACCGAGATGGTCGGGAAATCCACTTGTGGCAACGGCGCGACCGGCAGGAACCGGAAGGCCACTGCGCCGGAAAGAAAAATCGCCAGCGTGATCAGCGACGTCGCAACAGGACGGCGAATAAATGGCGCGGAAAAGTTGGACGAAATATTCAACGTCTAATCCGCCTGAGCCGGCTGCCCGACCGGACGGCCGATGCGGAAACGAATCCGTTTGGCCAGCCAATCAAACGCCAGGTAAACGACGGGCGTGGTGTAGAGCGTAAGCAACTGGCTGAGCAGCAACCCGCCAACGATCGTGATGCCCAGCGGCCGGCGCAGTTCAGAGCCCGTGCCCGTGTCGAGTGCCAGCGGCAGACCGCCAAGCAATGCCGCCATCGTGGTCATCATAATGGGACGGAAACGGAGCAGACAGGCCTCGTAGATCGCGTCGAGCGGCGACTTCCCTTCCCGGCGCTCCGCCTCCAGCGCGAAGTCGATCATCATGATGGCGTTCTTTTTGACGATGCCAATCAGCAGAATCATGCCGATCAGCGCGATGACGCTGAATTCGGTGTGGCAGAGCAGCAGCGC
>DASPYR010000237.1:0-7016 GCA_035636675.1 Rugosimonospora sp. | reverse complement strand
CCAAGGTCGCGGACAGGCATTCTTTGGCGAGACAAGTTGGAACGGCACTAGAAGGGGATATCTTCGTCGGAAATTTCCGTGGAGGGCATCTCTTCCGCGCCCGCCGCCGCGGCTG
The DNA here is from genome assembly GCA_035636675.1 of Rugosimonospora sp. Classification (GTDB taxonomy): domain Bacteria; phylum Acidobacteriota; class Terriglobia; order Acidiferrales; family UBA7541; genus Palsa-189. The sequence goes on along the minus strand of DASPYR010000237.1, from coordinate 6,901 downwards.
CAGCTTGCGGCTCCGCTTCACCGGCGACCGCGCCAGCGCCCGCACCGGCGCCGGCCGCCATTCCGCCTTCGGCGCGCCCGCCGAGCATGCGAAAGTTGTTGGCCACGATCTCGACCGTGGTGCGCTTTTGGCCTTCGCGGTCGTCCCACTGCCGCGTCTGAATGCGTCCTTCGACGAAGATCAGCGAGCCCTTGTGCAGATACTGCTGCGCGATCTCCGCCTGTTTGCCCCACACGACGATGCGGTGCCATTCCGTGCGCTTTTGCCGTTCGCCGTTGCGGTCGCGATACGTCTCGTCGGTGGCCAGCGTGAAGTTGCAGACGGCCTGGCCGGCCGACGTGTAGCGCGTTTCGGGGTCGCGCCCCAGCCTGCCCACCAGAATGGCTTTGTTCACCGACATGCTTTACCCCCGAGCGCGGCGGCAGAATCGCCGCCGGAAAGCAGGCCCCGAAAGGACGCCCTGAAAGGACGCCCCGAAAGGACGCCCCGAAAGGACGGAAGATAGCACGCTCCCCCAGCGCAAGTCCACGTCATCGCGCGGTTAGTCCCGTCAGGGACGGAACAAATTAGCCCAGTGCGGGAGCACTGGGGATTGTTGATGAGATCGTGCGAGCCCCGCAGGGGCGACACAATCGAAGGAAGGGAGCCGTTCCCTTCTTGATCAGCGAGAAGCGTGAATAGAGCTGATTCGCGTTTTTAAGACGTGACGCCCAGCTCCTGCAGCTTGGCCTTGGCGCGCCGTTCCTCGTCCGTGCCGGGGTAGCTCTTCACCACCATGCGCAGTTCACTGACGCCCGAATTCTTCTCTCCCAAAGCGATGAGCGCCAGCGCCCGCTTCAGGTGTGCCGGAGCAAGTTTGAAGCTCTTGGGGTAATTGTTAATCACTTTGCTGTAAGCATTGATGGCCTGATCGTACTGCAGCTGCGCGAAGAAAATTTCGCCCACGTAGAACTGCGCATTCGAGGCCAGATCGGTGGTGCCATAATACTTCAGATAATCCCCGAACTCCTGCGCCGCCAAATCGTATTTCTTGCCGTTCAGGTCGCGCAGGCCGTTCGAGTAGAGCAGGTCCGCCGAAGGCGCAGCACTCGGCGGCAGATTGGAATTGGCCGCGCCCGCCGGCGCTCCTGGTATGGGCGGCAGCCCGCTCGCAGCAGCCGCCGCTCCCGGCGCGCCGGGCGCTGCGGCTCCGGGGGCCGCTGCCGTTGGTGGCGGCGGTGCGTTGCTGGCGAGCTTCGCGTCGATGCCCTGAATCGCGTTCTGCGCGTCGGTGAGCTGCTGATTGAGCTTGCCCATGCGCGCCAGCCCTTCCTGCAAATTATCGGAGATGCCCTGGATTTGCGTGGACATGGTATCCAGGCGCGCGCCCGAAGTGGCTTGCATGTCCTGCACCGTTTTCTGCAAGGCCATCATGGTACCGGTCAGCTTATTGACCGTATCCATGGACTGCTCCATGAGCGTCTTTTCCACAGCAGCGTTCTGCGCCAGTAGCGTTTGAATGTCTTTTTGGCCCTGGATGAGCTGGTTCACGCTTTGCTGCAGCTCCACCATTTCGCGGGCCACTGCTCCCACCGGCGCCGGCCCCAGCAACGTGCCTCCCAAAGCGCCGCCCAGCATCGCTGCTGCCAGGTAAACGATCCACCGTTTACGCATCCTTCCTCCTTGCGACGATCCGATCAGGATCGTCGTCCTGAGCGAATATCGTGAGCGAAGGACCTCTCCGATCCTGCTCTTGCCCAGAACGAAACCATTGAGTTGCCCCTAGTATGCCCGAAACAGCTCACGCGGAGCCACCGTCTTGCGCTCCAACCAAATTTAGCACGCAAACTAGATCTCTTAGCCCGGGGCGCGCTACCCTCGATGGGCAGGCGCCTCGGTGCTAGGTTGGATGCAAGCGCGGGTTCCGAGAGTCGCGGCAACCGGGGTCCCCGGCATGCGCCTCTCGAGCGCGAGCACTCGCGCGGTGCAAAAAGTTGCCTCTGCCGTGCGGGTGGCCTATTTGGCCATCGCGAAATGAGCGCGGCGGTTCTGCTGCCAGCACGCTTCGGTGTGCTCATTGCAGAACGGCCGTTCTTTCCCGTAACTCACCGTCTGCATGCGGTCGGAAGCCACTCCCAGCGAAACCAGGAAATCTTTGGCCGCCTGGGCCCGGCGGTCGCCCAGCGCCAGGTTGTATTCGGTTGAACCGCGTTCGTCGCAGTGTCCCTCGATCATCACTTTGACTTGCGGATAGGACTTGAGGAAGCCCGCCGTCTGGGTCAATGCCGAATGCGCATCAGAACGGATATCCGACTTGTCGAAGTCGAAATAGGCGTCCATCACTTCCTTGGCGAAGAGCTCTTCAAGCGATGGCGCCGGAGCGGCGGCCACCGGCGGCGGTGGCGGCGGCACGGTGACGGTTACGCGGGCGCTGGCCGTAGCGGAGCCGCCCGGTCCCATAGCCGTGATGGTATAGGTCACCGAATCGGTTGGCGTGACCGTGGTGTTGCCCTCGGGGGCCACGTTGCCCACATTGGGCGCCAGCGTCAGGGCAGTCGCGTTCGTGGATGACCATCGCAACGTGCTCGTTTGCCCGCGCTGCACCGTGGGCGGCGCGGCCTGCAAGGTCACCGTGGGTTGGGCCGGAGGCGGTGGCGGTGCGGGCGGAGCGGCCGGAGTAACCGCCAGTGGTTTTTTGCATCCCACGCCCACAATCGCGAGCGCGAGCGCGCCGTACAAGACGACTCTTGCAACGGAACGAATCCGCATTGTTAAAAGTCCTCCTTGAACTGCTGCTTCTTTTCTGCTGGGCTTGGGGTCGGACAGATACATTTACACCTCCTGGGGATTGGGAGCGTGCCAAAGATCACTGGATTTCGGGCCGATTGCCGTAAGAGGAAACGTGCGCCTCCTGCCGCCACTATTTCGGCGACCAATTGGGCGATTCGTTCTGCCCTTCGGCAGTCAATTGCCTCACGGCAGAGCCGTCGGCCAGCATGGACCAGATCTGCCTTGTTCCCGTGCGCGTGGATTCGAATACCATGTGCCGCCCGTCGGGAGCCCAGCTGGGGCGCTCGTTGCGGCCGGCGTCGCGCGTCAATTCCACCAGCGCGTGCGTGGCGATATCCATGATGTACAGGTCATAATTGCCGTTCGGGCGCCGCCAGCTGAACGCCAGCAATTGCCCGTTCGGCGACCACGCCGGATCGATCACGTAGCCCATCTCCGGCAGCTCCACCTTCTGCACCTCGCTGCCGTCCGCATCCATGGTGTAAAGCTGCGGAGTCCCTCCGCGATCGCTGACGAAGGCCACCTGTTGCCCGGTTTTCGGATTCCATGCCGCCGAGGTATCTGCGCCCGTCGAGTGCGTCAGGCGCCGGGGATGGCTCCCGTCGGCCTCGGAAATGAAGAGCTCCGGATTCCCCAGCATGCTGGACATGAACATGATCTTGGTGCCGTCGGGCGACCACGCCGGCGAGCTGTTGGTGCCGCGGTAACGCGGCCAGCTCAGAAGCCGCGAGCTCACCGTCGAGTAAACGCAAATCTGCGCGCTCAGGATGGACCCGGCCGTGGGATAGCAGGTGAAGGCGATGCGGTCGGCGTCCGGCGACCAGCGCGGGGTGAGCGCGATGGAATGCAGCGAAGTGAGCTGGTGCTGATTGGCGCCATCGTAATCCATGGCCCAGATCTCTTTATTTCCGCTGCGCCCGCTGACAAAGGCGAGCTGCGTAGCGGCGACTCCCGGAAGACCTCCGGAGAGCCGCGCGATGATCTCGTCGGCGAACTGGTGCGCGTAGCGCCGCGTCTGCTCTTCGTTGGAGTCGCCGTGATAGACGCGCCCCACCACCGGCGGGGCCGAAGGATTTTTCACGTCGTTGAACCAGGCCTGGATCTCCTCGCTCGTGTCCGTGACGGTCAGGTTGCCGAATGCCAGGAACTGCGCCGAAGCCGGCGGATCGCTCCAGGCCTGGTAATTCAACTCCATGGGCACGCTCGGCACCTGCGTCGGGTAGAAGCTCTTGCTCGCCAGCTCGAGAATCCCGCTGTAGTCCAGATCGTTGCGCACCACGTCGCTGAAGAGCGCGGCCATCGAGGCGGAAGCGTCGTTGCGCGAAACGAAATCGGCCACGGCAACTTTCGGCTTGCTCACGCCCAGGCCCGTGCCGGTGCGAAACCAGTCTTGCGCCGCCGCCGGAGCCACCAGACTGAAAACCGCCAAAATCGTCAGCAGCAACAACCCGGCACTTGCCCGCCCCGCCCCACGCAAGTATCTATGAATGCTCATTCTTGTTTCCGTCTTTATATCCGTGTTCGATCCCCATACCCAAGCAAAAAATTCTCCGCCAGTGCCTTGGCATGTCGTGTCCCGTTCAAGAACCCATTCAGCAAGAAGATGCGCCGCGTTGCGGTTCTGGTGCACCCGTTCCCATTGCTAGCTGTCATCCCGTCTCGCCGTCGGAACAGGCCCCAGTGGCACAGCCACTCTTGGCTGTGCGTTCTGCTCTCTGCAGGTCGCTTCGCCGTCAGCGTGCCTCACCGGGGCCCCCACCGCACGCCGCCTTTGCGTGTGGTGGGGTGGCTCAGCGGCGGAAATCGAACCAAAACTCCACCGAAACTTTATTCCCTGAGTATTCGTTCGGCAAGGGATTCGCGGGATTCGATCCCAGAATCGCCCGCATCGCCGAGGAATCCACGGAAGCATTGCCGCTGGACTGCAAAATCTGCACGTTGGTGATGGCCCCGTTCCGCAAAATATCAAACGTGACCACCGCCCGCGGCGCCCATCGCAACGATGGGTCGACCGTGCTCTGCAGCCAGTTGCTGCTCACGCGATTGCGCACCGCGTCCACGTACCAGGGAAAGCGACCGCCGAAATCCCCGCCGCCTTGCCCGCCGAACTGCATGCCCGCGCTCGTCGCGCCGCCCGCACCCATGCCGAACTGCGTATAAGGCACGGCAGGCGAACCACCCTGCCCGTAGGGCACGGCGTTCTCGGGCGGAGGCGTGGGATCTTCCAGTGTCTTCGATGGGCGGGTTACGTACTGCGGCGGCTTCTCTTTGGTGAACTCCGGAATTTTCTTGGTATCCGGCGGCGGCTCTTTGGGCTTCGGCTTGGGTTCGGATTTGTAAAGCCCTTTCGATTCGTCCACCACGCGGTTGGTGGTCACGGCCTCCGGCTGGGGAAGGGGCACGCCGGTCACCCCGCCCACCAATTTCACCGAAACCGCGCCGCCTCCGCCGGGCCCGCCCCAACCCTCTCCGCGGTGCGACAGTATCGTGGACACCGCGAGCGAGCCGAACAGGAGCGAATGCAGGATCAGCGACCAGAGCAATGGTCCCTTGAGTCCCGGCTCCTGCACCCCAGCGTGCACAAAACCGGCGTATGCTGGGGACCCCGGCTGCTGCATGGTCATGCTGTCGGCGGCCATGCTTCATGGCCCCTTGGGACGCGCGCTGAGCGGTTCGGTCACCACGCTCACGTTTTCGATCCCCGACGTGCGCAGCGCATCCACGACGGTGGCGAACGTGCCGAAGGGCACCGTTTCATCGCAGCGCAGGAAGACGGCGTCGCTCTGCGGATTGCGCATTTGGGCGTGCACCTTCTTCCCGAGATCGTGAATATTCACGGGTTCGTTGCCCAAGTAGATCAATTGTCCGCGGTCGATCGTCACCACCAGCCGCTCCTCGCTGATCTCCTTCACCGTCTTCGTCTTCGGCAGATTGACCTCGATCCCCGATTGCAGGATGGGCGCCGTGATCATGAAGATGATCAGCAGCACCAGCATCACGTCCACGAAGGGAACGATATTGATCTCGGAAAGGGAAGTCCCGGTCTGGCGTGCAAGCTGCGGCATTCGGTTATTCCCCTTTACGTCGTTCCTGCTTTTGCTTTTTCGGGTGCCCCATCCTTCTTGTCCTGAGACGCGAAGGGCGCGTTCTGTGCGAAGGGTGGGAGGGGCCGCTCTCCCATCGCAGACTTCTCACTTCGGCTCCCCGCCGAAACCTTAGAGCTGTCATTCCGAGGAGCGCGGCGCGCAGAATGCGCGCCATTCTTCCCGCGCGACGAGGAATCCCTCCTCGCTTTTGTGGATGCCCGTTTTTTCGGCCTAAAAAAGTCCCGGCGCTTCTCCCATCGCAGACTTCTCATTTCGGCTCCCCGCCAAAACCTAAGGGCTGTCATTCCGAGGAGCCGAGCGACGAGGAATCCCTCCTTCGCTTTTGTGGATGCCCGTTTTTTGGCCTAACAAAGTCCTACAAATAATTCTTCTCGATCAGCGCCGCTACTTCCATGGTGAAATTATCCATCCTCGCGCCCATCTCCCGGATATCGTGCACGAGATGGTTGTATGCGATCACCGCCGGGATGGCCGTAAACAGCCCCGCGGCCGTGGTGATCAGCGCCTCGGCGATGCCCGGCGCCACCACGCGCAGGCTCGCCGCCCCGGCCGTACCCAGCCCGGAGAAGGCGTCCATCACGCCCCACACCGTCCCGAATAATCCGATGAAGGGCGTCACCGAGCCGGTGGTCGCCAGCCAGGGCATGAAGCGCTCCAGCTTGCGCACTTCCTCGGCCGCCGCGGCCTGCATATCTGCCGTCACCGCGTTCAGGCTCTTTACACGAGGATGAGGATTGCTGGCCACGAGTTGGCTCGCCAGTTCCCGGTATCCCGCGGCATACACGGCTTCGAGCGGCGAGCCCGTCGCGCCTACCGCCCGCGGCTCCGGCAAGCCGCGCGTGGCCCGGAAGGCCCGCAGGAATCTGGCCGTGCGCCGCTTCAGCCTCCCAAACAGGCTCAGCTTCTGCAAGATCAGCGCCCACGAAAACAGCGAAAAGAACAAGAGAATGGCGAGGTCCACCCGCGCCACCCAGCCCGTTTGCTGGACCAGATTGCTGAGCTCGCCCGCATAGAAACAAACCGCC
>DASPYR010000236.1:0-2275 GCA_035636675.1 Rugosimonospora sp. | reverse complement strand
GGTCGCCGGCGTGGCAGTCGAACGCCTTCGCGAAATCCGGCGTCGCGTGCGAAGCACGCGCTACAAAAAAGTCAGCAGCGCTCCCGCGGCCTCGCGTGCGCAGCACGCGGGTAAAGAAGTCATCGCGCCGCGGAGCGAAATTCATAGACGTCACCAGATTTTGCAAACCTGGCTGGCGGGCTTCACCAGGGCGTCGCCGGCGCGGCAGTCGAACGCCTTCGCGAAATCCGGCATGTTCAGCAGCGCTCCCGCGGCGCGGAACCGCGGCAGCGGGTGTGGATCGACGGTGACCATCATGCGTTCGAATTCAGCTCTCGCCGTCGTGCCCCAAATGCGCGCGAAGGAGAGGAAGAATCGCTGCTCGGCGGTGAAGCCGTCGATCTTCGGCGGCTCCGGTTTGCCGGCGAGCGTGCGATCGAAGGCCATGTGCGCGATGGTCACGCCGCCGAGATCGGCGATGCTCTCGCCGAGGACGAGTTTGCCGTTTTCGTGCAGGTCATCGGTGACCACAAACGAATCGAACTGCTTCTCGACGCAGGCGGTGCGTTCCTTGAAATTCTTCAAGTCTTCGGGAGTCCACCAGTTGTGCAGGTTGCCCTGCGCGTCGTATTGCGCGCCCTGATCGTCGAAGCCGTGCGTCATCTCGTGGCCGATCACGGCGCCGATGGCGCCATAATTCAGGGCATCGTCGGCGGTCGCCTCGAAGAAGGGCGGCTGAAGAATGCCGGCCGGGAAGACGATTTCATTCATGTTGGAGTCGTAATAAGCGTTCACGGTGGGCGGGCTCATTCCCCATTCCGTGCGGTCCACGGGCTTATCGATCTTGGCCAGTTCGCGATGGAACTCGAACGCGCTTCCGCGCTCCAGGTTCTCGAGGTAGGAATCGCGTGCCACCTGGTAGGCTGAATAGTCGCGCCATTTATCCGGATAGCCGATCTTGAGGGCCATGGCGCTGAGTTTGGCGAGCGCCTGCTTGCGCGTGGGATCGCTCATCCAGGGAAGCGTCTCGATATCAGAACGCAACGCGGCCACGAGATTCTCTACCATTTTGCGCGCGCGCGCTTTGGCTTCGGGAGGAAAAACCTTCTCCACATATTTTTGCCCCAGCGCTTCGCCAAGGTTGCGGTCGGTGGCGTTGACGCAGCGCTTCCAACGCGGCTGAATCTCTTTCGCGCCGGTGAGCGTGCGGCCGTAGAAATTGAAATTTTCGTCCACGAATTTGCCGGAAAGCGCGGGAGCCGAGGTACGGATCAGGTGCCAGCGCAGGTAAATCTTCCAGTCAGAAATGGGCACGGATTTCAATTCCTTATCGAGGGCCTGGAAAAATTCCGGCTGGCCAACGTTCACGACGCGAATATTCGGGAAGCCAACCTCGCGGAAGTAAGTCTCCCAGGAAAAATCCGGCGTGAGCGCACGCAGCCCGGCCGGATCCATTTTGTGATAATTGGCTTCCGGGTCGCGGCGCTCCACGCGCGTCTTGGAGGCTTGCGCCATCTGCGTCTCGATGGCCAGCGCGGCGCGCGCTTCGGCGGCAGCTTTGTCGGAGGAGTCGCCGGCCAGTTCTAGCATTTTCGCGACGTGCTGCACGTACTGATCGCGAAGCTGCTTGGACTTCTCGTCGTCTTTCGTGTAATAGTCGCGATCGGGCAAACCCAATCCGCCCTGGCGGGCCCCTCCGATCATCTGCTGGCTGTTTTTGTCGTCCTGCTCGGAACCGAAGGAGAAAAGCACGCGCGTGCCCTGGCTCTGCAAGCGGGCCGCTTCGTCCCGCAGCTGCGCGAGATTGCTGATCGCGGCGATGCGCTCGAGCTCCGGCTCGATGGGCTTGATGCCGGCGGCTTCGATTGCTTCGGTATTCATGCATGCGGAGTAGAAATCGCCGATTTTCTGTTCGACGGAGCCGGCCGCGCTTTTGCTCACCGCGGCCGCTTCCAGGATTTGGCGGAGGACGTCCTGATTGTGGTTTTGCAGGGCATTGAAGCGGCCCCAGCTGGCGTACTCGGGCTGAATGGGATTGCGCTTGATCCAGCCGCCGGTAGCGTACCGGAAGAAATCCTCGCAAGGCTTGCAGGTCGTGTCCAGATCGGCGAGATCGAAGCCGTGGCCCTCGGCCGCGGAAACGGTTTGCGGAAGCCGTGCCGCACTGCCCGGCGGGAAGATGCCGGGGAAGAGGATGAGTCCCGCAGCCAGAATGATCAGGCCAAAAAGAATGAGCAAAGCTGCTGTTCTCCGCATGGCGGCCTCCGGAAAAGTTCCTGGTCGTCCGAGATGCCCG
>DASPYR010000235.1:0-12213 GCA_035636675.1 Rugosimonospora sp. | reverse complement strand
GGCGCGAAACTGCACCTTGGGATTGTTCTTCGATAGCACCTTGGTGATCGCCGCGGTCAAGGTGGTCTTGCCGTGATCGATGTGCCCGATCGTGCCTATGTTCACGTGCGGCTTGCTGCGCTCGAATTTTTCCTTCGCCATGCTTCTCTGAACCTCTCTCGAGTGACTGGAGCGGGGGACGGGATTCGAACCCGCGACCATCGGCTTGGAAGGCCGAGACTCTTCCGCTGAGTTACCCCCGCCGGCCTTCGGCCAACTCTGGAGCCTGGGACCGGGATTGAACCGGTGACCTCGTCCTTACCAAGGACGCGCTCTACCAACTGAGCTACCCAGGCCGAACCGGGTGCCCTTAATCTACTCAGATTCTCTAAACTACCTCTCGTCTTGAGTTGTGCTGCACTTGCGTTGCTTTTTGTCGTGTGCTGTGACACTTGGTCCGGAAAATTCTCCGGATTCTTTTGGCGACCGACGCTGCGGCGAATGGTGGACGGGGGAGGATTCGAACCTCCGTAGCCCGCAAGGAGCGGCAGATTTACAGTCTGCTGGTTTTAGCCACTCACCCACCCGTCCGCACGGGAAAATCGCTATCGAGATCGAACGCGCCGTCTCCATCCGCGGAGAGACACCCGCTCGTCTGTGTTATTCACGCAGGAAACAGTCTGTCCTTCTTGCTTGTTATCGGAGATCCGCCGCCCCAACACCGCTACGATTCCAAAATCAGCTGGCGGAGGGATTTGAACCCCCGACCCTCTGATTACAAATCAGATGCTCTACCACTGAGCTACGCCAGCGCAGCTCAAACCAAAAGAAGATACCAAAACGGCACCTCAATTGCAAGGGCTTCGCCGCCGTCAGCAATTCAGATGCCCTAACGAATTATTGGAGAGCACATTGTACAACACTGGAGGTGGGCTAAGGCAACTTAAAATTCGGCAATCTAACAAGCCGCCGCCCCTTCGGATACTCAGCTTGTTCCTCAGTACGACTTCGGATTGTTCTTAGTGCAAGCCGGGATCGCCGTCACGTGAGCTTTGCGGGGGCGCGCTCGGTAGAGCCGAGTCCTGATGCTGTTTCCGACGAGCCAGGAATCAGTCGGCTTCTGCTGAGGAGGTAAATCGGAGATAACGCATGGGGTTCACCGGCGCATCGTTGATGCGAACCTCATAATGGACGTGAGGTCCGGTGGTACGGCCGCTAACCCCCACATAGCCGATGATATCGCCGCGCTTCACATGAATACCAGGCGGCACCGTAAAGGTGGATAAATGGCCATACCAAGTCGTCACGCCAAAGCCGTGATCGACGATAACGAGGCGGCCATAGCCCGAGTGCATCGCGGCTTGAATTACCACACCATCGGCGGCCGCACGCACGCCTTCGCCGTATTCGGCGGAAATGTCCACGCCCGTGTGAAACGCACCTTCACCGCTAAAGGGATCCAGGCGCTCGCCGAAAGCTGCCGTGATGCGGCCGACCACGGGCCAGAGCGTCGGCGTGAAAGTCAGCTCGCCTAGGCTGAGGGCAGGCATTAATCGCGGGCCGCGGCTGGTTAGAGCCGCGGTCGTCGCGTTCTTGGCCAAAAAGTCGAACTCCTCGAGCGTGTGATCAAGCGCAGGTTCCTGGGCGACAGCCGATTCGCTCAATCCAAACGGACTCGTGCGCAGATACATGAAGCCGTAAGTCATGGCAACTTCAGTGGCAAGGGATTGCAGAGAGGAAAGGCGCTGATCGGTGTTCTTAACCGTATCCTGCAGCTGCTGATATTGCTGCTGCAGGTGGTCTTGTTTGCGCAATAGCGCATTGTAATCGCCAACCTTCCATAACATGCGTGTGTAGGAGGCAACTGCCACTGCGATGGTGATTCCGCCAACCAAAGACAAAACGATCAGCAGATGTAAGACATAGAGGGGGATGGTGATGCGACGGACTCTTCCCCGGTGGTTTGAAGCCACGAATAATGTATAGGTTTGCCGCTTCATAAAGAGCTATGAAATCCCGAGTTGCTTAACGCCGAACAAAAAAAACGCCGAAGCGCTTGCCGCTGGGCCGGCGAATGCAATACGAAAGCTTTGGACCGCGAGCCTTGGTCCGAAAGCGACGCCAGTCTAGAAAAGGACAGTCTCCCGCGTCAACCAAATTCTAACGGGAAGCGCATTTCATATAACCTGTTCGAAAGTTCGAATTTGGGCCAGCTGTCCGCAAGTACCTTCCAAAAATCATAGCAATGGCCCGCCTAACATCTCTACAATCGAATCTTCGGCTGCAGGTATAATTCGGCCGCCGGTAGCGATCCCGTCCTTGCGAATTCTCGAAGATGAATTGATTGAACGCATACGCCGCCGGATCCCATCGTCGGAGGGCGGCGCGCTGCGGCTTGGGATCGGCCACGATGCCGCCTTGATTCATGCGCAGGGCTGGGATTGGGTCGTTACCTGCGATCAGTTCCTCGAGGGCGCGCATTTCCTCGCAGACAAACACCCGCCTCAATCGGTGGGCTACAAAGCCCTCATTCGAGCCGCTAGCGATGTCGTGGCCATGGCCGCGCGGCCGCGTTTTTTTCTCTTGAGCCTTACTTTGCCTGCCGAACGAACCGGAGCCTGGCTCAACCAGATGCTCTCCGGCATGGCTCGAGCGAGCAAACCTCTCGGCGTGAGGCTCGCCGGCGGCGATACGGCCCGCGGTCCCGGCGAGGGGGCAAGGATAGCACTCAATGTGATGGTGCTCGGGGAGGCCCGCCGCGGATACGGCATCGGCCGCGCAGGCGCAAGGCCTGGCGACGGAATCTATGTGACGGGGATTTTGGGAAGGGCGCAACTCGGGCTCGAACTAATCCTGAGGGAAATGGGCGGACAGCGTAGTTATCGGAAATTGCTCGCTCCACACTATTATCCGACTTTGAGCCTCGATTTTGCTCTCTGGTTAGGCCGCCACCACTTACCCTCAGCGATGATGGATATTTCGGACGGCCTCTCTACAGATCTCACGCGGCTCTGCGGAGCGAGTGGCGTCGGAGCTCGAATCTATGCAGATCAGATACCGCTGGTAGCTGTTCCCGGGTCGCTGCAAGGCATACCCGAACTCGATCCTCTTACTCTCGCGCTTCATGGCGGCGAAGATTATGGTTTGCTCTTTACCGCTCCTAAGCGGAGGGTTTCACGAATTCCGAGCATTTTTGGCCGCACGCGTATCACACGGATTGGCGAGATTGTGCGTGGTTCGGGAGTGAAGATCGTTGCAGCGGGCGGAGAAGTTTCATCGCTCATACCAAGCGGATGGGACCACTTCGCGAAACGCTGAGGCGCTTCCTGGCCGGGCCATCAGAATTTTCTTAGCCGCGCGAGAAAGGCAGACGAACTGTTTCGCAGCTGCGGCTTTATCTAATGGGGGCTAACCAGGAAATGCACACAACCCACAAGGAGGTGACCATACGCGGCCCCGCCGGCCGCCTCGAAGGCCTGCTGTGGGTACCGAAGCCACCACAAGAGATCCAGTTGGCCGCGGTGGTGTCTCATCCGCACCCGCTTTATCAGGGGACCATGCACAACAAGGTGGTCTACCAGGCTGCCAAGGCGCTCGATTCTTTGGGCATTCCGGTGTTGCGCTTCAATTTTCGCGGCGTGGGCGCAAGCGAAGGGAGCTATGATCATGGGCGCGGCGAAGAAGATGACGTCCGCACCGCCCTGGATTATCTCCAAGCGCAATTTTCCGGCATTCCCTTACTTGCTGCCGGCTTTAGCTTCGGCGCGTGGGTCGGCCTGCGAGCAGGTTGCCTGGATCCCCGAGTCATCGAATTGATTGGACTCGGCCTGCCCATAGACGATCGCAAATTGGGCTTCGATTACTTAAGCACCTGCACGAAACCCAAACTACTGATTCAGGGAGAAAGCGATCAGTACGCCGCAAGATCTCATTTCGAGAGCTTCGTCCAGACATTTAATCCTGAAGCTGCGAAGGCGACGCGCGTCGTTTTTATTCCCACTGCCGATCATTTCTTCACAGGGCATCTTGATGAAATGGCCGACGCGCTGCGCCGCTGGATGACCGCTCGCCATCCGAATTTGAAGCTGGCTCCGCCTCAGGAGTGACTCTATTGACCGCGGGGATCCGGTGGGCCTGGCGCTCCGGTGGACGGCGGGTCCGGTGGGTTCGTAGGAGGTTGCGGCTGCGGAACCGCTGCCGGTTGCGGAGTCAAGCCGGGCTGCGGCATCACTGCGTTGTGGCCGTTGCCCTCTTCCGATCCCTCCGTCGGAGCAGTATCCGGCGTATCCACGTGGACTTCTTTGGTCAGCGCAATCTTCTCGAGCGGCTCAACATTGGGGAAATTCTCGACCGGCATGCCCGCCAGGGCATTTTGCATGAACTCCAGCCAGATCGGCAAAGCGGCGCGCGCTCCGGTCTCGCTGCGTCCCAGTGATTTTTGCTTGTCATCAAATCCGACCCATACCCCGGCGGTAAGCTGCGGCGTGAATCCCATGTACCAGGCATCGCTGAAATCGTTCGTAGTCCCCGTTTTGCCCGCGGATGGCCGGCCGAGTGCCTTGGCGCCGACTCCCGTCCCGAAGTTGACCACGTCTTCGAGCATGGCCACCATGGTGCGCGCAACCTCAGGTGAAATGACATCATGCACGGGGGGACGCGCCTCCTCTAGCAGGGCTCCGTCGTACGTCGTGACGCGGCGAATCAGATGCGCATCGATGCGAATCCCGTCGTCGGGGAAAACGGTAAAAGCCGAGGCGTGCTCCATCAGATTCAAATCCGCGGCACCCAACGTAATGGGCAAATAGGGGGGCAGGGGGCTATTGATGCCGAAGCGCCGAGCTACGTCAATGACGTCATTGATGCCGATCTTGTCTGCGAGCTTCACGGCTGGGACATTGCGGGAACCCGCTAAGGCCCGGCGCAAGGTGATCATGCCTTCGTATCGTTCGTCATAGTTGTGGGGAGAGTAGGGCTGGCCGCCACTCATGACCGTGAATGGAGCATCAAGGATGGTGTCGAAGGGAGTGAAGCCCTTCTCCAATGCTGCTGCGTAGAGGTACACCTTGAAAGAGCTGCCTACCTGACGCTGCGCTTGCGTGGCGCGATTGAATTTCGAGTCCTCAAAATTATAGCCGCCAACCATGGCCTTCACTTCGCCCGAGCCGTTATCAATGGCCACCAGGGCAGATTGGGGGCCGGGATCTTGTTCCAGCGTCGCGTGCGCTGTGTTGCCGCCAAGGTCTCGGATGTAAAACTGCGCGATGTCCCCCACGTGGAGTAATTGGCTGGGGAGGCGGCGTCCGGTCCAGGCGAAATCCGGCTGAGTGAGAACGGCGCGGTAGGGGCCGATCTTGATCACCGCTGCTTTGTCATCAACGGCCATGACCAAGCCGTTGACGTAACCGGCTTTGGAAATGGGTTGGTGCCAGTCGTCCTCATCATAATTCTGCAGCGAGGCGTGCTGGTCGCGGATGACGTTGGGCAGATTGCCGCGCCAGCCGTGGCGCCGCTCATAGGCGTGCAGACCGTCTCGCACTGCGGCATTGGCGGCGCGTTGCATGGCCACGTTGAGGGTCGTATAGACCCGCAGGCCGCGCTCGTGCACCGCTTCGGTTCCATAGGTCGATTCCAGATACTTGCGAATCTCTTCCACGAAATAGGACGCCAATTCATTCCGCGCTGATTGCACGTTGAGATTGATGGGTTGCAGCCGCGTCTCGCGTTCCTGCTGCGCGGTGATCTTGCCATCCCGCTGCATCAGATCGAGCACCAGGTTGCGCCGCTCCAGAGCGCGGTTTGGATACATGATCGGCGAATAGGCTGGACCACGAATGAGCGCGGCAAGCAGCGCGGCTTCGGGCAAAGTCAGCTTGGCCACGGGCCTGCCAAAATAAAACTCCGAGGCGGCCTCAAATCCGTAATTGCCATGCGCCAGATAGACCTGATTGGCATACATGCTGAAGATCTGCTGCTTGGCATAGTTGCGTTCGATCTGGATCGCCAGAAGGGTTTCCTGAATCTTTCTGCGAAAGCTGCGGTCCGAACGGTCTAGAAAAAGCCCGCCGGCGAGCTGCATGGTGAGCGTGCTCGCCCCTTCCCGAATGCGGCCGCGGATTACGTTGCGCCACGCTGCTTCCACAACGCGCGGCAGATCAACGCCCCAGTGCTCAAAGAAATGCTGGTCTTCGGTCGAAGTGATGGCGTCTTTCAGCACCGGAGGAATCTGTTCCCAGGTGAGCAGAATGCGACGCTGCAGCGCGAAATTCCCTATCTGTTGGCCATCATCGGAATAGAGCTCGGTCACGACGTTCGGGCGATAGTCCTCGAGAGCGCGGATTTCCGGCAAATCCGTGGAGTAAACAAAAATCAGGCCGGCTGCGGCCCCAAGCAGGACCACAGCCACAAAAACAATCGTGAATGCCAGGCGTCCCGCGAGCGTGCGCCCTCGGACCTGCAGAGTAATCGAAGGCAATGGGAACATTGTATTTAGTCGATTCTAATCCCAACGGGTTTAGCAGGGAGAGAAACCGGCATGTGAAGGCGACCCGATTCTATAACGAACTTAAGCCTGGGACTTCCGGGCGCGATGCGAGAGAAATCCTCCCACGCTGACGGCAAGGGCCAGCGCAAGCAGGCCCGCGTCAAGCATCAACTCCCTGCTCGGTTTTACGCTGCTATTGCCGAAGCAGCCGCAATTGATCTCCAGGCCTCCGAGCGCGGCGTGCGCCAACGCAACCATGAAGACGACGAGTAGCGCACTGACGACGAGGCCTACCCAACGCACGCCTGCCCCAATGACCAACAATGCGCCCAGACCGAGCTCCAGCCAGGGCAAAATCCGTGCCATCCACTCTACGATCACCAGCGGCAGCATCCGATAAGAATCGATTCCCATGGCGAATAAGAAATAGTAATCCCGCAGGTGCCAAGCGCCATTAAAGTGCAGTTTTGCATACGCTGCATACACAAAAACCAAGCCGAGGAGTACTCGCGCCGCGATCAGAAAGAATCCCACTTTGCTCCGCGTGCGCGGCCGCTCCATGGCGATCGAGCTGGCTTGGCTCATAATTCAGCGCTGTTGCAAGAGATAATCAATGTATTGCTTCAGCAGCGAATAATTGACGCCGCCCGGGGGCAGCGGAGTCATCTGGCCCTTGTGAAAAACATAGATCGAAGGCGTGCCATTAACGCCGCGCGATTCGCCGAGAGCCATATCACGTGCAATGGCCGCATCAATTTGAGCACCCTGGGTGGCTTCGATGGTGCGCACTTTCTTCATGTCGGCGGGAGAAAGGGCGCTCGCAAGCGTATCTTCGATTTTGCCCGTTGAGCCCCATTGATCCTGTTTGCTGTAAAGCGTCTCCTCGGTGCTTTGAAATACGCCCGCAATAGCCGCCGCATTGGCCCAGCGAGCGGCTTCACGAGAATGGGAATGCATGGAAAGAGGGAAGTCGCGATGAACGTAATAAACCTTTCCGGCCGGTATGTACGTCTGCATCAATTGACGCGCCGTATCCAGGTAAAAAACCCGGCACTGCGGACATTGATAATCACTGAAGACCTCGATGGTAATGGGGGCCTCGCGCGACCCTGCGGACTTGAGTGCCGTCAGATCTTGCGCGGGAGCAGCGGACTTGGTCCCGAGGCTGCTCTGCCCTGACCCCGCGCTCACGAGCGCCGGCAGCAGCCACCCACCGAGCGCAATCAATGCAAGCACCTTCACGCAAAAACGGTTCACATGCCCTCCCCAAAGATGGCAGCTGATCCGATGGGAAACGGTATTGTAATAGGATGCGAGCTCAGTTAGAAGTGTCTGGCTCCAAAAAATTGAGGTATGGAGCGCGGAGGGGCATCGCCAATCGCCCTCTTGAGCCTTGGACTCGATCTGATCAACGGAAAAGGTACAGAGCAATACGTTGTCAAAAGGGGCCCGGTCCGGGCGTGAGCGAATCAGAGAAGCACTGAACTTGGTGACTCAGGTGACAGATTCGACAACTAGTTAGTAGCATTATCAAGTAACTTGACATAATCACACTCAAGGTATAGAATTGCCCCGAATCGTGCCCCGAGCTGTGCTGCCACCCACGGGGAAACGACGGAGGAAGAGATGAGCAAGATTATCGGCATTGATTTGGGCACCACCAATTCGGTGGTTGCCGTGATGCAGGGCGGAGAACCCGTGGTCATTCCCAACCAGGAAGGGGCACGCACAACACCATCGGTGGTAGGCATAACCAAGACCGGCGAACGCCTCGTGGGGCAGGTAGCCAAGCGCCAGGCGGTGACCAATCCCGAGAATACCGTCTATTCAATCAAGCGCTTCATGGGGCATCGCTACGACGAGGTCGGCGAAGAGATGAAGCGGCTGCCCTACAAGATTGTTCGCGGACCGCACGATGATGCTCGGGTGGATATTTTCGGCAAGACTTACAGTCCTCCAGAGATTTCTGCGATGATCCTGCAGAAATTGAAGACCGCCGCCGAGGATTTCCTGGGCGAGAAGGTCAGCAAGGCCGTCATCACGGTGCCCGCATACTTCAACGATGGCCAGCGGCAAGCGACCAAACAGGCGGGCGAAATTGCTGGGCTGGAGGTCTTGAGAATCATCAATGAGCCGACCGCTGCGGCTCTGGCCTATGGCTTGGACAAGAAAAAGGACGAAACCATCGCGGTCTACGACCTGGGCGGCGGCACTTTTGATATTTCCATCCTGGAGGTAGGCGAGGGCGTTGTCGAAGTCAAGGCCACCGCGGGAGACACGCACCTGGGGGGCGATGACGTAGATCATCGCGTCATGGAGTGGATCGTTGGCGAATTCAAGCGCGATCAGGGAATTGATCTCGGCAAGGACCGCATGGCGCTGCAGCGTTTAAAGGAAGCCGCGGAGAAGGCCAAGATCGAGTTGTCACAAGTGATGGAGACAGAGATCAATCTTCCCTTCATTACGGCTGATGCTTCCGGTCCAAAACACCTGCAGCTCAAGCTAACGCGGTCGAAGCTGGAGCAATTGATGGAAGATCTGCTGCAGCGCACGGTCGGTCCTGTGAAGCAAGCGCTCTCGGATGCGGCCTTGACGCCGGACAAGATTGACGAAGTCGTGCTCGTGGGCGGCTCGACCCGAATTCCGCGCGTGGTGCAGATTGTAAAGGATCTGTTTGGAGGCAAGGAGCCGCACAAAGGCGTTAACCCGGACGAAGTGGTTGCGGTAGGAGCCGCGATTCAGGGAGGCGTGCTGGGAGGAGAAGTGAAGGACATCCTTCTGCTCGACGTGACGCCGCTGTCGCTCGGTGTGGAAACTCTCGGCGGCGTGATGACGGTTCTCATTCCGCGGAATACGACCATACCGACGCGCAAGTCGGAGGTCTTTTCAACCGCTTCGGATAATCAGCCCTCCGTGGAGATTCACGTCCTGCAGGGAGAGCGCAAAATGGCGCCCGACAACCGCACCCTCGGAAAATTCCACCTGATGGGCATCCCTCCGGCGCCGCGAGGCATGCCGCAGGTCGAGGTGACGTTTGATATCGATGCCAACGGCATCTTGAACGTCTCGGCGAAAGACCTGGCAACCAATAAAGAGCAGAAGATCACCATTACCGCCTCGACCGGCTTGAATAAGGAAGAGGCCGAAAAAATGCGCAGGGAAGCGGAATCCCACGCGGACGAGGACCGGCGCAAGTTGGCGGAAGTCGAGGCTCGCAACACCCTCGATTCGCGTGTTTACCAAATGGAGAAGCTCATTCGGGAGAATCGCGAGAAACTCTCGGAGGGCGATGTCAAACCCGTGGAAGCGGCGATCGAGAGCGCCAAGAGCGCTCTTGCCGGGAACAACCTCGAAGCCATTCAATCGGCCACCAAGGATCTGGAGAGCGCGTCGCACAAACTCGCTGAAGTGCTATATCGGGCAAGCGCCGCCGCAGGTGCTGCCGGAGGCCAAGGGACACCAGGGACAAAACCCGGCGGTCCCCAGGGCGAAGGCCCGGCAGGGCAGAAGCGTGGCGAGGGTGAGGTCATCGATGCCGAATACGTTGACGTCGATGAGTCGAAGAAGCCCAACTGAACGTGACAAACAGTCGAGTGGGGAGGCCGTCTCTTTCAAGCGGTCTCCCCGGCGCACTTAGCAGCGTACCAGGAGCAGTGAATGACCGACGGCATGCGGCGAACGGGACCTCCGCTCGCGCTGCAGAAGCTGCGAGAGAATTTTTATCTCGTGCAAGTGCAGCTGGCCGAGACCCCCTCAGCTGATTGGAAGCGCCTCTTCTATGATGCGCAGCAGTCGCCCCCGCCGGAATTTCCACCGCGAGCGGTCGAAATCAGCGGCCATCTGCTTCGCTTTCGTTCTGATGCCGGCACCGTGGAGCAGAAGGTGGCCTGGATTGATCGTTGGATCGAGCGGGCCAATCAGAAAGAGGCGTCCATGGGCGGACGCCTTGATGAAGAGCGGCGCCGGCGCCGCGAAGAGCTGTCGCGTGAACAAGCTGAATTAGCGGACCTCAATACCCGCTGGGCTAAGCTTTAGAGCGCAGGGCCGCTTCGTTTTCGCGAGCGAGTGACAATTATGCCGACCACAACCAAACAGGATTATTACGAACTGCTGGGCGTGGGCCGCAAGGCCAGCCAGAAAGAGATTCGCCAAGCCTACCGAAAACTTGCCCGCAAGTATCATCCAGATCTGAATCCCGGCGACAAATCCGCGGAAGAAAAGTTCAAGCAGGTACAGGAAGCCTACGATGTCCTTTCCGATAGCAAAAAACGGCAAATGTACGATCAGTTCGGCTTCGATGCCGAGCGGAGAACCGCCGTTCCGCCGGAACAAGACCCAGGCGCGCATTTCGACTTTAGCGGCTTTGATTTCGGCGGCG
This sequence comes from Rugosimonospora sp., assembly GCA_035636675.1. Lineage (GTDB taxonomy): Bacteria > Acidobacteriota > Terriglobia > Acidiferrales > UBA7541 > Palsa-189. The sequence continues at coordinate 1,375 of DASPYR010000235.1, read as the reverse complement.
GAAGCGGCACGAACTTCCGCGATCTATTCAGCCAATTCTTTCGCGGCGGAGCCGGAGCGGCAGTTCCCGAAGAGGAAGCCGGTTCGGACCTTGAGTACGGAATCGAAATTGATTTTTGGGAAGCCGTGCGCGGTACGGTAAAGAAGGTGACGATTTCGCGCCTGGAGACCTGTGCCACGTGTGGTGGTTCAGGGGCGGTGGGCTCGCCGCAGACTTGCGAAGTCTGCGGAGGAACAGGGCATGTTTCGCAGGTCAGCGGACGCATGCGTTTCAATGTCGCCTGCACGCGCTGCGGAGGCACGGGCCGAATTCGCTCCATGTGCCGCGTTTGCGGCGGCGAAGGCCGCGTGCGCCGGGCCGAGACGATCGACGTTCGGATTCCCGCCGGCGTGCAGAGCGGTTCGCGGGTACGCGTGCCCGGACATGGTAATGCAGGCACCCACGGCGCACCGCCCGGCGATCTTTACTTCATCACCGAGGTGAAGCCGCATCCCTACTTCGAGCGGCGCGGCGATGATCTTTACACCGTGGTGCCGATTACGGTTTCCGAGGCGGCCCTGGGAGCCAAAATCGAGGTGCCTACTCTCGATGGGCGTTCACTTCTGCGCGTCCCGCCGGGGACCAGCAGCGGCCAGAAGCTTCGACTGCGGGAAAAAGGTGTGCCTTCGGTTCGTCAACCAGGAAAGCGGGGAGACCTGTACGTCGAGCTACAGGTCGTTGTGCCCAAGCCCATCGATGAGCGCGTGCGCAATTTACTCCGCGAATTGGCGCGTTTGGAACCGGAAAACCCGCGACAAGATCTTTTCGCGCGTGCTGGAACGTAGCGGGAGGAGAAGTCCATGCCGATGCGAACGCCGAAAAAAAGAGGCCGCGCGGGATATATGATCAGCGCGGTGGCCGAGCTTTACCATCTGCATCCTCAGACCTTGAGGCTTTACGAACGGGTAGGCCTTCTCAAGCCGTCGCGATCGGAAGGCAATACCCGCCTTTACACGGATGCGGACCTCGAACGCCTGGAAGTGATTCTCACCCTCACCCGCGAGATGGGCGTCAACCTTGCCGGTATAGAAATCATATTGAACATGCGCGAGAAGATGAGCGAGATGCAGCGGCAGATGACGGCTTTTACAGAATTCGTTCAAAATGAGCTTTCGCGCGGTTTGCATTCCGTGCAACGCAAGCCCTCGCGAGATGCCCTGGTGCGTGTTCCGCCTCCGCGCGTGATCCGGGTTCACAAGTAGCCGCTCATACGTTTCGATCCCGGTCGTTTCGTTTTTCACATTTCCTTTTTTTCCACGTCCGTACTCACTTGCGCCCTGCGCGGCGGTAAGCCTATGCTCTCGAATCATGGCCCAATCGCAATGTCCTTTGTGCA
>DASPYR010000234.1:0-2955 GCA_035636675.1 Rugosimonospora sp. | reverse complement strand
GCCGATCGAAGTACCAGGCGTCGATATCCGACAGCGGATTCAGACAGTCAAATTCGGCATCAACTATCGCTTTGACTGGGGCAAAGCTCCGGTCGTCGCGAGATACTGAGATAACAAATTGATCGCTCGGAACCTGCAGGCCCCGGGCGATGGGACGCCAATTGCGGATTACCACCCACGCCGACCTCCCCGCACTGAATCGAACACCACCACGCCAAACATCGCAGAACTATTCGACACGGAGAATATCAAGTCCAAGATCAAATCCCGCCAGCTCCAGTAGCAGAGCGAGCATGTCCGGGCGATCCTGAGCCGTGAACAGCAGGCGGCGGAGGAGAAGATCAGTCGGCTCCGGGCACTCAGAAGGGGAAGAAACTCGGATGAATGACCGTAACAACAGCAAAGCGGGTTCAATGAAATAATTGCATCGATTGACTATGGCGTTTCATTCGGTCAGGCCAAGATGGCGTTTAGCCCGCTCCGCCATCCTTTCGTAAGCCCGCGCCGTCTCCAATCGCTCCTGCCGACGCCCTGGTTCCCCTGTCAGTTCGGCCTCCGCACGACACACTTGGGCGCGGCAACGAAAGTGCTCGATGTTTGCGACCGTGACAGGAACTTGCGGCATGGGAACCTCCCCTGACATACCACTCTAGCAGGTTCCTCCGACGCAAACTGTCATCGTTCTGCAACATTCGACGGGAATCTCTGTCTTTTCCACACTCCCCTGCCGTCTCGTGCAGCAGGGGCCGGAATTCAAGGGTAGGGCGGCTGAATTAGAGTAGTTCACTGTTCATTAACGATAATTTTGGCACCATTGGGCTGGGCTGGCGGAACGCATCTGCAATAGGAGAACCGCGAACGCAAATACATTCCGCTAAGACACGAAACCGATGAATGAGGACAGCCCCGGTCTACGCTCCCGGGGCTGTTTTCGTACGCTAGTGGTCCGATTCATTCACATGATGCCCCGAGTGTGGCCCAATTTCGGGGCGCAAAGTGCGTTGGATGGCATGTGTCTGGGAAACAAGCGTTTGAGTCGCACCACTAGGCTAGTTCGGCTCGCCGACGCGCTTCGCGGCGACTTCCGGCGCCACAGGACAAAGACATGGCGAATCCATTGCGCATCGCGGTCGTGGGGGTCGGCCTGAAGCTCCTGCTTCCCGGACGGTTTGATCGGCTCTCGATCGCGCTCTACCTGCTTCTCGGCTGGAGCGGAGCAATCGCTTATCGGCACATCGTCGCGGCGCTGCCCAGCTCGAGCTTGTGGCTGATCGCGGCCGACGGGGTGCTATACTCGGCGGGGGTCGGCTTCCATTTATGGGAAAAGCTGCGCTTTCAGAACGCGATCTGGCATGGTTTCGTGCTCATTGCGGCCTGTTGCCACTATGCGGCGGTTCTCAAGTGCGTGACGCTTGCGGCAGGTTGAAGCAGAAGGCAGAAAAATCAGGGCCCGAGCACACGACGGCCAGGGGTCAATGAGTTCCCGCGCGCAAATCAAGCTGCTGCCGATGCGTGCCGCAAGCCTCCGATTGCTAGTCGCGTGATGAGCTCGGTCAGTTCATCCACAAATGGCTCGTCAATGGCGATGCTGAACGGCTCTTGCGCAAACAGCTCGCGGTTCCGCACGAAAATGCTGCATTGGCCCATCAGCCAGATGGCCCCGCATAGGGCGGCCCGTTTCTGCGTGCCTGGAGGTAAGAATCGGCGCACGAGATCGACCGCAGCCGTCAGATAGGAGGCCGAATTCGTCGCCATGAATTTGCGAAAGACCTTGGTGGGATGTGCGCTCTCCCAGGCGAACATGCGGATGTAGCGGCTCATCTCGTCGCGGAACAGCAGCGGCCGCAATTGCTGGTACACGAAGCTTCGCAGAGCCTCCTCGCGGGAAAGCGAGGTCAGCTTGTCCGGATCAAATCCCGCATGGTCCGTCAGCTTCTCAAATGCAGTTTTGAGGACTTCGAGGTACAAACCGTCCTTACCTTTGAAATGATAATTGATGGCCGCTTGATTGACGCAAGCTTTGGTGACGATGTCCCGCACGCTCGCGCCCTCGAAGCCTTTCTCCGCGAACAGATCGACGGCGGCCTTGATAATAGAGTGGCGGGTGTATTCGGCTGGGCGGGTCATGGGTTTCCAATTCAAACGGCCGTTTGAACTGAGTTCATAATACGTCCTCGGGCAAAATGCAAACTTTCGCAGTAGGGAGTGGAGGGCTGCGAAGCGTCATCATTTTGCCTCAAACGATCGTTTGAAATTAAATCGAACGTATGAAATACTCGTTTGAGGGTTGGCCGGGCGGTCGTTGGGTATTCAGGGGTCTTCCATGCTGAATGCAATATCGAGGTTCGTCCTGGAGGTGCTGCCGTACCTGCTATCAGCGCTGATTGCGGCGGTCGTTGTGCCAGGTTTCCTCTATTCACGGGCTCACGGGACGGAGGCGGTGGTCGTACGAAACGTCCCTGTCCGCGGCGAGAATGCTCTCCAATTGATCCGCCGGGACCACGCCGCATTTTCGTCAGGCCCGATCGTGTTGGATAGGCCCGCCAAAACACCCGGAGACAAACTGGCATATCGCTAAAGGTGAGGAGTTCGATATGCGATTACCCAATGAAAGGTCGGATTGGTCTCGCCGCACCTCCGTGGTGGGGTTGGTTCGACAAGGGCTGATGGCCGTATTCACCTCGTACCGGCCCGAACTACACTACATGCGCAGGCCAGGGCCGAAGTGGCGCGAGAAGCATCCTCGTCCGTCCGCTGACCAACTCGGATGGCCGGGCTGAGGATTGGTCGGAGAGAGCTCTTCGGCTCCGGAAGGGTTTAGGCCTCAGGCGGGAATAGGAGCCTCGCCGTCGCTTGGCGCGCGCAGCACATAGCCTCGGCCCCAGATCGTCTCGATGTAATCCTTGCCGCCGGAGGCGTTGGCAAGCTTTTTGCGAAGCTTGCAGATGAACACGT
>DASPYR010000233.1:0-11406 GCA_035636675.1 Rugosimonospora sp. | reverse complement strand
TTGCGGCGAACCGCTTCACAACGTGCCGCCGCCCCTGAGCCCGCAGCTCAGGCTAAGGCCACGTCCGCTGACGACCTACCGGCCCAGGCGGCGCGCCTTCTAGCAAGCAGCTGCGCGGTCTGGTTGCGCTTTTCGCCCCGGGAATTGTCTCCGTGGTTCCCGCGGATCTCACAGTGAGCTTAAGATAGCTATCGACCCGCTTGACGAAACCAGATGGGGCGGGCGTAGGACTCGCCGCGTTCGGCATGCTCAACCCGTTATCGGCGCCTTCACTCATGTCTCTTCAGAACTCGCCTTCATTTTGAATTCGGCACGATTGCTTCCCGGAGCGCAGCGGGCGTAGGTAGCGGGTGTTAAAAAAAAGAGCGGCCGTTGGGGGGGCGGCCGCTCGTGGCATGGGGTTTTGGAAGGAATATGCCAGGCGCAACCTGCGGCAGCAGCCGGACTAGCCGGCTCAGGAGCCTCGCCGATAAGGGCAGGTTACCGTGAGGCCCGACCTTCCGCACATCACGCCGAACACGCGTACATTTTCCGTTTCGCGCCGTTCTGGGTCTATGGCCCGGCGGACCCATTCGGCCGGTACGGAAGTACTTGGCTCTAAGCCTATGAGGACATGTGCCTTATATTACCATTGGCCTGAGTCGTAGCTTTCTTGGCCTCATTCTTGGCATCGCCTGGGCCTTCGGAACGCCGCCGGGTGCACCTGTGCGTGAGGGCGGAAACAGTTTAGGTTCTTGACCCACCCTGTGGCAGTTACAGCCAGAAAACCGGGCAATTTGGGTAGAATTCCAAATGTGGCGACTCTTATCCCACGCCCTGACCGTGCGGCGATCAAAGCCCAAGTGCTGGCAATCACCCGCGAGCTCCTCCGCGAATTGGGGAATAGCGAGGCAGGCGAAGCTGTGAGGGGCTCTGCCAGCCTGGAACGCGACCTCGGGTTGGGAAGCATTGAGCGCGTGGAACTCAGCTCGCGCCTCGAGCGGACCTTGGGAACGTCTCTGCCGGAGGGCGCCATTGCCGAGGCCAAAACCCTCGATGACATTATCGCGGTCGTTGCCGGACCGATGGAAGGCGCCATCCTCTCGGAGCGAGCTCCCACCGTATCTTTAAGTGATACCGGAGCGACTGAATCGGTATCGGTCCAAACGAGCTCAGAGGTACGCGCTCAGGACCCTGCCGGCGCCCAGGTGACCCACGAGCACGCCCAGTTGTTTCGGCGCGTTTGGGAAACAATTTATGGGACTTATGCCGCGGGCGTATTTTTCGTTTGGCTGGTGCTTTCGTGGCTTCTTGTCCTGGTGATGCCACCAGGCCGAGCGGCGGCTCGGATGGCTTCGGCGGCGCTTCGCATCTATTTCAGACTGATCGGCTGCCGGATCCACATGGAAGGAGAGCAGCATGTGGATGCCTATGGTGCATGTATCTACGTTAGCAACCACACGAGCTATTTTGATGTGCCAGCCGTCATGGCGTTATTCAAGACGAACTATCACTTCCTGGCCAAGAACGAGATCAACGATATGCCGTTCGTTGGCACTTTTCTGCGCAAACTGGGACATTTTGCCTTCGAGCGGAGCAAGCTGCGGGCGCGGTCCCGCCAAGCTGAGCAGATGGAGAAAGCTCTGCTTCGGGGCGAATCCCTCTTCGTATTTGCAGAGGGCACGTTTACCGCGCAGCCGGGCGTACGCCCGTTTCAGTTGGGCGCCTTCCGGGCGGCGGTTAGGACCGGAAGGCCGATCGTCCCGGTGGTGCTGCGAGGCACTCGGCGGTTTTTGCGGGACGGCACCTTGCTGCCCAAGCCCGCTCGAATCAGCGTGATCGTTTGCCCAGCCCTTTTTTCGTCCCCTGACTCAGCTGGCCGCGAATGGGCCGAGGTCTTGCGGCTACGGGATGAAACTCGAACGATTATTTCCAGCCATTCCGGGGAGCCTTTGCTTCACACGCCGGCTTATGACGACCAGTCTGAGATCTGAGCTTCTTGACAGCCCGTTGTAAATATTGGGATTAGGCAAAGACAAAGAAAGCGCAGCCGGTCTGCATCAATTCCCTCTAACCCGGCATCTATACGTTTGTCATTAACCATACTCGAGGGCTTTGGCTATGAACAATCATTCTCATTCCGAAGACATCGTAGGAGTTCGATATACGGGTTGGGCGGCTCTGAATAGGGATCCGCAAGAAGATGTGGTCGAATTTGTCTGTCCGCACTGTGGCCGCAAGGGAGTGAAACCGGCCCGCCGGGCGCGGTCGGAATATCACTTCACCGACGGTTTCCTGCAGGACACGCAAGGTGAAGTGACCACCTGCAAGGCCTGCCGCAGGGCTCTGCATGTTGCTCCCGTGGTGCTGGTGCACGACCGCGACGAAAAGCGACGCTTTGAGGCTGTGTTCGCGGAGGAAGCGATTGCGGTGCCCAGCTAGAGGAGCTCGGGTCAATAGCGACCACATGGACGTGGCACCGCTACGGACTGCCTGATCCTCGCATCCATGCAAGGCCAGACGCATAGCTGCGTGGATTAGTGGACGACGTAGCGCCAGCCTACTCGTGAAACAGCGTGTCCGACATGTGAAACTCTTCGAGACCGCTGCGGATGCGGTCGAACGCCTCGTCCACGCTGTCGGCAAACTGCAGCAGATTGTATTCGCGCCGGTTGATGGTGCCCCAATTGAGCATCTCCCGCCAGTCGATTACGCGATTCCAATAACGGCGGCCGTAAATGAGGATGAGATTGCGGCGCTGCAGCTTGCCTGTCTGCATCAAGGTGAGCATTTCCCAAAGCTCGTCCATAGTGCCGAATCCCCCAGGAAAGACGATGAGCGCCTTGGCGAGTTGCGCGAACCACAGCTTGCGCATGAAAAAGTAGTGAAACTGAAAGTTGAGCCCGGGACTGATATAGGAGTTCGGCCATTGCTCATGGGGCAATTCGATGCTCAGACCGACGGTTTTGCCGCCGGCCTCGGCCGCGCCGCGGTTGGCCGCTTCCATGATGCCGGGACCGCCGCCGGAACAGATGACGAACCGCCGGGGATGCTCACCCAGCGTTAGCGACCAGGCAGTGATGCGGCGCGCAAGTTCCCGCGCCTCTTCGTAATAACGCGACATCGCCACCGCCGCCCGCGCGTCGCGCAGGGCGATGCGCCGGCGGGGGGTCCCTTTTCCCCGAAGCGACTTCAGGCGCCGCAGGTGGGCTTGCGCGCGATCGCGCCCGATGATGCGCGCCGATCCAAACATCACGATGGTATCGCCGACCTCTTCGCGCCGGAATCGAGCGAGTGGATCGAGATATTCGGTGAGAATGCGCACCGGCCGTGCGGCGACACTCTCCATGAACAGAGCATCGCGATAGGCGGGCTGCTGCGGCGTTCGATGACGGCGAGCCATGAACCCTCCAGGGGGAAATGGACGAGGCATCATTCTACGTAAGGCGTGGAAGCCATCCAACATGAGCGGCGCCCGAGGCGTCCAATCTAGTAAACTTGGGGCAGGGGAACGAAGGGCACTCGAGTGGAGGCAGGATTATGAGCGCTGTGCCATGGGGACAGAGAACTCGGGTTTTGACTGCAACGCTGGCCGGATTCGCGCTGCTGGCGGCGCACACAGCGCTGGCCCAGACCTCAGGGCCGATCGCCCCGAAGCCGGGCCAAGCGGTTCAAAAACCACCGCAAGGGGCGAGCCAGAAGCCGCTCGACCAGTCGATCCGCGTGCGGGTGAACCTGGTGAACACTCCGGTCGTTGTGCGGGATGCTCGAGGTGAACTGGTGCTCGACCTTCTCGAGAATAATTTCCGCGTCTTCGATAACGGCGTGCAGCAAAAGCTCGAAGGATTCGATATGGGTAGCGGGCCGCTTTCGGCGGTCATCGTGATGGAGACAAGCTCGCGCATCCAACCGTTATTTCCGGCGCTTCGCCGCACCGGCGTCTTATTTACCGAGACCGTTATGGGCGAGAGCGGAGATGCCGCCGTGATCGGCTACGATGACCAGGTAAATCGTCTGCAGGATTTCACAGGCGACCATGACGCCATCGACAAGAGCATCGCGAACCTGAAGCCGGGCACGTCGGGAACGCGGCTCTACGACGCGCTTTCGAGCGCGGTGGGCATGCTGGAGAATCGGCCAGCAGCGCGGCGGCGCGTGATCATTACCGTGGCGGAAGCGGTCGATTCCGGAAGCGAAGAAAAGCTGGGACAGGTGTTGCGAGACGCGCAACTCGCCAATATCACCATCTACTCGGTCGGCCTCTCGACAACGGCAGCGGAAATGCGTGGCGAGCAGAAGAGCGGCGCGCCGCCATCCGCCACGCCTCCGGGAACCTTTGGGCTGCCGCCGATACCGGGCACACCACAGACGCCAACCACAGAAGAGCAGCGCAGCGGCAATATCGATGTTATGGCGTTAGCAATTTGGGTAGTGCAGCACGCGGAGGCGGCGGTTAAGGAGCGTCCACTGGAAGTGGCTACGGCGGCGACCGGCGGTCTTTACAAATCCACCGTTAAGGATGCTTCCATCGAAAAGGCCATCGACGAGATCGGCGGCGAGCTGCACGCGCAGTATACGATCAGCTATCGTCCCTCGGGGACCGATAGCGGCGGCTATCACGAAATTCGCGTGCAAGTGGTCGATCGGCGCGGCCTGACAGTGCGCTCGCGACCGGGCTACTACCTCAGTTCACCGGGCGCGTAGGAGAGGCGCTCAGGATTTTTCTGGCTCCCGTTCCTTCGCCCCGCCAGGCGCTCCGGCGGGAGCCCCACCCGCCCCATCGGCGCCGTTACTTTCCTCTTCGAGAATAGCGGCAGCGGCAATTTTATCTTCACCTTCGAGACGAAGCAGGCGCACGCCCTGAGTGGAGCGGCCCGCCTCGCGAATTTCCTTGGAATGCACGCGAATGATCTTTCCGAATTCGGTGATGATCATCACGTCGGAATCTTCGCCGACCTGGAGGGCGGCAACCACGGGGCCATTGCGTTCTGTGGTCTTCAGATTGATCACGCCTTTGCCGCCGCGCGAAGTGATGCGGTATTCGGCCAGCGGCGTGCGTTTGCCGTAGCCCTTTTCGGAGATGCTCAACATCAGGGAAGTGAGCGAATCCTTGATGACTTCGTTCTCCAGTTCATCCAGGCTTTGCGTATCTTTCTTCGATTCCTTACGGACAATCTCAAAATCCGGCTGCACGGCATCCATGCTCACCACGTAATCGTCCTTCCCAAGGTCCATGCCGTTCACGCCGCCGGCTTGGCGGCCCATGGCGCGAACTTCCGTTTCTCGGAAAAGAATGGCTTGGCCCTCGTGGCTGGCGAGGAAGATCATCTGCTTGCCGTCGGTGAGCTTCACGCCGATCAATTCGTCCTTGGGTTCCAGAGTAATGGCGATGATTCCCGAAGGCCGGGGATTGCTGAATTCGGCAAGCTCGGTTTTCTTCACCGTGCCGTTGCGCGTGGCAAAAAAGACGTAGCGGCCCGTCTCTTCCAGATTGCGCGCCGGGACGAGCGCGGTGAGGTGTTCGTCCTCCTGGAACTTCACCAGGCTGGTGATGGCTCTGCCCCGCGTGGCCGCGGCAGCCTCAGGAAGTTCGTAGACCTTGAGCCAGTAGACCCGGCCCTTGGAGCTGAAGAGCAGGATGTAGCTGTGGGCCGAGGCGACGAAGAGGTACTCAACGAAATCCTCTTCCCGCGTGCGCGCGCCGATCCGCCCTTTGCCGCCGCGCGACTGATGGCGATAGACGTCCACGGGCGTGCGCTTGATATACCCGGCATGGCTGATGGTGATGGCCATATCGGTATCGGCGATGAGATCTTCGACCTTGATCTCCTCGACCGCGTCGACGATTTGCGTGCGACGTCCGTCGCCGAACTCTTTTTGAATATCCCGCAGCTCGGAGACGATTACCTGCTTCAATTTCTTTTCGCTGGCCAGAATTTCCTTGAGTTCGGCGATCTTGGCCTGGATCTGCTTGAGTTCTTCGAGAATCTTTTCGCGCTCCATCTGCGTGAGGCGATGGAGTTGCAGGTCCAGAATGGCTTGCGCCTGGCGGTCGCTGAAGCTCCAGCGCGTCATCAAGCCTTCTTTGGCTTCCTTGGGCGACTTGCTGCGGCGAATGAGCTTGATCACTTCGTCGAGATTCTCCAGAGCTTTGGCGAAGCCCAGCAAGATGTGCTCGCGCTCTTCGGCTTTGCGCAGGTCGTAACGCGTGCGGCGAATCACCACTTCGCGGCGATGTTCGAGGAAGAGCCGCAGCAGTTCGAGCAAGCCCATCTCGCGCGGCTGGCCGCCAGTGATGGCCAGCAGGATCATGCCGAACGATTCCTGCATTTGTGTCAGCTTGTAGAGGTGGTTGAGGACGAGCTGAGCTTCTTCGCCGCGCTTGACCTCGACCACGACGCGCATGCCTTCGCGATCGGACTCGTCGCGCACGTCGGAAATGCCCTCGATTTTTTTGGTTTGCACGAGGTCGGCGATGCGCTCGACCAGGCGCGCCTTGTTTACCTGGTAGGGAATTTCGGTGATGACGATATTCTCGCGGTCTTTGCCCACCTGTTCGATCGAGGCTTTAGCGCGCATGATGAAGCTGCCGCGACCCTTCTTATAGGCCTGCTCGATGCCATCGCGGCCGGCGATATACCCGCCGGTGGGGAAGTCGGGACCGGGAACGAGCTTCATCACTTCCTTGAGCGAGGCGTCCGGCTTTTCCAGCAGCAAAGCTGTGGCGTCAATAATTTCCTTCAGGTTGTGCGGAGGAATATTCGTGGCCATGCCTACGGCGATGCCGCTTGCCCCATTGACCAACAGGTTCGGCACACGCGTGGGGAGCACGACCGGTTCGTGCTCGGTTTCATCGAAATTGGGGACGAAATCGACTGTCTCTCGATCGATATCCGCCAGCAACTCTTCGCTAATGCGCGCCAGGCGCGCCTCGGTGTAACGCATGGCCGCCGGCGGGTCGCCATCCACCGAGCCGAAGTTGCCCTGTCCATCCACCAGCGGGTAACGCATGCTAAAGGGCTGCGCCATGCGCACCAGGGCGTCATATACGGGAGCATCGCCGTGCGGATGAAATTTGCCGAGGACTTCGCCGACGATCTTGGCGCACTTGCGGTAAGCCCTCGTGGAAGTCAGCCCTATCTCGTGCATGCCATAAAGGATGCGCCGGTGCACGGGCTTGAGGCCGTCGCGCACATCGGGCAACGCGCGCCCAATGATCACGCTCATGGCGTAGTCGAGATAGGACTTCTTCATCTCGGCTTCGATATCCACCGGAATTAAAATGGCTGGAGTTTTTTCCTCTGCCATTGGCTTTGGGCTTCCTTTCTGGGGTGCGCGCTAAAACTTAAATGTCGAGGTTCTGGACGTCGAGGGCATTGTCTTCGATGAATTTGCGCCGCTCCTCGACGTTTTCGCCCATGAGCGTGGTAAAGATCGTCTCGGCCTCGACCATGTCCTCGAGCTTCACCTGCAACAGAGTACGGGTCTCGGCGTTCATGGTGGTGGCCCAGAGCTGGTCAGGATTCATCTCACCCAGGCCCTTAAAGCGCGTAATCGTAAAATCTTTCTTGGCATCTTCGAGCACGAAGGCGAGTACCTGAACTGCGCTCTCTTTGCTCACTTTGTCGCCATTGCAAGAGACGCTAAACGGCGGTTTATCCGAAGCAGAAATGGCCCGGCCGAGCGTGCGCAATCGCTTCCAGTCCTGCCTCGAGGCGAGCGCCCAATTAATTCGCGCCCAGGGGCCAGAGTCGTTGCCGAGCACCAATTCGTAGAGGCTGTGCTCCTCGTCGTAAGAAAGCTTGGCTTCCATTTTGAGTTTGGCCTTCTCGATGGCTTTCAGCAGTTTCTCGAGCGCCTTCTTATCTTCGAAATCGGCCTTCTTCTCGAGATCGCTTGCCGCGACCAGGTCCACCAGCGCGCGTTCGCGCAAGCGCCGGAGCAACTTGGCCGCGATCTGGTCATATTCCTGCACATTAAGAAGGAACGTGGTGAGCGCGGCGCCCTCGAGCGAGATGCCCTCTTTGGCCTTGACGATGTGATCCTCGGTGGCTCGGCGCATCAGCTCATGAGAAAACTCGCGCTCGTCGCGGATGTAGCGGTCCATTTTGCCGCGCTTGACGCGATAGAGAGGAGGCTGGGCGATATAGACATGCCCGCGCTCGACGAGCTCCTTCATGTGGCGGAAGAAAAACGTGAGCAGCAGAGTGCGGATGTGGCTGCCGTCCACGTCCGCGTCGGTCATCAGAATGATCTTGTGGTAGCGCAAGCGGCCGGCGTCGAAATCATCCTTGCCGATTCCCGTTCCCAGGGCGGTAATGATGGCGCGGATTTCCTCGTGACCCAGCATCTTGTCGTAGCGTGCCTTCTCCACGTTCAAGATCTTTCCTTTAAGGGGCAGGATGGCCTGATAGCGGCGGTCGCGGCCCTGCTTGGCCGAGCCGCCGGCCGATTCGCCCTCAACGATAAAAATCTCGCAATTGGCTGGATCGCGCTCCTGGCAATCGGCCAGCTTCCCGGGCAAGCCTCCCGAATCCATGGCGGATTTTCGGCGGGTAAGCTCGCGGGCCTTGCGGGCCGCCTCGCGGGCCCGCGCCGCGTCAATACATTTTCCGATGATCCGCCGCGCCACCGTGGAATGCTTATCGAAGTATTCGCCCAGCCGGTCATTTACCAACTGCTCCACATGGCCCTTGATGTCGCTATTCAGCTTGCCTTTGGTCTGGCCTTCGAACTGAGGCTGCGGCAGCTTCACGGATACGACCGCGATGAGCCCTTCGCGAACGTCATCGCCGGTGATCGAGACGTCTTTCTGTTCCTTGAGCATGCCCGCGGAACTGGCGAAATTGTTGATGGAACGCGTGAGCGCGGAACGGAAGCCGGAGAGGTGCGTGCCGCCATCGACCGTGTTGATGGTATTGGCGAAAGAAAAGACGTTTTCCGCGTAGCTATCGTTATATTGCAGCGCGATCTCCACCTCGACATTATCGCGCTTGCCTTCAATGTAAATCGGGGAGTCGTGAAGCGTCTGCTTGCCGCGATTGAGATGCTTGACGAATTCCACGATCCCGCCGGTAAAGCGAAACTCGGTTGTTTTTTCGCTGCGCTCATCCTGAAGCGTGATCTTCAGGCCCTTATTCAGGAAGGCCAGTTCGCGCAGGCGCTGCGCGAGAAGGTCGTAGCTGAAATCGATCTTCTCGAAAATGCTAGTATCGGGGTGAAACGTGATCTTGGTGCCGGTTTTGCGCGTCTTGCCGGTAACGGCGAGCTTCGATTTGGGCACTCCGCATTTATAGGACTGTTCCCAAACCTCGCCGTCTCGCCAGATCTCCAGGTCCAGCCAATCGGAAAGCGCGTTGACGACGGAAACGCCCACGCCATGCAGGCCGCCGGAAACTTTGTAGGTTTCACTATCGAATTTTCCGCCGGCGTGAAGAACGGTCATGACCACTTCGGCAGCGGGCTTTTTTTCCGTGGCGTGCATGTCTACGGGGATGCCGCGGCCGTTGTCGATTACGGTGACGCTGTTGTCGTCGTGAACGATGACGTTGATTTCGTCGCAGTAGCCAGCCATGGCTTCGTCCACCGAGTTATCCACCACTTCCCAAACCAAGTGGTGCAGACCCTGTTCGGTGGTCGAGCCGATATACATCGCCGGGCGCTTGCGCACCGCCTCGAGATCGCCCAACACTTTGATCGAGGTGGCGTCGTACCGATGGCCCGCAGCTTTGCCGGTCACCGTCTCTTTCTCACCCATATTGTGTGCGTCTCCTGAATAACCGTGGAGGGGAAGGCTGCCGCAGAACGGTTTCTTTCCGCCTTAACGTGCAATCCTGGTTTCGATTCGCGAACCAGAGGCGTTTTCTGCTCCATCCCGTCCGTATTTCCGTTATGCGAAAGCGGACGCGGCGAAGACTATGTTTGCCTGACCGCGCCTGCTCGTTCTGGCGCAAACGAGAAAACTCAGCCGCAGATCAGAGCCTCAAATGCCGTTCCGGAGGACCCAAAACTCGTGTGAATGCCCAAATTGATTTTACGCTATTCGGGCAGTTTTCTCAAGATCTAGAGGCATTATTGTTGCACCATAACTCTGTAACAATCAGTCACTTACGGCCAAGTGCAGCTCGAATTGGGGTGGGAGCAGGCCCATCCTCTGAGAAAAAAAATGATGCAAGCAAGCCGGCATCAATTTTGGGCCGAAAATCTAGATGCGCATGGGCATGATGATGTAGCGATAGCGGTATTGGTCGTCGGCAAGGGGACGCAATTGACCGGCTGACTGCTCATCTTTCAGCTCCACGCTGATGGGCCCATCGGGAGCAGCGGCGAGAAAATCGAGAAGATATTGACCGTTAAAGCCGATGGCAATGGGCTCGCCGCTATATTCTTTTTCGATGTTCTCGGTGGCTTCGCCATACTCGGGACTCGAGGCTGAAAGTTCTACGCCCTCCTGGCTAACGGAGAATTTCAGAGCGTGAGAGCGTTGGTCGGCCATCTGCGAGACGCGGCGTACCGCATCGTTGAATTCACTGCGCTCGAGGACAATTTTTTTGTTGTTGTCCCGCGGCAGGACGGCTTCGTAGTTGGGAAACTGGCCGGTGAGGATGCGCGAGATCAGCAAGCGCGACTCCACCTGGAAGTACAGATGGCTATCGTCCCTGGCAAATTCGATCTGGCCGTTCTCCCCGGCCTCGCCAGCGAGACGTTGGATTTCAGCCATGGCCTTTTTGGGAATCAGGGGACGCGTCTCATTCGACAGCCCCGCAAAGGAGTGATCGGTCTCAGCGAGCGCCAGGCGGTGACCGTCCGTTGCGACCATGGCAATCATATCGGGCTTCAAAGTGAGTTGAGCGCCGTTCAACGTGTAACGAGATTCCTCCATAGAAATCGCAAATGCCGTCCGGGCAATCAGCGACGAAAGAATTCCCGCGGGTATGCTCACGAGCACGTGAGGGAATACGGGAATAGCCGGAAAATTGTCTTTGGCCATGCCGACCATCTTGTAGTTCCGCCGGTCGGAGGTAATTTGCACCCAATGATTTTCGAGCAGGCGGAAGCGAATCTCGCCTTCTGGTAATAATCGCACTAACTCGAGCAGCTTTTTTGCGGGGATGGTACCGGCACCCTCTTTCTTTACTTTGGCTTCACATGAAGTTCGAATACTGAGCTCCAGGTCCGTGGCGGTTAGCGTGACGTGATTGCCTTTCGCTTCGCACAAGAGATGCGAAAGAATGGGGATGGTCGTCTTTCGTTCGACGACGCCCTGGGTGAGATTCAACTCCGCCAGCAGGTCGTACTTTTTCACCGTAAATTCCATCTACGATTTCCTCCGCCAGAAGCCACGGATTCAAACCGGCTACTCTACCCTGTTTTAAAGAAGGGATAAAGATAGTAGTAGTAACCGTGCGTGTGCAAACGAGGATATCG
>DASPYR010000232.1:0-3148 GCA_035636675.1 Rugosimonospora sp. | reverse complement strand
AAATCCCAAGATCCAGAAGTCCTTGCCTTTAATATAGCCGCAGCCGTAGTAGATCGGGGAAGGACCGGTTCCATAGGGCGTGAGAATGCCCATGAGCCCAAGCGGATAGCTGAGCAGCAAGGCCCAGGCGAGCCGCGACATGCCCGGGATGGTTATGGCGACGACGAGAAAGACTTGAAAAAGCGCGCTTACGTGCGCGGTGATGCTGGCGAAGAGATAGTGCAGCAGGAAAAATGCCGCGACCAAAAGCACGGCGGCCATGATAACGCCGCGATGAGAGAGGATCGGCGCGAGAGATTGGGCGATCCAATCCACAAACTTGGTTTCAGCGAGGCCGGCTGCCAGCGTAACCAGCGTGGCGAACCAGACCAGCACGTTCCAGGCCTGGGTGTTTGCCAGGATGTCATTCCAGGTGACCACGCGCAGGATGACCATCAGCGTCACGACCAGGATCGCGGCGATGGTCGCATCGATATACTTTGCGCCGCCGATCCACAGCATCAGCGCCAGGAGCACCAGGGCGAGCAAGGTCATCTCTTTGCCCGAGATCGGGCCCATCTTGCGGAGTTCTTCAGCGGCCCAGCGCGGCGCTGCCGGGGCTTCGCGGGTCTGGGGAGGATAGATTTTATAAAGCAGGATGGGAACAATCGCGAGCAGGAGGAAGCCTACAGGGGCGAAGCCCTTGAACCAATCGGTCCAGGAGAGGGTGACGTGAATGGTGCGCAGGGCTAAATCGGCGGCGAGGACGTTGGGAGCGAGCGCGGTGACGAACATGCTGCTGGTGACGCAGGTTACGGCAAGGGCGGTGTACATCAGGTAGGCGCCGATTTTTCGGGCGGTCTCGTCGTTGGGCAGAGATCCGTATAATTCGGGGATATTGCGGAGGATGGGGAAGATCGTTCCGCCGCTGCGCGCGGTGTTGGACGGCATGAACGGCGAAAGGGCCAGATCAGCCAAGGCGATGGCGTATCCGAGACCCAAGGTCCGCTTTCCCATGGCGCGGATCAGCATCAAGGCGATGCGTTTTCCGAGGCCGGTCTTGGAGTAGCCGAGCGAGAAGATGTAAGCGGCGAAGATGAGCCAGACCGTTCCGTTGGCGAAGCCGCTGAGCGCCCAGAGCGCCGACTGGGAGGTCGACGGGTGAACGAAGCCCGAGGCGGCGGCAACGACGACGCCGACGAGGCCGAGAGCGGCGGCCGGGATCGGTTCGGTGATGATGCCAACCATCACCGCGGCGAAGAGGGCGAAGTAGCGCCAAGTATTTAGTGGAAGGCCATGCGGGGCCGGCGCCAGGGCAATCGCGATCCCAATGACAAGCGGCGCTGCCCATGCGGCGACGGTTCTCCGGCCGCGCTTTGTTTGTTGTGCGGGAGGAACCATCGTGGTGGTGACAGGCTCGTGCAGCCGCGTCGGATTGTGACTCATGGCCTGGAAGTGGTCTAGAAGACGGCTAATGGATTGAGCGGCGATCCGGTGCCACCCTCGACGGGTAGCGGCGCGAACGTCAGCATAAATTCATAGCGCTTCAGGCGCCGGGCGGTCTCGACGGCCCGCTCTAAGTCGAGATTTTCGACGATGCCCACGCCCATCCAGTTCAGCACGGCCTGGTGAATGGGATTGACGGGAATGCCCTGCGCTTCGCCCCAACCCGGCCGCGGCGCCCAATCAATATTGAAGTCATGGCCGACAAACGCGACCTCGCGCTCCTTGATGAAGGGGACGACGTCGGCAAAATAGCCGGGGATCGCGTTCGGGTACGGGCCCTTCGCCGCGCGCCGCTTCCAGCGCCCGACGTACAGCATGATCACATCGCCCGGACCCGCCTTGACGCCGGATTTTTTCTCCCACGCTTCCAGATCGGCGCGAGTAATCGGCGTGCCCGGTTCGATCCAGTCCACGCCCTTGAGCTGCGGGATATCGTAGAGCACGGCGCGGGTGACGACGCCGTCTCGCCAGGACATGATGTCATCTTTTTTGCAGCCAGTCTCAGGCGTAAGGTTATCGGCCACGGAATAGCCGTTGTACATTTTGCCTTCGAGGAAGAAATGACAGAAAGCATCCATGTGCGCGAGAGCCAGGCCGTGATAACTCACCTCATACTTATCGATGGTGTTGAACGCGCCGATGTTCTCCGTGGTGCGGTGGAAGACGCTGCCCGCGGGAACTTCGGGATCGACTTTTTGCGGCACGGCGTGGGCCAGGGAGATGACGATGCCGTTTTTGACCAGCCTTACCGCACTCAGACTTTTTTCCGCGGTGATCAGGTTCGAGGCGCCGCGCTGATCATCCGCTCCCCAGCGGCCCCAGTTTTTAAATTCGTTGCGCCATTTAAGATAATCCGCGGGTGTAACCGTGGTAGAGCTCTTGTTCTGACCGGCAGCCCGCTGCACCGGCACCAGAAAATCCAGGCGCGCCAACAGGAAAATTGCCAACAAGCCTGCTGAAACCAGTGCAACTGCTAACAACAACTTGCGGCGATGCGCCATGATGTCCTCCATTTTCATCGGAGATTCTTTGACGCCCTAGGCGTGCCTATCTTCTCACTGATGGACCGAAAATCCGACTGCTTGACGCGAAAAGGCGTGCGGCGGAATCGGGGCTAGGCAGAAAGCGCCCAGCGCGCTAGAATCCGGGCCATTATGAGCGAATCTACCCGCAATGCCCGCCGCGAATTTCTCAAGTTTCTGGCCGCCAGCCCATACGTCGCCGCGCTTGGCGGAGTGAGCGCATTTCTCGAGCGAAGCGGCCTCGTCTTGGCGCAAAGCGCGCGACCCGCGTCCGACGTAATCGCGAGCCCGGCCGAGGCCCTCAACGTCTTCGACTTTGAGGAGGCGGCTCATCGCAAGGTAAATCCCGGCCATTGGGCCTACATGGCGAGCGGCGTGGATGACGACGCCACGTTGCGCGCTAATCGCGACGGATTCAAGCATATCGAGCTGCGGCCGCGCCGGCTGCGCGACGCCATGAAAGTGGACATGCGCGTGGAGCTGTTTGGCACCGCGTACAGCAGCCCGATCTTCACGTGTCCGACGGGCGGCGAGAAATCGTTCTTTCCCGAAGGCGAATTGGCCGTAGCGCGGGCAGCAAAAGCGCACGGCACGTTGCAGGTCCTCTCCACGATGACATCGGTGGCGGTGGAAGACGTCAA
>DASPYR010000231.1:0-4612 GCA_035636675.1 Rugosimonospora sp. | reverse complement strand
GTAAATGGCCGGCGTGACGTAAAGCGTGATGAACTGCGAAACGATGAGCCCACCGACGACCACCAGACCCAGCGGGCGCCGCGATGCTCCATCGGCTCCGAACCCCAAGGCGATGGGCAGCGCGCCCATGAGCGCCGCCAGAGTGGTCATCATGATGGGCCGGAAGCGCTCCATGCTGGCGTCGTGAATCGCCTGCATATCCTCAATGCCCTGCTCCACTCGCTGCTGGGCAAAATCCACGATCATGATTCCGTTCTTCTTCACGATGCCCATCAGCATGAACATGCCGATGAAGGCATAGAGCGAGGCTTCCGCGTTGAACAGCCAAAGCGTCAATAAGCCGCCCACCAACGCCACGGGGAGCGACGAAAGCACCGTGATAGGGTGCAGATAATTTTCGTAGAGGATGGCCAGGATCACGTACATCACGAAAACCGCCAGCACCATCAGGATGGTCAGGCTCGAAACGGTGTCGCGGAACGTCAAGGCCTCGCCCTGCAGGCTGCCGCGAACATCAATGGGGAGAATTTCCTTGGCGGTGTTCTCTACAAATTGAGTGGCTTGGCCGATAGTGTAGCCTGGCTTGAGGTTGAAAAAGATGGTTACGCTGGTGAACTGGTTGATGTGGTTGACGGCCTGCGGACCCAGCATCGACGTCCACTTGGTGACGGCGCGCAGGGGAACCAAGCGCTGGCCGTCGTCGCTCTTGATGTACAGCAGATTCAAATCCTGCGGGTCGGCGCGGTCTTTATCCGTCACTTCCAAAATTACCTGGTATTGGTCGTTGGGCCGCTTGATGAGATAGGCATAATTCTGCGAATAGGCGTTATGCAGCAGGGTAAGGATGCGCGCTTCGGAAACTCCATAAATCTTGGCCTGATCCCGCAAAATATCGACCTGCAGATTCGGCGTGTGATTAAAGAGGTCCGAATTTATGAACAAAAACCCGGGAAACTCGCGCATCTTGGCCATCAATTGCCCGGCAATCGTGTAAACCTGGTTGGGCTCGATGCCGGACAGCGAATAGGCAAATTGGCCCTGAAAATTGGCGGTCGCGCCGGTGCTGATCTCCAGCACCGGATTGGGCTGCAGGAAGGTCATGAGCCCCGGCACCCGGGAATTGATTCCGCCCATCAACTGACCCGCAACCGCCTGGATGGGCGGCCTTTGGTCCGGAGCCTTAAGGATCACAAACATCGCTCCCTGATTTGAGGGGAAAAACGCGCTGGCGCCGGCCATGGTAAAAGTCATATCCACGGCCGGGTTCGAATGCAGGGCGTCCTCCGACCGCAACTGATAGGCATGCATCTGGTCCGGCGACGAGCCCTCCTGCGCCACAAAGACGCCCCGAACGAAGGAGCTATCTCCAATCGGCAGAAAAGCCTTGGGAACGATGTAAAAAAGATATCCCGTCCCCAGCAAGCAGACGACCCACACCAGAACCGAAACCCAGCGCTGCCGCAGGAAAAACCAAAGCGAGCGGCCGTAGAGATCCACAACTCGGCGCTCGACCCTTCCGACCACGCGCTCCATCCAGGTTCTCTTTGCGCCTTCACCACGCCCGCTCAGCAGCCTCGAACACATCAAAGGCGTGAGCGTCAACGACACGATTCCGCTTGCGAATATGGCCACGATGATGGTGATCGAGAATTCGCGGAAGATGCGTCCGATCAGGCCGCTCATGAACACCAGGGGAATAAACACGGCAGCCAGCGAGATGGTCATGGCCAAAATCGTGAAGCTGATCTCTCGCGCTGATTGCAAGGTGGCATCCAGCGCTCCCGCACCTTCCTCCATCAGGCGAACCGTATTTTCGAGAAACACGACGGCATCATCGACCAGGAATCCGATGGCCAGCGTCAAGGCCATGAGCGAGAGATTGTCCAGGCTATAGCCCAGAAGATTCATCACCACGAAGGTAAGCAGCAGTGATAACGGCAGCGCCATCGCGGGAATCAACGTGTCGGTGGCGCGCCCCAGGAAAATAAAGATGACCAGCACCACCAGGCCAAACGCGATCAGCAGGGTGCTTTGCACATCCTTTACGCTGTTCACAATGGTTTGCGAACGGTCGTAGATCGGCACGACATCTACCGAACTCGGCAGCGTCGCGCGGATAGTGGGCGCAGCGTCACGCACTTCTTTGGCCACTTGCACGGCATTGGAGCCGGCTCTGCGGAAAACCGCGACCACGACGATCGCCGAAGGCACTTGGTGGCCGCGCACCCAGAAGCGCATGTTAATGCGCTCGTCCTGCACGCTGTCGGTGGCCTTGGCGACATCTTTCAGGTAAACGGGGCGCCCGTTATTTTGGCTGACGATGAGCTCGTTATAATCTTCCGCCTTGGTCAATTGCCCCTGGGGCTGAAGCAAGAAGGTCTTATGCCGGCCATCGAACTGCCCGGCTCCCGTGTACGCCGTGCCGTTTTTGACCGCGGCAGTCAGATCATCGATGGTGATATTGCGGCTGGCCATCGCCGAAGGATCCGCTTTGATGCGCACGGCCGATTGTGAGCCATAAACCTGCACTTGGCTCACACCCGGCAGAATGCTGATCCTCTCGCCCACTTGTGTATTGGCATAGTCGAAGAGCTGACCTTCGGTAACTGTGTCGCTCGTTAGACCCATGTAGATGATCGGCTGATCGTTAGGATTGGTCTTCGAGAACGTCGGCGGGCTAGGCAGGTCTACAGGTAATTTCCCGGCGGCCTGGTTGATCGCGGACTGCACGTCCGTGGCGGCGGCATCAACGCTCTTGGAAAGAGCAAACTGCAAAACGAAACTGCTGTGTCCTGTGCCGCTGTTGGAGGTCACCATCTCGAGGCCAGGAATCTGCATGAACTGGCGTTCGAGCGGCGTGGCCACATTGTTGGCCATCGTTTCCGGCGTGGCGCCAGGATAATTCACCTGAGCCTGAATGACCGGATAATCCACCGCCGGCAAATCGTTCACCGGAAGACTGAGGTAAGCCAATATGCCAAAGAGAATTGCGGAGGCGGTCAAAACGACCGTCATTACGGGACGGCGGACAAATAATTCGGAAAGGTTCACGCCAAGGTCCTCTCAGCTCTTGCTTCTATTACCGGAATCTGAAGATTTTGCCGGGCTCTTGGGATCAGGCGGCGCGGCCCCAGGCGCGCCTCCAGGCGGGTTGGCCGGTGCATCTTCTTCCACGTGCACTTTACCGCCGGGCTGGACCGTTAGCTGTCCAGTGACCACCACGCGCTCGCCGTCTGCCAGGCCCTTAGTCACCACGACGTCGTCGCCTTGTCGCTGACCCAGCGTCACCAGACGCAGTTCCGCGGTGTCGTCGGGCTTGACTACATACACATAAGGACCCTGCTGGCTGATCTGTGTGGCTTGATTCGGGATGAGTACCGCGCCTTTGGCCGTCGCTAACACTAGCGTCACGCCTAGGAATTGCCCGGGCCAAAAATGGTGGTCGGCATTGGCAATGGTGGCCCGCAGATTTACGGTGCCGGTGGCATTCTGCACCGTATTATCGACGAAGGTCAGTTTGCCCTGGCGTGCTCGATTGGGCGGATCGGCGGGAATGCGCACCAAAGCCTGCAAGGTGCCTCGGGCAAGCTGCCGTTGCACCTCCGGAAGGTCGGCCTCGGTGACCGTGAAGTCCGCGTAGATCGGGTCCAGCCGTTGAATGAGCAGCAGCCCGGTGCTATTCGTCTGCACCACATTTCCTACATCGACGAGCCTCATTCCCGCCCGGCCGTCGATCGGTGAATGGATGTAGCAGTACTCCAGATTTAACTTGGCGTTTTCCACGGCGGCTTCGGCGGCTTGCACCTGCGCCTCGTCAACGGCCACCGTGTTCTTTTTCGCTTCCACGTCCATCTGAGAAACGGCGCGCGTGTTGGCGATGCTGCCGTACATCTTTAATTGCGTCTTGGCCAAATCGAGCGCCGCTTTGCTTTGCGCAAGCTGCGCCTGCGTCGAATCGAGCTGCGCCTGATAGGGGCGCGGATCTATGGTGAAGAGGAGCTGCCCTTTTTTCAGTTCGGCGCCGTCCTCGAAAGACCGTTCCATAATGCGGCCGGAAATCTGGGGCGTTACGGTCACCGATTCGAAGGCGCCGCTGCGTCCGATCTCTTCCAGATATACCGGAACGTCATGCGTCGTGGCGCGCGTCACCGTAACGAGCGGCGCAAATTGCGGCAGGCCGGCGGCCTGCGTACTCTTTTTCGAACAGCCCGACATCGCCAGTAAGCCCACCAGCGCCGCCATCGTACTGATTATCCTAGTCCAATTCATTCAGCTCTCCGGTCGCCCTCGGGACCTGCCTTAACTACAGACGCTGCAGCCCCGCTGTTGGTTAACGATTTGGTTTGATTCATGCGAAAGGGTCAATAAAACAGATCGTCAGGAAGCCTCCGCGATCCGGCCCGATTTCCACGCCCTCACTGCGTGCCCTGGGGAATCCTCCCCACACCCTGTACTCATTGTACAAGCGGATTACCTGCATGTCGCTCCCGAGATGACCGTTAAACCCTAAATTCAGGACGGTTAGATGAATCCAGCGGCTCAATTGGCACACGATCCCTCAATGGTTTTCCTACCTGCACAACAGGGCTAAAGGGTCGTTTTGTAACACTAC
>DASPYR010000230.1:0-7163 GCA_035636675.1 Rugosimonospora sp. | reverse complement strand
GGCAGTGCGGAATGAGGTCGTGGCCGCTACGCTCACCGAAATCTTTTACGAGCTCGACCGCATGCGCGCGCTGCCGGTTCCCGATGATGAGTTGGCGGACGCGCGCAATTATCTGAGCGGAGTATTCTCGCTCGGCCTCGGTACGCAGGATGGTTTGCTCAGCCAGCTTTCCACGGTTTATTTGAACGAGCTCCCTGAAGACTATCTCGAAAGCTATCGCGAGCGCGTTCGCGCCTTGACCTCCAAAGATGTTCTGGCCGCCGCGCGAAAATACTTCAATTCCGCGAACGCGCAAATCGTGATCGTTGGCGATCGGAATGAAGTTGAGGCGCAGGCCAAACTCTTCGGCGAGCTCACCGTGTATGATGCGCAAGGAAGCGTTCTCGAACGGTCTATTGAAAAGGGGCCATGAGTCGTGATTCCGAGCGGAGTGAGCGAAGCGTTGCGTTAATTTTTGCCTTTCTTGTTTTTTTCCTTTTTGGCGCGCACGCAATGGCCAAGAAGCATCCTCCCGCTCAACCGCTGGACATCAATTCCGCAACGGCCGAACAGCTTCAGCAGGTTCCGGGAATCGGGCCTAAAACGGCCGGGGCAATTGTCCACATGCGCGAAACGTCCGGGCCTTTCCGGCGTGTGGATGATCTCCTCGCTATCCGTGGAATTGGCAAGAAGAAGTATCGAATGATGCGCCCGTATCTCACTGTGCGCTCGCCCACCCCTCCCAAAACGGGTAGACCACTACAAAAACCAGCCTCAATTGGGTCCTGAGTTTTACAGCACCTGATGCGTGGGCTTCCCCTGCGGGATGGATAGGGGCACCTGATCCGCGATGGTAATTCCGTAGCCCTCCAGCGCGACAACTTTCCGAGGATGATTTGTGAGCACGCGGATGCCTTTGAGACCGAGATCAATCAAGACCTGCGCTCCGATGCCGCTTTCATGTTGAACCAGGCGCTGCCGGGCGAGGTCGCGGTCAAGCTGGCCGCGAGAATGGTACAAAATCCGTGGAAGCTCGCCGGGCGTTACCCGGGCTGAGTCGATCCCGAATCCCCGGCCCGTGTGGTGGAGATAGACAAAAACGCCGCGCCCCTCTTTCGCGATGGCCTCGAGCGAGCGCGCCACAATTTCATGGCAGTCGCAAGCCGTCGAACCAAAAACGTCTCCCGTCAAGCAATGGGAGTGCACGCGAACCAGCGGCGGCTGATCGCCCTCGAGGTTCCCGCGGACCAGCGCGACGTGCTGCTCATGGTCAATATCGCTTGAGAAAGCGATCATGCGGAATTCACCATAGTGCGTTTTGAGGGGCGCTTCAGCGATGCGCCGGACGTACCGCTCATGTTGCATGCGGTAGCGGATCAGGTCGGCAGTCGTGAGCAGCTTCAGGCCGTGCGTCCGGCAAAACTCCAGAAGTTGCGGCACGCGAGCCATCGTGCCGTCTTCATTCATGATTTCGCAGATCACTCCCGCAGGAGTCATCCCGGCGATGCGCGCAAGATCCACCGAGGCCTCCGTCTGCCCGGCGCGGACCAGCACGCCGCCATGCCGCGCTCGCAGGGGAAACACGTGGCCGGGTCTCGCCAGGTCGCCGGGCCGGGTCTTGGCATCAATCGCCGCAAGAATGGTGGTGGCGCGGTCGGCCGCGCTGATGCCGGTGGTCGTGCCGTAGCGCGCGTCAATGGCTTCGCAGAACGCCGTGCCGTGCGCCGAGGTGTTGTTGGGCGACATCAAAGGCAGGTGCAGCTCATCGCAGCGGTGTTCGGTAAGGGCCAGACAAATCAATCCGCGCCCGAACTTCGCCATGAAGTTGATAGCTTCCGGGGTCACCATCTCCGCCGCCATCGTGAGATCGCCTTCGTTTTCGCGGTCTTCGTCGTCCACCAGGACGATCATCTTGCCCTGACGGATTTCCTCGACGGCTTCTTCGACTGTCGCGAACGGTGCTCTATGTTCCGCCATATCAGCCCTTCCAGAGGCGAATCAAGTGATAGATGCCGGCGCCGAGCCCTCCGGCTCCGGGAATCGTCAGCACCCAGGCCCACACGATGCGTCGCGTCACGCCCCAGCGAACCGCGGTAAGGCGGCGTGACGCACCCACGCCAACGATCGCACCGGTAATTGTGTGAGTTGTGCTCACCGGAATTCCGAAATGTGCCGTTCCTGCCAGCGTCAAAGCTCCCGCCGCTTCGGCGGCGAATCCCCCAAACGGATTCAGTTTGGTTATGCGCTGGCCCATGGTCTTCACGATACGCCAACCGCCAGCCATCGTGCCGCCGCCCATTGCCAAGTGACAACAAATGATAACCCAAAAGGGGACCGAGTACGTCTTGAGGTATTTGCCGGCGACCAGCGCTGCCGTGATGATTCCCATGCCTTTCTGCGCGTCGTTTGTGCCGTGCCCCAGGCTGTAAGCCGCAGCAGAAATCAGCTGCAAGCGGCGAAACCAACGGTCCACGCGATGGGGCGAATGCCGCCGAACCATCCAGCTCGTCGCAATAGTGACTGTGATGGCTACGGCCATGCCGACGAACGGCGCCACGAAAATGAAAATCACCGGTTTGGTCCAGCCGGAAACAATAATGGCGCGAAATCCCGCTCGCGCAATCGCCGCCCCGCCATACCCGCCCATCAACGCGTGGGACGAACTCGTTGGCAGTCCGAGAGACAGTGTGAGCAGGTTCCAGAGGATGGCGCCAAACAGGCCGGCGAGCACAACCTGCTCGTTAATCAAGTTGATGCGCACTAAACCCTGGCCAATCGTTTTTGCCACCGCTGTGCCGAATACAAATGCGGCAATGAAATTCCAGAAGGCTGCCCAGACAACTGCCCACAATGGCGTAAGGACGCGGGTCGAAACGACCGTGGCGATTGAATTCGCGGCATCGTGCCAGCCATTGGAAAACTCGAACGCCAGTGCAAGCCCAACGATAAACAGGAGAAGATTGAAGTTATCCAAGGCCGCAAACCTCGCTATAAATGAGAATTTCGGTTCCGGAAGCCGGCTTGTTGCCGAGGGTATTGCGTCCGGTTTCGCCATGGGTGGCGGCGCCGGGCAGGGCACCAATGCCGACGCTGTCGAGAACGATCCAGATGATGCGGTCAAAGGGTGTCATGACGTTCCCCGATTCGCGGGGCGGCAAGAATGTACCATAGTGGCGTGCGGCGCGTGCCTTCTGTGGCCCGTGATCCGTGACTCGTGACTTGTGTTCGGGACCCGAAAGTGGGCCCCTCCCCCCACCCCCTGTTTTTCGTAAGTATGTGATTCAAAAGGGTTTGCGAAATAACACTCTGCAAGTATGTGTCCCTAAAGGGTTTGAAACCACGTGTTTTGATATAGATGTGCGATTTCTTGGAAGTATGTGCGCCGAAAGGGTTTACGGAGGCGGAATTCATAAGAATGTGAAAAGAAAGGGGTTGAGTGTCGAAGGTCGAAAACGGGGAGCGGGTCGCGGCGAGACACGTGTCCCGGTGTTGGGTTTGCAAGCGGCCAAGAACCATCTTACTTTTCCTTTTCCCTTCCTGACCTACTGCGGTCTGTCTGGCGGCCTAAAGGCGGTTCCACCTAGCGGCACCCGGCGATAACCACTCAAGTAATTATACCAAAATTGACTGCCGATTGTCAAGGGCCGATTTAACTCCTTAGGATTGAGCATGTTACGGGAGGGGGCCCTTGACTGGAGGCGCTTGCACGGCACAAATATCCTGGTCGGATATCCAGTTATGTCGTTAACGATGAGGATGTTACCAAGCAAGAGGCCGGTTCCTGCCCTTTCATAAAGTTAGGCCGGGCAGCTACCCCTGGCGGACGGCAAGCAGTGACTCTTCACGAGGCTGGACAAACCAGCGAAATCGAAGGCGACCCACGTCGCACTTGATGGGGCGAAATCAAGACGCGCCAACCTGAGAACCGTCCGACGCTGTGGCCCCTATCAAGCGCTTTTCAAGGTCACGGATTCGATGACGTTGGCCACATCCTCGCATTTATCCACAGCCGTTTCGATCACTTCGAATATCTCTTTCCACTTGATGATCTGCACGGGGTCGCGCTCTTCGTCGAATAATTGGGCGATGAGCGTGCGGCAAAGGCGGTCGCTCTCATTCTCCAGCCGGTTAATCTCGATGCAATGATCGAGGATGTGGTCCCGCTTTTCGAGCAGGCGGACGGCAGCGGCCACTTCGCCTGTAGATTCGTAAAGAACGCGCGCCAGGTCGGACGTCCCAGGCCGGACGCTGCTCACGCGGTAAATCACCATGCGAGCAGCCGCCGCATCCACCAAGTCCAGGACATCGTCCACTTTTGTCGAAAGAACGTGGATATCCTCCCGGTCAAACGGCGTGACGAAGGTCTGATTCAGCTTGGTAATCAGGGCGTGCGTAATCTCGTCGCCAGTGTGCTCGATCGCCTTGATGTTCTGGGCTTGCTCCGGGACGCCCGTGTAGTGGGTCAGCATTTCCACGAGCGCTTTCGCGCCCGCGTGAACATTCTCGGCCTGTTTGATGAACATGTCGAAGAAGCTGGCTTCGTGCGGCAGCATCCGCCTCAAAAGGTTGGCCATAATCTCCTGGGGGTCCTCCGGAATTGCCTGCTGGAATAGGCCCACCGAATCTTACCCGAAGGCTAGACGAGGGGCAAGGAAAGAGGAAAAGGCTCCGGGACTCCGGTGAGCATCTCATCTGGTTGAGACCGAATCCTGCGATTTTGCCCGGGCTGGCGCAACGAAAGATCCGTTGCTTTTTGGGAATGGGAGTATAATCTCGCGCCAAGAAGCATCAGGAGGAGGTCTCACATGCGGCGGTACAGGATGCTCGTTTTTGTGTTGATTATCTGTGGCGGACTAACCCTGACCGTGGCAGAACAGAGAAACCCACAGAGGCCGGCACCGGGACCGCAGGCCACGCCGGGACAAGGGCAAGCTAATCCAGAGCAGAACAAGCTCGTTGCGCGGCGAGTGTTCGACGACCTCTTTACCGCAGGGCGCTATGGTGAGATCGATCAGATCTACGACAGGAATTGCAAGGTCCATTTCGGCAACCGGAGTGAAAGCTTGGACCAGGCCGTGGCCGAAGGAAAAGGGTGGCGGTCCGCCGCTCCTGATCTGGTGATGACGGCAGACCAGATAACCGTAAGCGGCGACGTGGTCAACGTGGTGTGGTCGGCCAGGGGGACGCACACCGGCCAAGGTCACGGGTTGAAGCCCACGGGAAAGCGGATTAACGTGCGGGGCAGAAGCACGTTCCGCTTCGCGAACGGCAAGATTGTCGAAGCGTCGAATGACGATTATCGGCCGGAGCTTTTCCGCCAGCTTGGTGTTCCTCCAACTCAGGCTTGGCTCTACGAAAAGGGCGAAGATATCTGGCTGGCCGTCCATCATTTCTTTTCCGGGGCGGAGCCCGCGAGCGCTTCGGTTCAACCTTCCGCGCAGTAACGCAAAACGCCCGCTACAGCAGGACAGGCGGGCAGTCCTGTGCTTGTTCCCTAAAGCCCTGATATGGCCAGGATAGCGCTGATCGCCCGAGGTGGTAATACTTGGGCGCGCGCCTTGCTGCAAAGTCTCCGCCGGGCCAGACCAATCCACGAATACGATCTTGCCGAGGTCGCGAGTTTTTGCAATCGTGCGGCCGAACATGATTCGGAACTATCCTGCATCTACATTCCCTCGCTGACGGACAAAGAAGGGACGATGCCCGATTTACCCGAAGCCGAGCAGGTCTTTCAGCAATCCGCCAGAATCCGTCCCAAGAATTTCATCCTCCTTTCCAGCGCGCTGATCTACGGAACCGGACCTGGGAGGAAGAGCCTGGTCACGGAAGATTATTCCGCCCGGGGTTTTGGCACGTATCAAATCTGCAGGCGATGGAAATTGCTCGAGGAGGCCGGCGCCCGGCTTTTGAAAGCGAACGTGCCGCTCACGATTCTTCGTCCGGCAACGATTCTTCCTTCGCCCACTTTGCTCAGCCGGCGGTTGATGCGGCGGCTCATGGTGACCATTCCGGGACACGATCCTGTTCTGCAGCTTCTGAGTCTTGCGGACTTGGCCGAAGCCGTCCTTTGCTCCGTCGAGCGCGGCCGGCCAGGAGTGTTCAACATCGCGCCGGACGGCGTGGTTCCTCTGCGTGCTGCCGCACGTATCGTTCGAAGCCTTTGTGTTCCTTTCCCGCGGACCTTGCAGCGACTCACCACGAACTCAGAAGCATTGGAGTATTTGCGCTATCCGTGGACAATCTCCAACGCAAAAATAAAAGCTGAGCTCGGCTTTGCCCCTGGTAAATCGAGTGTTGCGGCGCTCGTGGAATGCCGCAATTCAAGCGGGCCCACTCCTCCGGCGGAAGGCGCATTTGATGAATTCGGGATGGACGCGAACTACATCCGGTTCTTCGGCAAGACGCTATTTAAGTTTCTGTGTGATTACTATTGGCGCGTCGAAACGAGAGGGTTGGGGCACGTTCCGCGCCAAGGGCCGGGAATCCTGGTCGGGATGCACCGTGGGTTCATGCCCTGGGACGGCGTCATGGCGCTGCATCAGTTGGTCGAAAAGACCGGAAGAATTCCGCGCTTTTTGACTCATCCCGGCCTTCTGAAATTTCCGTTCATTTGCAACTTCGTCAGGAAACTCGGCGGGGTTGTCGCGTGCCAGGAAAGCGCCGCCCGCGTGCTGGAAAGCGGCGAACTTCTGGGCGTTTTCCCGGAGGGTGTTCAGGGGGCATTCACGCCTTATCGCAAAGCTTATACGCTACAGGGGTTTGGCCGCGATGATTTTGTGAAAATGGCCCTGCGTTACCGCGCCCCGATTGTTCCGTTTGTCACGATTGGCAGTGCAGAGATATTCCCGATCTTCGGTCAAATCAAGTCACGCCGCTGGACGCGCTATTCGGATTGGCCCTGTTTGCCCATTTCCACATTTCCTTTCTTGCCTGTGCCGCTGCCCTCCAAATGGCACACTCAGTTCTTGCCTCCCATTCATGTAGAAGAACAATTTCCGTCCGGAGCCGCTCCGGATGCTTCCCTCGTTAAGCGAATCAGTGGGGAAGTGCGGACGAAGATGCAGCAGGCCGTGGACGACATGCTGTGCCGCCGCCGGTCCATTTTCTTTGGTTCTGTCTTCGATTCTGAGGAAGGATAAAAAAACTCGGGGCAGGCCGACATGACCGGCCCGCCCCGTTGAATG
>DASPYR010000229.1:0-9670 GCA_035636675.1 Rugosimonospora sp. | reverse complement strand
GGCGGAAAAATCATTCGTGGCACCGCGGATGGTTATCTGATTGCTCTCGACGCCGCCAGCGGCCGTCTGCTCTGGGTAAAGCAAATCGCCAATCCCAACCTGGGCTACTTCATCAGTATGCCCCCGCTGGTGTACGGCGATTTGATCTACATCGGCCCCGCCGGATCAGAGTCCGCGGCCAATGGGTGGATCGGCGCCTTTCGATTGGCCGATGGCGACGAGGTCTGGAAGTTCAATATTATTCCCGCCGATGGTGAGCTCGGCGCGGATACCTGGGGACCTGATCCGGACGCGCGCAAGCATGGCGGCGGCGCGCTTTGGACTCCCCTCTCCTACGACGTCGAAAAGGATTTGCTCTACGTTTCCGGTGGCAATCCTGCGCCGGATTTTTATGATGATGCGCGGCCGGGTGCGAATCTATTCACCAATTCGATCATCGCACTCGACGCCAAGACAGGCCGCTTGGCCTGGTACAATCAGTTCCTCCCTCACGATGTCCATGATTACGACGTCACGCACGTCAATCCCATCTTTAAAATAGACGCGCATACCGCCATTGCTACGACGGGCAAAGATGGCGTTCTCCGCGTGGTCGATCGGGACTCACACAAGGTTCTCTACAGCATCCCTTTCACCACGCGGCTCAACGCGGAGGCGCCGATCAGCACCACTGCGATTCGCGTCTGCCCCGGAACGCTGGGCGGCAGCGAATGGAACAGCGCCGGCTACAATCCCAGGCTCAACCTGCTCGTCGTGCCCAGTAACGATCAGTGGTGTTCGCAGATTTTCAAGGATACGGAGGCGCCCAGCGCCGAGAAGGCGAATGCCGGCGAAGGGCCGTATTTCGGCGGCCCCATCGATCACGATCCTTTTCCCCAAGCTCGTGGCCGGATCACGGCATTTGACGCCGCCACAGGCCGGGAGCGCTGGCGGTACGAGTCGCCCACTCCGCTGGTCGCTGCCATCGCACTCACCGCTTCCAATCTCATCTTTACTGGCGAAACGGGCGGTTATTTCGACGCTCTCGATGCTCGCTCGGGCAAGGTTCTTCTCCGCCAGAATTTAGGAGACTCCATCCAGGGAGGCGTCATCACCTATTCCGCCCATAACGTGCAGCGCGTCGCCGTTGTTTCCGGAGACGGCGGAGTCATCAGTACAAGAAGGATGCCCGAAGTCATCGGTGGGAATCCCACCATCACCGTGTTTGCAGTTCAAAAGTCGGTGAGCAAAAAATAGCATCTGTCCAGTCCAGGCAGCCGATTGTGCGCTGGATTGTCTAGGCGTAAAATGCTCGCTGATCAGGAAATCCGCCCGGCCCATTATCTCCGACGAGAAATTTAGTGGAGGAAAGGAAACTTCCGATGACAGCTAAAAAAATTGGTCTTGTCTTGGCGATTGCTCTCGCCGCGGTTGCGTTTACCAGCCTCGCGAATGCCCAGCAGCAACCCCCGCCGCTCTCGGTGAAGCCCCTGAATGGCGGGGTGTACTGGACGCAAGGAGGCGCCGGAGGAAATACCGGCATCAT
Source organism: Rugosimonospora sp. (assembly GCA_035636675.1). Lineage (GTDB taxonomy): Bacteria > Acidobacteriota > Terriglobia > Acidiferrales > UBA7541 > Palsa-189. The sequence goes on along the minus strand of DASPYR010000229.1, from coordinate 8,145 downwards.
TGTAGGCAAGGACGGCGTTATCGTGATTGACGCAAAAACGACTCCGGCATCCGCCAAGGAGATGCTCGCCGAGATCGCGAAAATCACGCCTAAACCGGTGACCACCGTCATCCTCACGCACAGCGATGGCGATCATGTAAACGGGCTCGCCGCATTTCCGGCCGGTTTGACCATCATTTCCCAGGAAAACTGCAAGAAGGAGATGGAGGCATCCGCCAGTTCGCGGAATCCGGCCCCGCAAGACCGCCTGCCCAATAAAACTGTGGCGAATAAGGAAAATCTGACCATCAACGGCGTGAAGCTCAATTTGCTCCATTACGTGCCCGCGCACACCAGCGGTGATCTGATGGTTTACCTGCCAGAACAAAAAATCGTATTCACCGGGGACATCATCGCCACCAACCAGCCCTATACGCTCATTCATGCGGAAAAGAATGGCTCTTCAGAAGGCTGGATTCAGACGGTAAAGGGGCTTACCTCGCTGAACGCGGACACCTACGTTCCTGGCCATGGCGATTTGCAGACGAAGGCCGACGTGCAGCAGAGGCTCGCGAAAGTGCAGGCCAGACGCGAAGAAATCAAGAAGCTGGTCGCGCCGGGCAAATCATTGGACCAGGTCAAACAGGCGCTCGGTGAAACCGATACGCCCGCCGCTCCCGGCGCGCCACAGTTCCCGTCGTTTACAACTGTGGTTTACAACGAGCTGACGAAAAAGAGTTAAGGCGCACCCCGCTTTCGAAGTCTGACGGCTGTTCTGCGGCGGTTTGCAAACGATCTGGCCGCGTTGTCTATACTGCGATGAGGGTCGAGGCTGGTATCGGTAGACCTTCGTCTCACCTCAAATGAGAACCCTGCGCGAGGATGCCCGGCACATCTAGAAAACGTACTTCAAACCGAACTGAATCAGCCGAGGAGCGACCGACGTTTGGGTGATAACGCCGAATGTAGCCGTTCCGAAAGTTGTGCCAGGATTGGCGAATTGGGGGTGATTAAGAGCATTGTAGAACTCGGCGCGGAAAGCCAGTTGTGCGTTTTCCCGCAGACCGCCCACGGTGGTGGTCTTGCCGATGGAGATATCCGTATTGAATTGTCCCGGTCCGTTGGCAATGCTTTGACCAGCATTCCCGTAACCCAAGGAGCCGTCGGAGCCGATTGCGGGCGCATTACAGATCGCCGACTTATTAATCCAATTACGCAAACGAGACCCGGTAGTGCCGGAGGTCACGAGATCTTTGTAGGTCGCGCCCGGGCAAAGTGTGATCGTGGCGGGTCCGGCGAAACCATAGACGGAACCGCCGTTGCGGTCGGTCAGAGACATCGGTAGTCCACTCTGCACGATGACGATCCCGGAAATTGACCAACCTCCCAGCATGGCGCCCCCGAATCCTTTCGTCCGGAGGATGGGCAAATCATAGCTGAAGTTGGTGATCACGCGGTGTGTACGATCGAAACTCGTGCGGGCCCAATCTAGATTAAGGTTCCTCTGGTCGTTGTAAACCGTTGTATTGGCCTCGGCCTTGGAAAAGGTATAAGCAAATTGAAAGCTTAGACGATGAGAAACCTGCTGTCGCAGCGTCGCCTGCGCGCTGTGGTACCAGGAAGCCCCGAGAGACTGGTGTGCTTGCAAGGCAGTCGGTGTCTCGCCGACGATCGGTACCCGCAGGTAGGCATTGGCAGACGTATTCGTGGTGGCGCAGCCCGCTGCATCGACGCCCAGGGTGGCAAAAACCGCCGCACTCACTCCCAAACCTGCTGGCGTATTCGGCAGCCCGCAGTTCACCGGATGGCCGGGAGTGGCCACCAGCGGTTGGTTCGACTGATAGGCGAGCAACAGGTTGTTGCCGTACGATCCGACATACCCCAGGTCGAGCGCCAAGGTGGGAGAGAATCTGTATTGGACGTTCAGACTCCATTGTTGCAGTTTCGGAATCCGGAAATCCGGTCCGATTACCCGGTCAGTAAGACGCGACGTGGGCGTTCGTAGGACAAAACCCAGGGTCGTGGTAGGGAATGGCTTCTGCAGTGTGGACGCACTATTGCTGGCGCCTGTATCGCTAAAAAGTTGGGCAAACGGCTGTGTATTGTTCTGAGCCGTATTAGGGGCATTTCCTCCGTCAGAAGGAAGCTGATAGAACCATCCGTAGCCGCCGCGCACAACCACGCGGGTCTGTTTGCTGCCTGGTTGCCAAGCTAGACCGAACCGCGGAGCGAAACTGTCCAGAGGAGCATCATTCGCATAGTAGCTCTTGGTCGGGCGGATAAATACTCCTGCTGGGGGTGGTCCGAACGGTTGGCCCGTGTAGGGGTTGATCTGGTTGGGGTTGTAATTGGCAGGCACAGTAGTTCCTACATACGTGCCGGACGCCGGCGGGATAGGCGCTAGCTGCAGGAGGGACGGCCAGGCATTACCAAGATCCCCGGCTGGGCCCCAAGAGGGTGGAAGATATTCCCAGCGGAGACCCAGATTGACGGTGAGGCGCGAGGTGATTTTTGTATCGTCCTGCACGAAGGTGGAGCCATGATCGATTCGGTAGGAACGTACGACTTCGCCCCTCGGTCCCAAGCCTACATTCGCTTCGATAGATTGAATATTGCTGAATCCCTGAGGACTGCCATTCTGGGCCGCGCTCATGCCCAGCAAAAAGTCGGTAAAGTTCTGAAAGGTAATCCTTCCTCGGGATTGGCTGCTGAAGCTTTGTAAGTCTTGTCTGAAGATGAAGACTCCCGTGCGAATGGTGTGCTTGCCGTGAACCCAGGAAAGCGTGTCTCCCCCAGAATATGTCTTAGTAGCGCTCCGGTAATCGTTGTGGATATTCCCTACTCGAAAGCCTCCCAACGATCCCCGGATCGCGAAGTCCGGCGGCTCCGGAAACAAGGGGGTAGCTGGCGTCATACCGATCGAGGCTGCCGAGGGAACGCCGGGGCCTGTTTCGTCGGTATTGGCAAGCGTAAATGTAATCCTAGCTTCGTTGGCAACGTTGCTTGTCAATACCGAAGTGAGTTTTACGCTTGTGATGTAGTCTTTATCGATTGCTTTCTCCGGGAATCCTGGGGTGTTCGGCGTCTCCGGGGAGCGAAAAAAATTGGTACCGAAGGATCTCGCCGTGTTCGCCGCGGCATCATAGAACCGGCCCGACAGCGTTTGTTTCTTGGAAATCACGTAATCAACATTCAGCAAGTATTGGTTTTCGTAATACGTGGAAGGCAGACTATATGACGAAAACCCAAGACCCGCATTTGCTCCGCTGGAAAGTATTGTTTGTGGTGTGGGGATCGCATAGCTGCCATCGGGCAGCTTCAACTGAAGAAGATTGAGCGCGACAGGATTGATGTTCGACCCGTCGCAGGCCACCTGCACTCCCCCGGCAAAGGTCAAATATCTGGACTGCATGGCGGGGGCCTTATTCGTGGGACAGAACTGCGAACCGATCGTGGCTGCCGAGCGATCATTGGTGAGTGGCGGAAGAAGAACGGTGGATAAGGAGGCGTCGGGGTCCAACCCGTTCACCTGCCGTGTTCCCTGATAGGAACTAAAGAAGAACAATTTATCTTTCTTGATCGGTCCGCCGATCGTGCCGCCGAACTGGTTTTGCTTCAGGTTCGCACGGGGCTGCCCGGCCGTGTTCCGAAAAAAGGCATTGGCGTTGAAAATGTCATTGCGCACGAATTCCCAGGCATCTCCGTGAAACTGGTTCTCGCCGGATCTGGTAATCAGGTTGGTATTGGGCACTCGCGCGCCATACCCGGAATCATATTGCGAGGTCTGAATCTTGAACTCCGAAATCGTGTCCGGATTGGGGACTGTCGTGGCGGAAGCTGCGCCGTCTACGGTATATCGACCGGTGTCCGTGTTGCCATTTACGTTCGCGCTCTGGGAGCCCGCGCCCAAGAGTCCGGCATTGTTCACAGCGGCGGCGGAGCCTGAAGACATCGACATCACCTGTGTGAAGTTGCGCGTCGTCAGCGGGACTGCCGTAATGGTCTTGCTGTCCACCAGCGTGCCGTTCGAGGACGTTGCTGTCTGACTGAGCTGGCACTGGCACGTCACGCGTTCTTCCGATGCTCCCGCCTCGAGCTGGGCATCAAGCTCGGGGGCCTCCGAGACGTTTACGACCACTGACATCGCCTTGGAGATCTTGAATCCTTGCGCAGAAAAGTCCACTTCATAGGTTCCGGGAGAAAGTAACGAGAATCCATAGAGGCCATTCGCGTCGGTCGTTGTTACTTGCGCCTGCCCAGTCGTAATGTTATTCAGCGTGACAGTCACACCCGGAACGACTGCGCCCGTTGGATCCACAACGGTGCCCCGCAACGCTCCCGTCGTTGAGGATTGCGCCCACAAACAAGAAGAAGCGCCGGCAAACCCGGCGATCAGAAGGATACCGACGATAAGCCACCTGAGCTGTTCCCTAGTGATCACAGTCACGCCACCGGCAAGTCAATTAACTGAAGCGTTCCTGGCAGCTTGGTACGAGCCTCACCCCACAAGGGCTGCACTGTGCCAGGACCGAAGGGCAATTTTCATAGAAACTGCACACCATATCTTACTGAACGCTACTTCGCAACATCGTGCTTCCTGCCGGCGTGGCCGGCGCGAAATGAATGCGAGCGGCTTTTGGGATACCTCAATCCGTATTGGTCAGATGCTGAATAGAGAAGGCGTTCTGGCCACGATCGGATGGCATGGGTGTTTGACGTTTGCATCCAGGCTGAGTACCATGCGGAACTTTCCGGGCATGAGGTATTGATTGTGTGCTGGCGACAGTGGGACGCCGTCCCTACGAAAACCCGATCCAGCGTCCTCCGATGCCCACGCCGGACCACAGCGCGACTGAGACCAGGGCCACCACCTTGCTCCAAATCGGACTCATTCGAGCCTCATCGCCTATGGTCACTTTGCGCTGCACCGTAAAGGTGAAAACGATGGCCAGAAACAGTGACGCCATCTTCATCCAGAACGCCGCATGGTAATAACACTTGATCGCTTCGGACAGGAACAGCAGGGTACCGGTGATGATCATCACTATCAGGCTGCCGATGAGCCATCGCTGGGCATCGCGTGCAAGTTGTGCGATAGGCTGGCGCCGCAAGCCTAGCCCTAAGAGGCGCAAGTCCACCACCAACACGGCTCCCCCAATCATTCCAAGGCCAAGCAGGTGGATAGCCTCAATCACGGGGAATAACCAGGAGGATCGTCGTATCGCCGCGCCGATTCCCGACTGTTCACACCACTGGAAGAAGGCCAGCAGGGACATCAGTGGTCCGATCCATCCGGCACGCAGCTGGTGAGGTAATTGATGATCGCCGGTTGCGGCTGCCTGTCGCAGTCAAACCAGTTATACGCAATCATTCTTCCCGAAAGAACGATGCAGATCCACAGCACAAGGGAAAGCGCACCGGCAACCCTGGCCGCCTTCGGCGGTATGCCGTCCAACTCCCACGTCGTCACCCGGCGATAAACGCCCGAATGAAAAATCCACACGTTCACGCCTGCCAGCACGAGCATAATCATCTTGGTCCGGAAGAAAATATTCTGATAGGACCGCAGAGGTATCGCGGAAAACAGCAGTGCTCCGCTGATGACCATGATGACGAAACCAACTGCGGTCCAGGGTAGCAGGCGCCGGGCAACTTCCGATACGGGTACGCTCCGCATCGTCCAACCGAGCAGACGCAGGTCGAACATCACCGCCAGGCCGAAGAAAAGACACAACGCCCACACGTGAACGGATTCGATGAGGTCATAGGCATACCGCGATTCGTGCAGACCGGTGCTCCACGACGAATCTGCCATCCGGCTGAAGAAGCCGAGCAGAGAGCCTCCTCTGCCCTGGTTCTTGCCTTCCTCCAACGTCGCCGTGAGGGGCACGGTTTTCTGAAGAGTGACGAAGTGGGTCCATCCTCCTGGAACAAATTCAGAAGGAATCACATAAAACTCACGTTCCAGGTCACTGGATCTCTGCGCCATGTATGCCGAAGCTTTAGTCGCCGTCACCAAACAACAAAGGGTCAACACCAAAGCTGGCAACAAACGTATCAAACGACCTCGCATTGGAAACTCAGTTTTCTCTGGTCTCAAGCTTCGGGGTCCGCGACTCGAAATACGAATCGCGCGCCAACACCTAAGATCGAGCGCCGCTTCAGTTATTTTTTACTCTGGGGCGTCAACTCATAGGGAGCGCCCGTACCGGACGAGCCGAGAAACAACTTCCGTCCGTCAGGGAACGTAAGATCCCGGCCGTTGGCTCGGTGCGACCCGTCTTTCGCCTGGTACCCATCGACCACAATCTCGGTGCCCGGCAGTAAGGATTCCTTAGTGAACCCGCGCCGGAACAGGACATTCGGCGTGCCCGCTTCAACGGCCCAGTTTTCCACCGTGCCATCGGGCTTCTTCACGTCGACGTGCAACCAAGTGTGGGGATTGACCCATTCCATTTTAGTGATCGTCCCCTTGAAACTCACCGGTTTATTCGCGTCGAACTCTGCTGCAAACGCGTGGTGCGCCCACACAGACGTCGCCCCTCCGCAGATTGCCAGACCCACGACGACGACTGCTGTGGCAAGCTTCGTTCGCATCGACTTCAGCCTCCTGCCGCGTTTAGAAGCAAGATGGACGCCGTGGCCCGCGGCGGCTCGACTATCCCACTTAGGATAGGTGGCGCCCGTCCATATTACTTACCGCCGTACCAATCGTAAAACCGGTCACCGCTCGGAACCTTGCGAGTGATATCCACCGCTATGGTTTCGCCTTCCCAGTGCTTCACCAACTGCTGCTTGCGAAGACCTCCGTACATGAACTCCTCGACGAATTCGTTGCAGCGAAACTCGAGAAGCTGCATGTTCGCTTCCACCCGCCGATAGAGCGGCATGGCGATTCGCCAAGGCCGCGTAAAGACCTTGGGATCCTCGATCGTCACTTCGTACCTGATGATATCCGGCGACATCAGCGTGAAGCGCTCCACCAGGTGCAGCGCGTCGCTATGGAAATTCCCGGCGCGATCGAACCAGCTGCGGTCATTGAAATTCGTGACGTCAACAACGAGCGCGTCTCCGTCCCAGTGTCCGGCGGAGTGGCCCATCCAGGTATCGTCCGGCGGCCCTGCGACCTTGTCCAAATGGATCGTGCGCGCGGTATTGGAGAATTCATAGGCCATGTGGATCTTGTCCGTACCTTGGGTGATCTGGAAAGGATAGGGCATATACATCGCGCGCGGAATGCCCGGCAAGTAACACTTCAGCTCCGGGTCGCGGTCAATCCAGTGTTCCGAATTCTCCTTCTTGATCAGCAAGGCTCCTGCTGTGTAGGGGATCTGCCCGTCACCCTGCACGACGCCCAGCGATCCGGGTACGGCGCCCGCGGCGCCGAGCGCGAGGACCGGCGCCGCCGGCACGCGTGCGTAGTCATAAGGATAGGTTCCCGGCTGCGTGACGGCGCCGGGAAGCGCCGCGTGCGCCTGCAAATCCCAGTTGGCTTCGTTATTGGCTTGCCAGATGCCGCTGAAGTTGGGTTTGCCGCCAACGCGGGCCGGCCGCGCAGCGGAAGCCTGACCGGACGTCCGCGTGATAGACACCGAAAGGACGGCGCTGACCACTGCCGCGGCAATAGCTACCGTTATCGTCGAGCGTGAGAATCGGCCGCGCATGATGTCCTCTTTTTGCTTCTTTCGGCTCTACTGCAACGGATCGTCTTCAACGCCCACAAAATCTGTGGCATTGTCGCTGATTGCCGGATCGGGACCTTGTCCCTGCACAAAGGCGGCCTCGGCCATGCGTTGTCCCCGCATCAGCCCCGGGGAGGCATAGTTTCCTTCGATGCAGCGAGGCTCATAATAAATTCTGTTCTCCTGCTCGCTCTGCTTAGTGAACTCTTGCTTGACCGTCCAAGGCCGCGTCCACACCGTCGCATCCTCGATCGTGACGGCGTATTCGAGCGTGCTCGGCCCGGTCCGCGTCCAGCGTTCGACCAAATGCAAGTTCTGGCGCGAGCCCTGATAATCAGTCTTGGGACTGAAATTCGTCACGTCGACCACCAGCGTATTGCCCTCCCAATGGCCGCGCGAGTCGCCGTACCACTGGCGGATGCTGGCCGGCAGGTGCGGACTTCCGTTCATGACGATGTTCCGCTGCCACCCTTGCCCTTGACCC
>DASPYR010000228.1:0-2616 GCA_035636675.1 Rugosimonospora sp. | reverse complement strand
GAGAACAACAATTTAGAATCGTACGCTGGCCCCGCCCTCAACGCAAGCAAGCCGCGCCTTGATCGCGGGGCAGTTTCCGCATTGCCGACCACTCGGACAGATCGGTGATGGCTGGGTATTCGTCAGCATCCCCCGGGCGCGGGAAGAGTTCGGCGAGGTGTGCTGTGCCATCGACTCGCACGTTGACCGGACGTTTCTCATTGAAGTATCCTTGGTCTCCGCTGTCCGGAAGTTTTCTTCAAGCGGGGCATCATGAACAAATTCCGCCGAAATTCAGCTCGAATACTCGCCTCACGAAAGGAGTGTTATGGCCAAAAAAATCGATCCGCTCAATAAAAAGCTCTACGGTTCGGTAACGGCAATACTAACGGTGACCGATGTGAAAGCGGCAGCCGCCTTTTATCAAAAGGCATTCGGCTTTGCCAAACGGGGGATCATGAATGGTCCAGACGGCAAGGCGATCCATGCCGAGCTGACGCTCCGCGGCACGACATTAATGTTGGGACCGGAAATGCCGCAGATGGGTTACCGCGGCGCGAAAACAATCGGCGCCTCGCCGACGACTTTGTATCTGCTGACGGTGAACGCAGACAAGGCGGTCGCCAAGGCCGTAAAGCTCGGCGCCACGCCCAAGGGACCCGTGATGGATATGTTTTGGGGCGACCGCTGTGGAACCGTTGTCGATCCCGAGGGTTACACTTGGATGGTCGCTACCCACATTGCCCAACCCACACCTAAGGAAATGCAACAGAAGATGAAGGAACAAATGGCCAGCCAACAGGCAGCCCGCGCTGCGAGTGGCTCTTGAGCAACATCCTTCAAGCTCCGCTATCTTTCTTATTCTAAACGGTTCCAGTCAGGCTGGGGGGGCGATCGGGCATTAAATGATCGAGTCTGTCTTCGCCAGCCAGGGGTCAGACTGTTCCCGAGCAACGGGCCACTAAAGTAATCCGCCACTTTCCGGATGGCCGACGATCAGCCCGGAATGTGCCGTGCGCGAACATGTACCGCGTTTGTTTTTCCCACGGAGGTATCCGGCTTACGAGGGCAGAAGTGACGAAGACGGATTCCTATTTTGCAATCGCTGCGCAGTGCGGCGGTTTACGTTCTTCATGAAAGAAGGGACACTTCAAAGCTCAACCGCCCGGCATTTCGACGGTGGTAGCTTCCGCTTTGCCGAGACGGAGGCAGGGTGAAATCGCTCTCCATCCTCGAGCGCGAAGTTTTTCCACGTTACTGTTTGTGGATTTGGATGTTGCCGCTCGTTATGGGCCCTCCATCACTGTAGGAGAAATTATTTGGTCCGGTTACGCTGATGAAAAACGTGTCCTTGCCCGCACCAGGATCAGCATTATCACAGGCGTTTACCGTGTACGTGTAGCCGGGCTTCTGGTTGACCTTGGCGTCGCCCTTGAAAGTAGCGCAGTTGCCTGAGAACGTCATCGAGGGCACGCTGGTGTTCGCGCTGTGGACATCCACGCTGCCCCCGGTAGCGCCATCATCGTGATAGGAAAGCGACGCATTGGGCTTATTGTTGTTCGCGACAAACCCGAAATTAGCGGTCTGACCAGGCGTTTGAGAAGCAATCTGGCCGCCACCAGTGATCTTCTCTCCTCCTGGCGGTGGTGGTTGGCCCGCGCAATTGCCCCCGATGACGAAGCCAGCAGTTGCTGCGAGCTGGTGCGTGAAGTTTGCGCGGATCTTCCGGCGGCTGGTCGGGTTGTCGAAGCCGTTGTCTGATCCCGAGACCTCCGTGTTGATCAGGTGATCGTCCGAGAAGGCGACATTGGCGAAGTGCTGCGGGTCAAAGGCGATCTGGAAGAGATCGGCAAGGCTGCGGTCCGCCCCACCACCAAGACCGCCCGTGGAGATCGTACCGCGGTGGATGACGTGATCGCTGATCACGCTCCGCACAAAAAACGGCGGGGCATCATGACCGTTGACGCTCTCGGCGTAGTATACGTTCCACTTCGCCCAGTTCTGCATGCAAGTTGAGCCGCTAGAGCATTGCGCCCCCTGCGAGGCTGGGTGTCCTGGCTCCAGAGTGGCACGATCATTGGAATTGCCGGCGCGATCATCGCCAAACCAAACGATCCCAACGTGACCATTGGCGTCGGCCGCGATCCAGGGGAAGAGGTTGGCGTGGCCCCCATTTACCGGGAAGCTGACATTAATTGGACTCGACCAGGTCGTGCCCTGATCGGTCGAGAAGGAGTAGAAGATGTTGGAGTTGTCTGACCATACAGCGTAGACAAACCCAAAGTCATCCGTGGCAAGAGCTGGGAAAAGATTGCCCGCTCCCTGATTCTGCGCGCCCGCCGGGCCGGTGAAGACCTTGTGGTCGGTGAACGTGAATACAGGCAAGCCCATATTCACGTCGGTCGAGACGCCGACGTAAATGCTACGTAGGGCTCCACCCGTCAGGTTCTCGGTTACGCTATCAGGGGCCACGAAAATCTGGTACAGGTTGCCGCGGCTCGGGCAACTGCTGCGATCCACCTTAATCTGCCCAGCGATGTTGGCGCTGTTCGTGGCCGGCACTCCGCCCGCGGCGGGGAAGGTCTGGGGGTCAATCGCCTCCCCAAAGCCGTTAAGGTAGAACTCACCGCCGTCGTT
>DASPYR010000227.1:0-17227 GCA_035636675.1 Rugosimonospora sp. | reverse complement strand
GGCAGCGCCTGGCACGCGTGATCGATCTGGTTGTGAATAGTTCTGGTCTGACGGACTTCAATCCGGACCTCCGCGATGCCTTGGCCAGCAACGTCGAACCCGCAACACATCTGATTGAGTTTCTCCGTGCGTCCGATCATGCCGCGCTACTGCACCTTTCTACCTGCTACGTCGTGGGCGCTCGCGACGGACGCGTCGCCGAAGATCTGAAACCGAATTACACGCCGGCAGGAGTTGAGGATTTCAGTGTCGAGCGAGAACTGCGTTCCCTACGGGAATTGGTCCGCAAAGTGGAAGAGCGCGCTCATAGTCCAGAAGTGGAAGCGGCGCTTCGCCGGCAGGCCTTGGGCCGCCTGCATGAAAATCAGCGGCCACCAGGGCGCGAAGTCGACGAGTTCATCCGGAAAAACCGGCAGCGCTGGGTACGAAACCGGCTCACGCGCGCGGCAACACGGCGCGCTCGAAGGCTGGGCTGGCCCAACACGTATACGTTCGCGAAGAGTCTGGCGGAGTCGCTGCTTGCGACGCGAGGCGCCGGTCTGCCCATCGCGGTGGTCCGCCCCTCCATCGTGGAGACCTCGATAGAAGAGCCCTTTCGAGGATGGAACGAGGGGATCAACACGTCCGCGCCTCTTTCCTACCTCTTGGGGACTTATTTCCGGCAGTTGCCCTCAAATGAACGTAAACGGCTGGACGTGATCCCGGTGGACATGGTCTGTCGCGGCATGACGCTAATCGCTGCCGCGCTCGTCGAGCGGCGTCATAAGCGTCTCTACCAGCTGGCTACATCCGCGGACAATCCTTGCAATATGGGGCGCTCCATCGAGCTGACCGCGCTCGCGCATCGCAAGCACTATCGCGCTCAGCAGGGTCTGGAGCATTGGGTCCGCATGCGCTTCGATACGATTCCGGTCTCCAAGCAGCGCTATCGGAACTTATCGGTTCCGGCGCAAAAGTTCGTCGTGCAAGGCATCAACCGGGCCGCGTCGGCTCTTCAGTTCAGACGCCCGCCGCTGGCCAAAGCGGAACGGGATCTCGAGCGCGTCGAGAAACTCATCGAGCTCTACGAGCCATTCATTCTGCACAACGAGCAAGTTTTCGAGTGTGATAATGTCCAATTGCTCTCCGCTCTCCTGCCGGCGGAGGAACGCCACCAATTTGCCTACGAACCCGAGATCATCGACTGGTGGGATTACTGGATCAATATTCACATTCCGGCGCTGCGCAAGTGGTGTTATCCGCTGATCGAAGGGCATGCGCTGGAAAGTGCTCAACGCCGCGAGTTCCACCTGCCGGATGCGGCGGATGGGCCATCGCAGATTGACGCCAACGGCGCCTGAGCTACATGGCTATCTTTCTCACCGGCGCAACCGGTTACATCGGATCCTATCTGGCCGCAGGACTTCTCGACCAGCATGGCGAATCGCTGAATCTGCTGGTTCGCGCGGAAGACGGGGAGGATGCGCAGCGCCGCCTGTGGCGCTCTCTGCAGCTGCACTTCGACTTTCCCGTTTTTCGCGAACATCTCTCGGCACGCATGCGCATTTTCTGCGGCGATCTGACCTCTCCACATTTCGGGCTCAATGACGAGCAGTACGACCTGCTGGTCGCGTCCACGGACTCGGTGCTGCATTGCGCGGCCTCACTCAATCGCAGATCGGAAAAAAGCTGCCTCAACGTAAATCTGCGCGGCACGCTGGAGGTCATTCAGCTCGCGCGCCGGGCTCATGACGCGCATGGGTTGCGGCGCTTCAGTGAAGTGAGCACTGTTGCCGTGGCGGGCCAGCGGCGCAACGAGCAGGTGAACGAAGATAGCGCCATCGATTGGGATCGCTCCGACTATGATCCCTACGCGCGCACAAAGAGATTCGGCGAGCACTTGGTGCGGGAACTGCTCCCGGACGTGCCTCGAACGATTTTCCGTCCCAGCATCGTGCTGGGAGATAGCCGCCGGCCGGAAACCACGCAGTTCGACATGGTGAGGGCTTTCGTTTTTTTGGGCGGCCTGCCCGTGCTGCCATTTCGTCCCGACGACTGCGTCGATATCGTACCCGTCGATTATGTGGCGGACGCGATTGTCGCTTTGCACCAACGTCCTCGCCCGAAATACGAGATCTATCACCTCTCTTCGGGGGTGAATTCGGAGAGCTTTCGAGAATTAACGGCGGCACTCGCGGAGGCTCGTGGCAAGATGAAGCCATTGTTTTGGCCTGAGCTAGAGGCTCCATTCCGCGCAATTGTGGAACGGCTCTCCCGCCGCCGCGATAATTTGGGTTACGCAGCTTCACTGTTGGAGGTGTTTTTGCCCTATCTTGTGTGGAACACGGTATTCGATAATACGCGCGTGGTGGCTGAGCTGAGGCGCGCTCCCGCGCCATTTTCCTCTTATTGTTTTTCGTTGTTTCGGTATGCGAAAGAGAACCGATTCCGCTATCCCTACCGCGATTGGCCGGGCGGACTGGAGAAAATGTTTGCCGATGATGCTCGCACCGAACATTCCATTGCCGGAGGATCTCAGCGATGATGGATTTCATGCTGGAGGCCTGGGTCGCCTTGCTGATCGAAAGAGCCAAACTCGAGTGGATTCTGGGCTTCGGCCGTGCGCGGCGGCCCGGAGAGCGCTTGAAGCTGCTGCTCGCCTGCTATGCCGGCGCGCGCAACACCGGTTCTGATCTTCGCGTAGAAGAGACGATCCGGCAGATTCGGCATATCCTGGGCGCGGAAAGGGTGGAGCTGAGTGTCACAACGCAGAATTTTGATCTGACGCGCGGTTATTTTCCCGGTGCCACCCAAGTCAAGCTACCGGACATCTTCCCAGCTTTTCTCTATCGTCAGGTGCGGAGGAACGACGGCGCCATCGCGTGCGAGGGCTCCATGTTCAAGAGCACGTGGGCCGATGCGTTGACGACGATGATGGTGGGAAGTTTGGGTCTCGGCGTAGCGCAGAACAAGCTTTCGGTGGGCTACGGTGGAGACGCCGACCGCATGAACCCGATGCTCGCTTGGATGTGCCGGCGGTATTGCCGCCAGTCGTTCGTAATCGCGCGAAGCTCGGGATCACAGGCGGCGCTTCGGGAGCAAGGTATTCCCGCCGAACTTGGCACGGATACAGCGTGGACTTTTGAGTCCAATGCGCCTGAATTCGGCCGCCACGCGCTCCGCCAAGCAGGCTGGGATGGGGTCACGCCGGTGCTCGTCGTGTGCGCCAGCGATCCTTTCTGCTGGCCTGTGAAGCCCTCGCTGGCGAAGTATCTGGCGCGCGTACTGACGGGCGCCTACAAAGAAAGTCAGTATCGCACGATCTATTTCCACAAGTCCGGGCCGAAGGTCGACGCCGCGTTGAACCGCATGCTTACAGGAATGAGCAAAGCGGTGCACGCATTCCGGCAAAGGCGCAAAGTGTTCCCTATCGTGGTGGGCACCGAACAGATCGACAAAAAAGCCTGCTTGGAGGTTGCGAGGCAACTGGGAGGCTTGCCCGTATTCACCTCGGACATGTACGACATGCACCAACTGGTGAGCATTCTACGGACCGGCCAGATGGTGGTTTCCTCGCGTTATCACGCCATCGTGACCACGATGCCGAGCTTGGTGCCCTCGGCCGGCATCGCCATGGATGAACGCATTCGCAATCTGATGCAAGAGCGCGGCCAAGAAGACCTGCTGGTGAACGTGGATGATAGCGAGCTCGAGCCGAAGTTGATCGCCGCGATGGAACGGCTGTACACCGACGCAGACTCTATTCGCGACGCCATGGGACGCACGGTGGTTCAAAATCTCAAGCGCATGGCGCGCATGGGCGTTTTCTTTGAACGAGCCGTGCACGAATGCTACCCGGAATTCCCCATCCAGGGTGGCATAAGGAGCTGGGAGGATTATCTTCCGCCGTTACATCCAGGCCTGAGGCGATTGGTGGAGTTGTACGACGGCCGCGCCCAAGCAATGGCGGCGAACTGAAAGCGCGAGAATTCCGCAGTGAATTTTCTGCAGAACATTTTTGAACGCCTCGCGGGCATGCCGCAACGCATGGTGCTCGAAGAGATGCGGCCTGCGGGCCGCGTCTCTGTAACCGCTGGCGCACTGCTCGAACGCATCAAGGTGGCTCGCACATTTCTCGCTGCAGGCGGTCTGCGTAAGGGAGACCGCTGCGCGCTGCTGGCGCCAAACAGCATCCAGTGGGCCGCTCTGGATCTGGCGGCGATGGCCGATGGGATCCTGGTTGTGCCGCTTTATTCGCGGCAAGCGCCCGCCGAACTCGCGGCCATGATTCGCGATGCTCAGCCAACCGTGATCTGTTGCGGGGACGCGGCGTTGCAGGATGCTCTTCGCGCGGCATGGCCGGGTGCACCGCGCACGGTGCTGCTGAAAGAAATCTTCGCAGCGCCGCGAGGGGCCAGTGCGGGAAATGTCTCTCACGGGCCTGTTCCGCTGGCCGATTCTGATCCGGTCACGATTATTTACACCTCCGGCACTTCCGGGGAATCAAAGGGCGTGGTGCTCAATGTGGGCAACGTCACGTATATGCTCTCCTGCACCACGGCGCGGTTCGCACAGCTGATGGGCAGGCGCGTGGAGCCGGATCGCGTGTTTCATTATTTGCCGTTCTGTTTTGCGGGATCCTGGATTCTGCTGCTCTCCAGCCTCTTGCGCTTGAGTGAATTGCGGCTCTCGACTGACTTAACCCGTTTGGCGGATGATCTGCGCGAGGCCGCACCCGACTATTGCCTCAATGTGCCGCAACTGCTCGAGCGCATGCGGTCAGCCGTGGAGGGGCAGATCGCGAAGCGCGGTGGAATTACTAATAAGATATTTGCCAGGGCGAAGGCGGCTTCGCTTGGGAGCGGCAACGGGACAGGGGGAGGCGTGTCGCTGCTGCTCGCGCGGAACTTGATTTTCCCCGCCATCCGCAAAAAGCTGGGGCCCAATCTCAAGGCCTTAATCTGCGGTTCGGCGCCGCTGGCGCTGGAAACGCAACTTTTCTTTCAAATGCTCGGCATTCCCGTGTTACAGGTCTACGGTCTCACGGAGACAACGGCCATTTGCACCATGGATGATCCGGGGCGCGCGGAGCCGGGCGCCGTCGGGCCGGCCATCCCCGGCATGCAGATGAAACTAGGCGATCAGGGCGAAATTGTGGTACGCGGGCCGAATATTTTTTCAGGTTATTGGAACCGGCCGGACGAGACAGCCAAGGCGCTGTCGAACGGCTGGTTTCACACCGGCGATCAGGGCGAGCGAACTCCCGGCGGGAACTGGCGGGTCGTGGGGCGGCTGAAAAACTTGCTGGTCCTCGGCTCCGGCCATAATATTGCGCCGGAACCCCTGGAGGAGACATTGGTGCGCGCGATTCCCGCGGCACAACAGGTGGTGCTGTTTGGCAATGGGCGCAGTTTCTTATCAGCCCTGGTGACCGGCGACGTAATGCTCGATGAAGTGGAAGCGGCAATTGCCAATCTGAATTTGAGTCTCCCGCATTATCGTCAAATCCGGGCGTTTCATATGGAACCGCAGCCGCTGACGCTCGAAAGCGGGCTCCTGACGGCCAATGGTAAATTGCGCCGGGATGCCATTGCCGCGCACTTCCGTGATGCCATCGAATCGATGTACCGCAAAAATCCATCGTGACCGCTCCCAAGGTTCATCTTTCCGAGAAAACGAAGACGCTTTCCTGGGAGCTGAAGGACGGCACGATCGAGCTTGCGCTTCATCACCCGCCTTGCAACGAGATGGGCACAGCGATGCTGGAGGATCTGGAGCAATTTGTCGCCACGCTCGAATCGGCGGAAGGAAAGGCGGGCGCCTTGATCGTATACAGCCGGCAAGAAGCAGGATTTTCAGCCGGCGCCGATCTGCGGGAGCTTTATGCGGCTAGCCTGGGGCTGACGGCCGCCGAACGCGTTTCCGGCGTACGCACATTTCTCGAACGCATGCATCGCGTCCTGAACGCCATCGATGCTTCACCGCTGACCACGATTGCCGCGGTGCATGGTGTTACGTTCGGTGGCGGCTTCGAGCTGGCGCTGGCTTGCGATCTGATTATCGCGGATAAGATGGCGCGCTTTTGCTTCCCGGAGCTGCGTCTCGGGCTCATCCCCGGATTCGGCGGGATTCCGCGATTGCGGCGTGATACCGGCAACGGCGTCGTGCGCGACCTTCTGCTTACTGGCCGCGGCATAAATGCGGCGAAGGCGATGGCCGCAGGGCTGGTGAGCCAGGTGGCTGGCGAAGGAGAAGCTTTACAAGTAGCGCGTGCGACCGCCGCGCAAGCGGGCAAATTCAATCGGACGACGAGTGCGGCGGCGAAGCGCTTCCTGAAACCCATTCCGCACGAAGAACTGCGGCGCGAGATCGACCTGTTTTGCGAGCTCTTCGAGCGGTCCGCAGTGATGGAGGGGCTTCGCAAATTCGTGGAGCATACGGGCGCGCATCCTTACTTGCCCTAATCGCGCAGATCAGCTCCCAGAATGTAAAATAGCTTCCCATGAAGACGCTCGAGCAGACCACGGAGGAAATTCTGGGCTTGGCCGCGCGGCATTTCAAGATTCCGCGTGAAGAACTTGCGCCAAGCGACGATTTTTACAAGAAGCTGAAGATTGATAGTCTGCGAGCGCTCGAATTGATCACCCGGCTGGAACATCACTTCGCTATCGAACTTCCTGACTATGAAGTCCAAGGCGTGACCGATTTTCGCACCCTGGCCAGCCGCATCCAAGCAAGGCTGTAATTGGCATGCTCGATTTGAGCCAATACGAATCGCTCGGCGCTGCTCTGAGGAGCGCAATCGAGCGTTGGGCTGAGGAAGTCTGCCTCATCGAGGCAGATCGAGAGCAGGAACGCTGCCGCTTGACCTATCGGCAGTTTGGCGACGCGGCGCTTCGAGTCGCGGCGGGCTGGCAAGAAAACGGATTTGCTCCCGGCCATCGCGCGGCGATCCTGATGAGCAATCAATCCAAATGGCTGATTTCGGCCTATGCCGTTTTCTTTTGCGGCGGCGTGCTCGTGCCGCTCGATTATAAGCTGACGCCGGGCGAACACCTTGCGCTGCTGGCCCACTCGAAATCGCGTGCGCTGATTGTGGAATATCCAATCTGGCGCGCCTTGAGTCAAAGCGGTTCCTCCGCAACCCGAATCGAAACCACCTTAGTCACGGAGGCTCCCGCGGGCGCAGATCTCGCGGGCGCGAAGCGATGGGAGGAGTTTCGCGGCGAAAAAGCGCCGGAATTTCGGTCGCGAAAACGGCAGGACGCCGCTTGCATCGTGTACTCCTCCGGAACCGGGGGACGTCCGAAAGGCTGCGTGCTGACGCACGAAAATTATCTCGAGCAATGCGCTGCGGTTTCTCCGCTGTGGCCGTTTTGGCCTGGCGCACGCTACCTCAGTATTATTCCGACCAATCACGCCATCGACTTCATGGGCGGCTTCGTCATGCCGTTTACGGGCGGTGGAACCGTGGTGCATCTGCGCACTTTGCGGCCGGAATACATTCGCGAAGCGTTCACGCGATACAAGATCACCTACATGGCGATTGTGCCGCTGATCCTGAAAAATCTGGAGCGCGGCTTGCGCGAGCGGTTTGCCGCGTTGCCCCCAATAAAGCGGCGCTTGTGGAATGCACTGGTGCGTGTGAATCGCCTCGCGACTCGCCGGCGTCCCAGGCTACAGTTGAGCCGGGTGCTGCTGAAGAAGGTTCACCAGGCGTTTGGCGGCGAATTGCGCGCGCTCCTGGTTGGGGGCGCCTTCACCGAACCTAAGACTCTGGAATTTTTCCACGATCTCGGGATCCAGATCGCCAACGGTTACGGTTGCACGGAGGCGTGCACGGCCATCACAGTGAACGATATGAAGCCCTTTCGGCCCGATACCTTGGGCAAGCCGGTAACCGGAATGCAAGTACGCATCATCAATGCTGGGGCGGATGGCGTGGGTGAAGTGGCGGTGCGCAGCAAGACGGTCATGTCACATTATCTGGACGATCCGGAACTGACGGCAGAAACGATCGTGGACAGATGGTTGCTGACCGGAGACCTGGGAAAAATCGATGCCAGCGGGCATCTGCAACTCCTCGGGCGCAAGAAGAACATGATCGTCACAGCCGAAGGGAAAAATATTTATCCGGAAGACATCGAGAATGTGTTCGAGAGCCTGCCCGTAAAAGAGTTTTGCGTCTTTGCGGCAAATTACCTGTGGCCGCAGCGCACCATGACCGGCGAGCAGCTCGTGCTCGTCGTCCATGCGGATCCAACCCAAAACGTAAACGGCGCCATAGGCGGCGAGCTCGAGCGCCGCAATCAGCGCCTTCTGCCCTACAAACGTGTCAGCGGATATATTCTCTGGTCTGAGGATTTCCCGCGAACCGCCTCGCTGAAAATTAAACGAAGCATTCTGGCCGAACAGATCGGCCGCCAACTGGACCGCAGCGCTGTGCAGCCCCTGTGAGCGACACCTTTCTCGCCATCGTCAATCCAGCCGCGGGCGGGGGGCGCTGCGGCAAACTGGCCAAAGCGGCGCTTGAAAAACTGCGCGCGGCCGGAGTGGAGTTGCAGGTGGCAGAGACGTCTGAGCCCGGAGACGCGACGCGGCTGGCACGGCTCGCGTATGCGCGGGGACTGCGCCAATTCATTGCCGTCGGGGGAGACGGGACCGCATACGAGATCGTGAATGGGCTTTTTCCGGAAGCTGAGGGGGCCGGGAAGCCGCTTTTGGGTTTCCTGCCGCTGGGCACGGGCAACTCCTTCCTTCGCGATTTCACCAGCAACGGCGCGGAATATGCCAAAGAAGCCATCCTAGCGCGCAGGAGGATTGCGAGCGACGTGCTTTGCCTGAAGCATTCCGGCGGCAACCTTTACTTCATCAATCTGCTCAGCGTGGGGTTCACGGCCGATGTGACGGCGGCGGCCAATCGCCGCTTTAAGGGGCTCGGCGAACTCGGGTACTTGCTCGGCGTGCTGCAGTGTCTCGCGCCGCTCAGGCGCCGGGCTTTTCCTTTGCGCGCAGACGACGACATTGAGTTCGACCGCCGGCGCTGCCTTTTTCTGAGTTTCAATAACAGCCAATATACCGGTGGCAGGATGAAGATCGCGCCGCAAGCCTCCACGGCCGACGGTTTGATCGAGTACGTTCGCTGGGGCCCGATCGGAAGGATCGGCCTGCTGCGGAACCTGCCGACGCTGTTTGATGGGACGCACATTGGCCACCCGCTCGCTTCGCGCCGCGGCGTACGGCGAATCGAATTCGCGCTGGACACACCGGTGGATGTAATGATTGACGGGGAGGTGCTCACACTGAAGTGTGAGAGCGTGGAAGTGCTTCCCGGAGGCTTGGACGTCCTGGTATGAGCGTTCCGCCCGAAAATTGCCGCGCTAACGCGAATTCTGCTGCGGCCGCAAGCCAGCTCTCGATTTATCTATGGATACGGAGTTTTTTTCGGTGGGCGTTGGCCGGAGCCTTCTTCTTTTCCTTTTGTCCTGTGCTCATTCTGCTGGCGATCTTCGTAGATCCTCGGAAGAACGACGGAGCCCAGCGTTGGTTATCGCGCAACGTGGTACGGCTGGCCGGGGCACGCGTGGAAGTTCGGCGCTCACCGGGATTTGATCCACAGCGGGTTTGTTTTTTCGTTTCCAATCACGTCAACCTTTTTGATCCATTTGTGCTCTACAGCGTTATTCCTCAATTCTTTCGCGGCCTCGAGCTCGAGTCGCATTTCCAAATCCCGGTATATGGCTGGCTGATGAAGCGCTTCGGCAACGTGCCGGTTCCGGAGGTGAACCGGCCTTCCGATCTGAAACGGATGTGGCGCTTGACTCGCGCGAGCCTGGATCGAGGCGTCAGTCTGATCGTGTTCCCAGAAGGCGGCAGGACAATCACGGGGCGTGTAGGTCCATTTCGCGATGGCATCTTTCGCATGGCGCGGGATTTCGGAACGCCCATCACGCCCGTGAGCATTGTGGGCTCGTTCACATTCAATCGAAAAACGAGCTGGATGCTGCGGCCTTCGACAATCGTCGTGTGTATTCACGAAACGATCGAGACGGAAGGCTGCAGCAGGGGAGAACTGGCCGAGCTACGCGATGTCGTGTGGAGGGCCGTGGCGGGACCGGTTCATGCTTCCATGGGCGAGGCGCTCATCACGGAGCGCGAACCGCAGGCGGAGGCAAAGATTTAAACAACCAGGTGAATTCCCGGCAGCGTGCGGCCGGCTTTCGTTTCTTGCCAGGTATAAACAATGCGGTGAATCACCGTAATCGTCGAAACCACGGCGATCACCCACAGGGCGGGCGCCATGCGGTCGAAGGTGCCTCCCAGTATGAGCAGCACAAGCCGCTCGGGCCGTTCCATGAATCCTACTTTGCAGGTGGGAATCAGGGATTCGGCGCGGGCGCGTGAGTAACTCACCATGACCGATCCCGCGGTGGCCACGGCGGCCAGGATTACGTAGGAGGCCCTTCCATTAACCGCATAGTAAACAAGAAGGCCCATGTACAGAGCCATGTCGGAGTAGCGGTCGAGCGTGGAATCGAAAAAGGCCCCAAATGCGGTAACGCGCTGCTCGCGCCGAGCCACCTGGCCGTCGAGAATATCCAGAAAGCCGGCCAGGAAGATCACCGCCGCGCCTGACCGGAACATGCCTTCCGCAAAAAGCAGCGCGGCCCACAGGTTCACGAACAACCCGAAGGCCGTAAGGACGTTGGGATTGATGCCCGTGGCGGCAATGGCGTCGACAATCTTTTCCAGGAGCCAACGACTGCCCTCTCCAATGGAACGAGTAATCATGCGCGCGGTAGTCCCTGTTCGGTGGGGATCATACGTCACCCGCCGCGCGCTCTCAAGCGGAAGCTCGCTGCAGGAGCTGTTATCAGTCCAATGCGCGGGTAGGAAGCTCGGCGGTTTCCGCATCGCTTTCCCGTGTAAAGATAAGCCGCTCATCGGGAGGTAAGGCGGGACGATGTCTGTGATTGATTTTTGCTTTGGACGGCCCCTGCGCTCCTCCGAAGAACGCGCGGAAAGACTCGGAGCCGCGGCGGGGATACCGGTCTTCGGACTGGACGCGCTCAGCTCGGCGGCTTACGGGCCCGAAGCCGCCCTGGCTCTGTTAATTCCTCTGGGCGCCGCGGGCATTTCGTACATCTTGCCGATAACAATCAGCATCGTCATTTTGCTGCTGATCGTCTACTTCTCCTATCGGCAAACGATCGAAGCTTATCCGCAAGGCGGCGGCTCCTACACCGTAGCAGGGCAAAACCTCGGTCCCTTTGCCGGATTGCTGGCAGCCACGGCATTGATGATCGACTACGTTCTGACCGCGGCGGTGGGAATCTCGGCGGGCGTGGGCGCGCTGGTCTCGGCGATACCCAAGCTTCAACCGCATACGCTGATGCTGTGCCTGGCAATTTTATTGCTCATCACGCTCGTGAATCTGCGCGGCTCACGCGAAACGGGCGCCGTCTTTATGCTGCCCACGTATCTCTTTCTGGGCACGCTTGGAACGACCATCGTGGCGGGAATCGGCAAGGCCATCCTGTCAGGTGGCCATCCGACGCCAGTCGAAGCGCCTCCGGCATTGCCTGCGGCCACCGCCGCGGTGGGCCTCTGGCTTTTGCTCAGGGCGTTCGCCAGCGGTTGCACGGCCATGACCGGCGTGGAAGCCGTGAGCAATGGCGTCACCGCCTTTCGGGAGCCGGTGGTGCAAACCGCGCGGCGGACGCTTACAACGGTCATTGCGCTGCTGGCGATCATGTTGCTGGGCATCGCCTATCTCTGCCGGGCCTATCAGATCGGCGCAGTGGAACCGGGGCCTGGATACCAGAGCGTGCTTTCGCAACTTACCGCAGCCGTGGTCGGACGCAACGTCTTCTATCTGATCACGATCGGCTCGGTGCTGCTGGTCCTCTCCTTCTCGGCAAATACAGCCTTCGCGGATTTTCCGCGCCTGTGCCGGCTGATTGCGCAGGACGGCTATCTTCCCGTTCCGCTGGCTGAGCGCGGCCGCCGGCTCGTGTATACCTGGGGAATCACCACGCTGGCCCTGCTTTGCGCGGCATTGCTGATTTTGTTTGGCGGCGTGACCGATCGCCTGATTCCGCTTTTCGCCGTCGGCGCCTTTCTGGCGTTCACGCTGTCGCAAGCGGGAATGGTGGCGCACTGGAGGCGCAAAGGCGGTTCGCGCCTGGCCATCTCCCTGAACGCCCTCGGCGCGGTCGCCACTGCGGGGACGGCAATCATTGTGACCGTAACGAAGTTCTTGGCCGGGGCTTGGATCACCACGCTGCTGATCCCGCTCATTATGATTATGATGTTCTCGATTCGCCGCCACTACGATCGTGTGCGCGCGCAAATCGCGCACGCGGGCGCGCTTGATTCAAGTGAGGTAAGGTCTCCTATTGTCGTGATGCCCATGATGGCTTGGACCAGAGTTTCCCGGGCCGGATTGCAATTTGCTTTCAACATTTGCTCGGAAATCCACGTTGTGCATGTCAGCACCGACGAAAACAAAGATGAGTTTGTCAGAGATTGGCGCAAGGTGGTGGAAGGGCCGGTCCGTACCACTGGACTACGCATGCCCGAGTTGAAAGTTCTGAAGTCGCCGTATCGATTTGTGATCACGCCGATTGTGGATTATGTCTTGGAGTTGGAAGCGAAAAACCCGGGAAGGCAGATCGCGGTCATCGTTCCGGAACTGGTCGAAAGACACTGGTATCTCAATTTTCTTCACAATCAGAGGGCCACTTGGCTCAAAGCAGCCCTTCTGATGAAAGGGAACCGGCGCATCGTCATAATCAATGTGCCGTGGTATATGGATTAGCGGCCCCCCCGAGCGCGGTACAAGCGCCCAAGTCTCTTCACAGATCCGCTGTTTCGGCTATGCGGTGTCCGTTTCAACGACCGCCTTCAATCCAGCGCCGCTCTGCCTTTGGGCCGCCCTACTTGGCGAAAATCAGCAGCGTGAAAGTGTTCGGTATGATCGCGGGCCGTGGCCGCGGATTTTCCGGTGTGGCCGCGGGAGCCGGACCAAATTCCGCCGTGACCGTATAGATGTTGTGATTGCTTGTGTCCAGCGCCATGGTGCGTGCGCCAGTTTGCGTCTTGATTGTATCCACCACCGTATATTTGTCAGGCGAATCCTCGTGCGCCGCCGTAATCGTCCCGTCACCGCAAGAAGAGAATGCCACAGCGGCGCCCGCATCGAACCAGGTCGAGTCGATGCCATTCCCAATCGGTATCTTGGCAACGG
Organism: Rugosimonospora sp.; assembly: GCA_035636675.1. Taxonomy (GTDB): domain Bacteria; phylum Acidobacteriota; class Terriglobia; order Acidiferrales; family UBA7541; genus Palsa-189. The sequence continues at coordinate 3,999 of DASPYR010000227.1, read as the reverse complement.
ATTTTCCCGTGGTGTAATCAACGACCACCATCTGTTGGTTGTGGCAACCGACGAACAGCCGCTTGTGCTCGGTATCAATGGCCAGGCCGCTGGGAGATTCGCAGCCCTCAATGGGCCTATTGTTGAGCACCTTGAGGGCCTTGGAGTCAAACTCGACGAGCAGAGTTTTGTCTTCATTGTTCACGAAGATGTGCCCCTGACCATCGGCGGCCGCCGCTTCGGGCTTGCCGCCAAGCGGAACGGTGCCCGCCACCTCGCCGGTCTTCGCGTCTATGCCCGTAGCGTCCTGGCTGCGGGCATTGAAGACGAAGACGCGCTTCGACGCGGGATCGTAGAGATAGCCGTCGGGGCCCTGAGCTGCCGGCAGAGGAACCTCCTTGATCACCTCGAGAGTTTTTAGATCGAAGATGGTTACGGAATTCGATTGCCCGTTACTGCTGAATCCTCGATTGAGTTCCGGCACCAGCGCGGCGCCGTGCGTACCCTTCAAACTGGGGATATCGCCGACGACTTTGCCGTCGGGATCTACCACCATAATATGCGTGCCGCGAGAGATGAAGACGCGATGGGTTGCAGGGTCGGCGTTGACGTAGTCCCAGCCGCCTTCTCCACCCAGGACAACTTTCTTTACCAAGTGGTAGCCCGAAGCCTGCGGCGCGGCGAGCGCGTATGCCACGAATGCAGCGCTGCCAGCAATTAACAGAACGGCCCAAAGAGTTCTGCGCATAACACACCTCCGTGTCAATTTTCGAGGTCTCCGACTTGCGCCGGCTTGTCGCTGGAGCTATAGACGCGAGCGAAGCCGCCCCAGTTCCGCCTATTTTTGATTTCAGGCGGAGTAGAGCCATCGCGCCAGGTCCAGATTGTGCTGGAAGTAATCGCCGGGCGGCGTGTTGTTTGCGTGATAGACCAACAGAGGGATGTCTTGTTCGTGCTCGGATCCATGTGAGCGAAGCCCGCTCGAGAAATTCTGTTGTTCGGTGTCCATTTCTCCAAAGAGAGTGTCCTTATCGCCGCATACGACCAGATCTCCAATGCGCGACGCCATCAGCCTGTATTCGTGGGCGGCCGCTTCGCGCGTAAGGACCCGCTCGCACCCTTTTAGCCGGCTCAGAATTGCGCGAACCCTCTCCGCATCCTGAGGACTCTTAAGGTAGACATATGCGGCTCCGGAGCAGCCGCGGTTGTGCTTCACGTAGCGGTCGCGGCCCGCGGAAAAGGCCTTCCGGAGCGAAACTCCGCGACGGGCGCAAACCTTCTCGAGATCGTAGCAGCGGGTTTTGGCGTTCATGCCATGGTCGGCGGTGAGAAAGAATGCCGCATCGGGTGCGGCGTTCATCGCCTGTCCGAAAAGTTCGTCCAGGCGCTCCAGGTGCTCTTTGGATTCGGGCGCCTCGGGAGGCCACATGTGCATGGCATAGTCCGTTGTGTGGACGTAAAGGCAACCGATATCCGGACGATTCCGCAGAATATCGATGGCGGCTCGCAGCAGCCAATAATTGATTTCCCTGCTGTAGATCATTGGTGCGGGGCCGAGCCGTTGCACCCATTCCGGAGTTGGCTCTTCGGCCGTCAGCACGATTTCCGCCCCTCGGAGGAGAAAGGTGACCGTCTTAGCCTTGCTCGAAAGGAGCGCCGACTTCACACCATGCTTGGCGGCTCGTTCAAAGAGCGTGGGGGCGAGCAAGAGTTCGGCCGATTCCATGTAGTCCTCTACCCCGCGTTTTTCATCGAAGTATGAGTTTCCGGTGATGCCGTGTACCTCTGGCCAAACCCCGCAGCAGATGGAGGCATTATTGACGTTCGTAACCGAAGGCATTAAGCCCTTTACAGATTTGTAGAGCCCGTCGCGTCTCCATTGTCCGAGAACGGGCATCTTGCTTTCCGCGAGGTACTCGGGCCCAAAACCGTCGAACATAATCACGACGTTCCTTTGCAGGGAACTCGGCCTACCTTGTCCTCGCGGGACACACCCCAAGGCTGCGGATGCCGCGAAGGCTACCCCGTATTTGAGAACGCTTCGGCGAGTGGTGAGGCGGGTCATGGATGTCGTCTGTCTGCAGAGTCGATGTCGTGGAGCCTCAATCGATCGCGAAGCAGTAGAAGAGGCCGGCGCCGCCAGTGCTCGTCAGATCCTCCTGACTAGCCGACGGACCTACACCAGCGAGGCGAAGGCATGCTTATCCTTCGCCCCTGCCTCAAAAACGAAAAAGAGAATCGCTGAGGAGAAGATCGAACGGCTCTTCTCCTCGCTGATCACCGATTCAATGAGACTTTTTGGCCTTTTTTGACTTCGACGAAGGCGAGGCGATTCACGCCGCTCTCCGTCAACCACAGGTTGCCGTCCGGGGTATGAACCATATTGCGCACTACCCCGCCGCCTCCCGGAATGGGCCAACTCTGGAATTTATCCGTCTTAGGATCGAAGCGCAGGAGCATGTTCGGTTGGCTGTTCGATTCCACGTACCAGATAATATTTCCGACGGCTGTAATGCCGTAAGGCTGCGACTTGGGCCCGCTCGGCGACGGCCACTCTCCAGTGACTTTGCCGGCCTTGGTATCCAACCGGCCCAGGTAGCCGCGAGAATAATCGGAGTACCACACCGCATCGTCTGGAGTGATGGCGATGCGCCGCGGCCGCGAATCTTCATGCGGCAAAATCCATTCATGGATCTCCAGCGTATCGGGATCAATGCTGGCGATCTTATTGCTCCCAAATTCGCAGAAGATGGGCACCCCTTTCGAGCTGATGACCATCCCGTAGGGATTCGATTTGGGAGTGGGTGACGTTGCTAGCTTGATCTCACCGGTCTTGGGATCCAACCTTCCTACCATGTTGGCCGATTGCACCGTGAAATACAGGTAGCCATTGGGAGCAAACAGCAGGGTGTGCGGATCCTTGGCTTTCGGATCCGGCATGCGGTATTCGGTGGTCTCGCCAGTCTTAGGATTAAACTTGCCGATGTAACCCTTGAAGTTCGCGGTAAACCAGACGTTGCCGTCTTTGTCGGAAATGATGCCATGCGGACCGGAATTGGCCATCTTGGGGTGATATTCGGTGAATTGTTGCGTCTTGGGATCAAAGTGCCCCAGGATGTTGGCCATATGCCCGGAATACCAGGCGGTGCCGTCCGGGGCAAACATTGGATCATGAGGCCGCGAGCCTGGGGTGGGCACCACCCACTCCTTTATGGAGACGTCCGCGGGGCCGGGGACGGTCACTCCCGGAGGCAGTGGCTTGGCCGGAAAGTTCTTAGCCAAATAATCGAGCACGGTATTGAATTTGTCTGGCGGAACCGGAGCGCCGACGTTGACCATCTGGTGCAGAACGGTGTCCCAGTCCTCCCGGATATGCCCGGCGTTGGTCACTTGATTGAGTGAGTGGCAAACGGCACAAGCCACCTGCACGATCTCCTTGCCGTTTCCCTCGGGCAATTGCGCTTCCTGCTGATTTTGGCCTTGGCTCCACGCTCGGGGCGCAAGGCAGAAAAAGCTCACTAGCATCAAAGGCAGTAGCAATTTTGTTGACATAGCTTCTCCTGCGGTCAGAATCGGCTTCCGTCCGAACAACATTGCGCGTTTAGCATCGCCGGATACAGAAGTCAAGCGGCAGTATATCCTAGAAGAGCAGGGAATCGAGCAGGTCGCTGGCCCGCAGCCTTTTCACGGGAGAAGTCAGTAGGGCTTTTGTGAAGCCGGGACGTTATGCTCGACATCTTGAATGAGGTGCAGGAGTCGCCAGTGATGCGGAATCGTTTGTTGGTTTCGACCCTGGGCCAGCGCCCTGGCCACGGTACCCTCGTCGATGACATCACCATCGAAGATCCCAAGGCATATACCCAGCCATGGAACGTGCAACTCCAGTTCCAGTTGAAAGCCGGCGCGGAGCTTAAATGCAGTAAGCGATTTTTAGTTTTTAGAGCGATAGCCGAATCCGCAAATGCTTGAAAAAAATGGTGGGCCTGGGTTGACTCGAACAACCGACCTCACCCTTATCAG
>DASPYR010000226.1:0-2831 GCA_035636675.1 Rugosimonospora sp. | reverse complement strand
GAGCTCTACACTGCGCTCGAAACCATTCTGAACCGGGCTCCGAGCGCGGTCATTGAAGACGTGGCGCGCTCGCTCACGGCCAGAGCCGGCAAATACGGAGACGAACGGTAGTGGTTCGCGCGGAAAATAAAACCCGCGTGGCGTATCACTCCATCGGAAACTGCACAGCAAAACAAAAGAGCGGGCAAAACCGATTTTGCCCGCTCTCGAATCCACTGACCGATCCGATCAGCAGAAGTTTTGAATTCTCAAGGCGCTGCGTGTTGCCTGCGAACGACGTCGTCGGATTTACGATGCCTTCGGGTACCACTCCAGCAGCCGCACTTCGATGCCAGTGCCTTCGAGCTTCTGCTTGAACGCGTTCACATCGCCGGATGGCTGGCCGCGATAGTGGTAGGGAATGACGATCTTGGGGTGAAATGCCTTTACCGCATCGGCAGCCTCTTCCGCAGGCATGGTGTAAGGCAGATTCATGCAAACAAAAGCCACATCGATGTTCTTGAGCGCCTTCATCTCCGGAATGGCCTCGGTATCGCCGGAGATATAGAAGCGCTGGCCGCCATAAGCGAGAACGTACCCATTGCCCCGGCCCTTGTCGTGGAAATACTTGCCCGCCTCGGGGCCGCGCGTCATGTTGTACATGGGGATGGCTTCGATGGTCCATTTATCCCACTTCTTCGTCTCTCCATTGGAGATCACTTTGGCGCTGGTCACGAATTTCTGGACGGCTGACGGCGCCCAGATCTCCGTGCCGGCCTTGCTGATGGTCTTGATGGAGCTTTGGTCCTGATCGACATGGTCGCCGTGAATATCCGTCACCAAAATCAAATCCGCCGGCGGCAGTCCCGTAAAGCTGGCCGGTTTGGCCGGATCGACATAGATATTTTTGCCGCCCGCCTGGATCAGCAGAGTGGCGTGATAAATCGGGGTAATCTTGACCTGGCCGGCGGAGGTGTCAAAGTTCTGCACCGGGCGCGTCTGTGCGTGCACGGAGATAACTAGGGTCGCCAGCGCGCCGGCCATTACAATTCTGGAAAGCAGCCATTTCATCGTTATTCGCTCCTCGTTCTGCGTTTGCTGCGGAAGCTGGGCGAAGGCCCGGCCCTTCAAAGCGAGCGCAAGCCGCGCCGCTCTCGAAAACCGGAACTTCTCGCGGCCACGATGCTAACACGCTGAGACTTCGCCCCGCAACGCACCCCCAGCACATGCCCTGCATCGACGCATCAGTGCACCCTGAGCGGCCAGCTCTCGCATATCTCATTCGGGTGGTGACAAGGTTCATCCTGAAAACGCGCCGGCCGGGCCGGTCAGTTCATACCTGCGAAAACAAGCGCCTGCTTCTGGCCGGCGAATCGTATTTCGAGCAGCGTGTGCGAGCCGTCGGGGTTATTGGTGTAAACAAAGGCGTTTGACGTGTATTTCGCCCCGCGATCCACCCATTTGCCCATAGCCTTCACCATCACGTGCCCGGCCCTGACGAAGGTTACTGTGGCTTCGGGGCTGTGCGAGACCCAGCTGATCTGATAAAACCCGGCGGTAAGCTTATCCCCGTTTAGACTTACTTCCGTCCGAAGAGAAAGGGTCTTAGCGTTGTTTGCCCACGCCGATAAATTCACGGCCAGCGCAATAAGAATTAGCAGACTCAATTTTCTCATGTTCACGTCGCCTCCTTGCGACGCTTGTGCGATTCATCCTCGTTTGGAACGGCAGAACCAACAAGACTCATATTGGTTGGCGGCCAAAATGGTTGGCGATCCAAATTGGAGCGCTTCCAAATTGGCGCCGCGGCGCCAAGACATCTCGGCGCGTTCGCTGCACTGTTAGGAGGGTAGGTGAGGCGTTCGTTGGCCCGCTATCCGCTTATTGCTTTCAAACTGGCAACGCCGAGCGGCCAGGCAGCCCAATCGCTGCCGCCCAATGGGTGCTGGAAGACGCCTTGCGCGGATCAGCTATGCGGCAAAGAAGAGTAGAGCAAATCGGCCATCGCGCCTTTGTCGCCAAGCGCGGAAATGATAATGTTTGTGCATATCTGCCAGAGTGCCGGGCTGACGGAATGGCAGACGTTCGGGACTTAAAATCCCGTGGGGATTTTCCTCGTGTGGGTTCGACTCCCACGCCCGGCACCATCAAACTACCGATAAAACCTAGCTGTTTTGATTATCCCCTTCCGACGTCCTCTCTAACGCACGGCAGACTGTGAATGGTTGAAGCTGAGAGGGCTCTCTTCAGGCGGCATTCGTTGAACCGAGGATGATACCTTTGCTCAGGGCCAGTTTGCGATAAGCGTGTATTCCCCGCGCTGCAAAGGGTGCAATTGTCCCTTCTGAGCCACAGCCTTCACGCTGGCGATGCCCTCCACAATCCTTGACTTCGACATGATTCGACTGTACCTTGGCTCGTATCCGAGGCAGGTGTCCAATGAGAAATCTCATTTTCACATCAATGGCCGCGCTGCTGCTGGCGACTGTGCCCGCCGCCGGCCAGACGACGCCGGCAGCGCAGAAGGCGAAGACCGCGGCTGCGGTGAAGGGAACGTGGACTCCGCCACGTACGCCCGACGGCCAGCCCGACCTTCAGGGAGTATGGACCAACAACAGCGTTACACCCTTGCAGCGCCCCAAGGAGCTCGCCGGGAAGGAATATTATACGGAAGCGGAATTGGCGCAGCTTCAAAAGCGGGAACGCGAGCGCCTTGCTCTGGATGATGTGGAGGGCGAGCCGGCTGCTAACCATTCAGGCGTGGAAGGCGCACCCGCGGAGAATGTGCATTACGATCACGCCCAGTTCGGGCTGGACTGGCTCCAGTCCAGGGTTGCCTGGAACCGGCGAAC
>DASPYR010000225.1:0-2532 GCA_035636675.1 Rugosimonospora sp. | reverse complement strand
CGCCGGATGTGATGAAGCTCGAAGAAATTCCCACGCCGAAGCCCGGCCCGGGCCAGGTGCTCGTCCGCGTGAAAGCGGTAGGAGTCAACCCCTACGACACCTACATGAGGAGCGGCGGCTACGCGATCAAGCCTTCGCTGCCCTACACGCCCGGCAGTGACGCTGCTGGAACGGTGGAGACCGTCGGCGCTGGCGTTTCACGCGTGAAGCCCGGCGACCGTGTGTATACGGCACGCTCCATCACGGGCGCCTACGCCGAATTCGCCATCGCCCTCGAATCGCAGGTTCATCCGCTGCCCGAGTGCGTATCGTTCGCCCAGGGCGCTGGAGTCTGGGTTCCTTATGGCACCGCCTATCACGCCCTGCATCACTTCGCGCACACTCGCGCCGGTGAGGTCGTTCTCATTCACGGCGCCAGTGGCGGCGTTGGCACCGCGGGCGTGCAGATCGCGCGCGCCATGGGTCTCACCGTCTTCGGCACCGCCGGGACGGAAAAAGGCCTTGAGCTCGCGAAGCGTGAGGGCGCCCATCAGGTTTTCGACCATCGCGCTTCCGGCTATCAGGAAAGCATCCTGAAGGCCGCCGGCGGCCGCGGTGTGGATATCATTCTCGAAATGCTCGCCAACGTGAATCTCGGCGCCGATCTGAAGCTCCTGGCAACGAACGGCCGCGTCATTGTGATCGGCAGCCGCGGCGATGTGAACATCACTCCGCGCGACCTCATGTCTCGCAGAGGATCCATCCTGGCCTTTACTTTGTGGGGCATCTCCGAAGCGGAAGAGGGAGAAACGCACGCCGGCCTGATCGCCGGCCTGGAGAATGGCGCGCTTCGGCCCGTGGTCGGCAAGGAGCTGCCGCTCGGGGCGGCGCCTCAGGCGCACAAAGACGTTATGGCCCCCGGCGCCTTCGGAAAAATCGTGCTCCTGCCCTGAGAAGACGCCGGAACCGAAGGTCTTTTTGGGGGGCACCGCGCCTCGTTGACATCGGGCGTTGCTGCCTTATAATCATCATCGTCCAGGCGGTGCCGGCAAACATCGGTGCTCCTGCGGCAAATTTTCATCCGCGCCTCACGTCTCGGCGGCTGCGCCTCGCTGTGCAGCTCGCAAAATAAGTTGAGCCGGCATAGGGAGCAGTTCATTTGGTGAGCCTCGTTCTCCAATTGGCGTATCTTGCAGCGACGCAGAATGCCCTTACGAATTACTGGCACAGGATCACCGACCGCACCTTCGCGGGCCTTTATCACGTCAATGCCTTCGATCTGGCGATCATGATCCCCTACTTCTTGGTCCTCATTATCCTTGCCATGTACGGCCTGCACCGCTACTGGCTCGTCTACAATTTCTTCAAGTACGCCAAGAATGTTCCCGGCCCGCCTCCGCCCGTCGCCGATTGGCCGCGCGTCACGATCCAGCTCCCCATCTTCAACGAGCGCTACGTCATCGAGCGTCTCGTCGAAGCGGTCTCGCGCTTCGATTATCCGCGCGAGTTGCTCGACATCCAGGTGCTCGACGATTCCGCCGACGAAACGCAGGAAGTCGCCCGCAACTGCGTGGAGCGTTACGCCGCCGCGCGGCTCCCCATCGTTTACGTCCATCGCGCAAACCGCGAAGGCTTCAAGGCCGGCGCCCTCGAAAACGGTCTCAAGACTGCGCAAGGCGAATTCATCGCCATTTTCGACGCCGATTTTCTCCCCGAACCTGATTTTCTCCGCCGCACGATTCCCTATCTTCACGATTCAAAGACCGCGATGGTCCAGACGCGTTGGACCTATATCAACAGCGACTACTCGCTGCTCACCGAAGTTGAAACCATTCTCCTCGACGGGCATTTCATCATCGAGCACGGCGCGCGCGCCCGCCGAGGCGCCTTCTTCAATTTCAACGGCACGGCCGGTGTCTGGCGCCGCGCGGCCATCACCGACGCCGGCGGCTGGCAGCACGACACCCTCACCGAAGACACCGACCTTTCCTATCGCGCACAGCTTCGCGGCTGGAAGTTTCTCTATCTCCCGCAAATCGAATGCGCCTCCGAGCTTCCCATAGACATCAATGGATTTAAGGCGCAGCAGGCTCGCTGGGCCAAGGGGCTCATGCAAACGGCGAAGAAAATCCTTCCGCGCGTGCTCCGCTCGGACGCGCCCTGGCACGTCAAGGCCGAAGCGTTCTTCCATCTCACCGCCAACATCAGCTATCCGCTGATGATTCTACTTTCGACCATGCTCCTACCGGCCATGATCGTGCGCTTCTACCAGGGCTGGCTTCAGATGCTGGTCATCGATCTCCCGCTCTTCCTCGCCTCCACTTGCTCGATTTCGAGTTTCTATCTCGTCGCCCAGCGCGTCCTGCGCCCCCAAAATTGGTGGCGCACCTTTCTGTATCTGCCTTTTGTGATGGCCACGGGCATCGGCATCTCCGTGCGCAATGCCAAAGCCGTTCTCGAAGCGATTTTCGGAGTCCACAGCGAATTCGCTCGCACGCCGAAGTACAGGATTGAGGGCCGGAACGATACCTTCGTCAAAAAATCCTATGGGAA
>DASPYR010000224.1:0-9435 GCA_035636675.1 Rugosimonospora sp. | reverse complement strand
ACCTCAAGGCCGGCGGCTTGGGCAATCTCGGATCCGAGCAACTCGAATGGCTCCAGAAGGACGTTGCCAAGCTAAAGAGCAGCACCCCGATCGTCGTCTTCGCGCACATTCCGCTTTGGGCTGTGTATCCGCAATGGGGCTGGGGCACGGACGATAGCGAGCAGGCGCTTTCCTATCTGAAGCGATTCGGCTCGGTTACAGTTTTGAACGGCCACATTCACCAGACCTTGCAAAAAGTTGAAGGCAACATCACGTTTCATACGGCCAGTTCCACTGCTTTCCCGCAACCCCAACCCGGGCAGGCGGATTCACCGGGGCCAATGAAAGTGCCGGCGGAGAAACTCCGCGAAGTCTTGGGAATCACCAATGTGAACTTCGTGCGCGGAAAGCACACCCTGGGCATCGTTGACTCCTCGTTAGCATGACTCAGGGAGGCTTTCGTATAGCCAAGTTTTTTTAGTTCGCTCGTCGCTCTCCAGGGAGGAGAAATGAACACCAGAAAGGCTTCATGGATGATCGGACTAGCGGTAACCCTTGTCGTGGCATTTGCTTTGATGGCTTGGACCCAGAGGGGACTGGCAGCTCCTCCTGGGGACAAAGCTTCGGGCGGAACCGAAGTCAAGATCGATAACTTCACGTTTGGTCCCGCCACGGTCAAGGTATCCGCCGGAACAACGGTCACCTGGACGAACAGGGATGATGTGCCGCATACCGTGGTTAGCGACGACAAAACAACCTTCAAATCGAAGGCTCTCGATACCGACGAGCAGTTCTCTTTCACTTTCTCTAAGCCTGGCAAGTATTCCTACTTTTGCTCCGTCCATCCGAAGATGACGGGCGAAGTCATCGTCCAATAATTCAGGTGCCATGTGAATCCTTTCGACATAAGGGCAGCGCTCCTCGCCCGGCACGCGCAGCACGTGGTGCTCATCCATTTCCCTATCGCGCTCTTCATCAGTGGCGCGGCATTCGATGTGGTGGCCGTTTGGAAGAAAAACTGTATTCTTGCTGCAGCTGCGTATTACAACCTGGTTGCCGCGGCCGTTTCCGCGCTGCCGGCCATGGCGACTGGCCTCCTCGCTTGGCAACTTCAGTTGGGCGGCAAGACACCGCGAGGAACCCTCCGCTTGCACCTGGCGTTGGCTATTATCTCGGGCTCCGCGATGTGGCTGGTATGGCATTTGCACGTTCGGGCGCGGCGCAAACCCCAGCCCGATCGATCGGTAGTTCGCCTGAGTTTCGAAATCGCCACGGCGGTCTTGGTCGCTTTGACTGGGCACTTAGGCGGTTTCCTAAGCGGAGTCAACGGTCCAGGTTAGTTCAAGTCGGATAGAGGGCGGCATGGGGCAGGCTGTCGGCGCGTTATGGCGCGCGCTAGAAACGCGTGCATCCCTTGCGGCCGAGAGCGGGCGCCGAAGGCATAAGCTCAGTCCTCAACATCGTTTTAGACGCATTTCCAGCCGAAGCAGGTTATATCGAGGTTCTTAAGTCGCAACTGGCCCGAAGGTCTCCACCGACGTGCATGCAACTTACAGATTTTATTGTAACATATGAGCTTACTCGCAGGTGCTTGAGGTGCCAGCGAAAGCATTTCAGGTGCCCCCGAAGCGTTTGAGGTAAATGATGCCCGGTTACACTGAGGCACACGCCAAAGCCGGCATTCAGGCCCGGTTGCCGCAACTCGAGACTTGGCCCAACCAGTTTCCCGGCTACACCATCCGCACCCGTTTCCCCGAATATACCTCCATGTGCCCCAAAACCGGTTTACCCGATTATGGAACAATTACCATCGAGTATGAACCCCGGCGTCAATGTCTGGAGCTAAAAGCCTTGAAGCATTACCTCCTGGCCTACCGCAATCTGGGCATCTTCTATGAGAACGCGGTCAATCGCATCCTGCGCGACATTGTGGCGGCCACCAAGCCGGTATGGTGCACGGTACGAGGCGAATTTACCCCTCGCGGCGGCTTAACCACCACGGTTGAAGCGCGCTGGCCGCGCCGCGCCCGAAAAGCCGTCATCTAACAGAAGGCAAGTGCCGAAGAGCGATCACAGCCTCCGTGAGTGACGCAGGCGGGGATGCCACAGAGGCCGCAAAGCGAACCCGAGTACTAAAACGGTCGGAGCATGGACAACCCTAACGCTCTCGGCCATAATCATTAAGCGCGAGACCGAGAATTTTACCGGGTGCAGTCGATGCTGCCCGCGTCTCAAAGGAGAGAAAGGCAATGAGTATTACGCCAAATATTCCGCCAAATGCTCCCCCCTCGAATGAGGGCTACGTTTACGAGCAGGCGCCGACGCCGCGCTGGATTCCATTAGTCATTATCGTGTTGTTTCTGGGTATCGGAGCGCTGGTCTATGTTGGATATAACTCGCGCGTGCAACTGCAATACGCTCTGGCCCAAAGCAATTCGCACGCCGAGGTACTCAGTAAAGAGCTGGAGCAGACGAATTCCCGGGTTGCCATGTTACGCGGGCAGGTGGGCGTAACTTCCCAAAAGCTCGGACTGACGCAGGCAGAACTGGCGCGCGCTCGCAGCTTGGCGCAGCAGATCGAGCAAGAACAGCAAGAGAGCGACGCCAAACTGGTGGCCCAAATTGGCCAGGTGCAGAAGGAAAGCGACGCGAAGTTCGGGCAGGTGTCCACCGATCTGACGGGAGCCAAATCCGATATCGCCGCCACCAAGAAAGATTTGGACGAGACCAAGAAGAACCTCACCACCGCGGTCGGCGACTTGAATGGGCAGGGCGTGTTGATTGCGCGAAATCATGAAGAGCTTGACGGTCTCAAGCGCCTGAACGAACGCAATATCTACGATTTCAAACTCACCAAATCGAAGACTCCCCAGCATGTGGGGCCAATCCAAATTCTGCTGCGCAGCACCGATCCCAAGCACTACAAGTTCACCATGACCGTGATCGCCGATGATAAGTCCATCGAGAAAAGAGATCGCAACGTGGATGAGCCGATGCAGCTTTACGTCCACGGCGTCCGCGCTCCCTACGAAATGGTGGTTTTTGAAGTGACCAAGGATGGCGCCAACGGCTATCTTTCCACGCCCAAGGAGACGGGTGCGCCCGCTCCGGCAGGAGCAGGCGCCTCCGGCGGCGCGACGCCGCCTGCGAATGCTCCCGCTGCTGCGGGGCCTCCCGCCAGCGCTCCTGCCGCAGCAAACGCGCCGTCAGGGCCGCCCCGCTCCCAGCAATAGTGGACGGGCTTCTTTCGCGCTTCACAGCTGAGTGATAATTCGGCGCGGGTTAGCGGCCGCCTTCAGGTCCGGTTTTCGGGCTCCGGTGGAGTCCACCGGACTCCAGAAACCGGAGCGGGCCCGGCCTTGTAGCTTGGCTCGCGGGCACTGCTGCTATTCAAACTGCTTCAGCGTGTCGGCCATTTTCCGCAGGCGCTCGTCGACACGTCCAAAAACGGCATCGCGCGGAAATTGGCCACGGCCATCGCGCGCCCCCGCTTCGACCCCCGTGAGAATCTCGATGCCCTCTTCGATATGCGCAACCGGGTGGACGTGGAACATGCCCTCGGCGACGGCGGCAATCAAATCTTCGCGCAACATCAAATCCTCCACGTTTTCGACCGGGATCAGCACACCTTGCGTCCCGGTTAGGCCGCGCACGCGGCAGACGTCGTAAAAGCCCTCGACCTTTTCATTGACTCCGCCGATCGGCTGTATAACTCCCTGCTGGTTCACCGACCCGGTTACGGCAATATCCTGCCGAATGGGCAGGCCGGAGAGCGCCGACAGCAGCGCGTAGATTTCCGTGGAGCTCGCGCTGTCGCCATCGACGCCGGAATACGATTGCTCGAAACAGATGCTGGCCGCCAGCGAGAGCGGCTTGTCCTGTGCGAATTGAGAGCGAAGATAACCCGCAATAATCTGCATGCCTTTGTCATGCAGCTGCCCGCTGAGATTGGCCTCCCGTTCGATATTGATGAGCCCGGACTTGCCCAGAGCCGCTGAGGCGGTGATCCGCACCGGCTTGCCGAAAAGATATCCGCCGATTTCCATGAGGCTAAGTCCGTTGACCTGCCCGGTCTGCGTGCCCTCGGTATCAATCAGCAAAGTGCCTTCGGCGATCATTTCGCGAATCTTCGTTTCGATCAGATTGTGCCGCTCGGTGCGCGCTTCTCGGGCCATGCGCAGGTGCGCCGCGGTAACCGGCGTTTCGCCGGCCTGCCGCGCCACGTAACAGGCTTCCCGCGCCAGATCGGCCAGGTCCACGAACCGAGAAGTCACCTTATTGCGCCGGCCCGCCAGGCGCACGCCGTATTCGATCATGCCGGCGACCGCGGTGCGGTCGAAGGGGCACAGTCCTTCGTCTTCGCAAAGTTTGTGCAAGCGCCCGCTGTACTGCCGGATGACGTCGTCGCTCATCTCCATCTCTTCGTCGAACTCCACGCGCACCTTGAAGATCTTTTTGAACTCCTCTTCATGCGCGTAGAAAATTTCATAAAGATTGCGGTCGCCGATCAGGATGATCTTCACCGTGAGATCGATGGGCTCGGGCTTGAGCGCGGACGCCCCGAACGGGAAAAGCATCTCCATGGGTTGAATTTCCAGTTTGGCGTGGTTCAGCGTGCGCTTGAGCGTCCGCCAGACGCCCATTTCCGTCAGCGCGTCCAGCGCATACATGATGAGAAAGCCGCCGTCGGCGCGCAGCATCGAGCCGGCCCGCAGGTCCATGAAATCGGAGGACCACACGCCGCGCGAATCGTAGCTGCGCTGGATCGTCCCGAAAAGATTCGCGTGTGTCGGCGTGGTCTCGAAGATCACCGGAGAGGCGTCCTGCTCGTTATGGCCGAGAAGCACGTTGACCCCGTACACCCGAAAAGGATCGCGTTCCGGAGTGGACATCTTCGGGAGGATCTCGCCGCCGGGAGGAGCGGCGCCGGGTTCCTCCTCATCTTCCCGTTCCTTGAAAGGATCGAGATTGTCGAGGATGTTGTGCCGCACCTCCTCGAGGTATTCGGCAACGTGGGTGGCCGTGTATTTTTCCTTGAGCTCCTCGATAAAGCCGTCCACCAGGACCGAAGCGGCCTCCTGCTCGAGGTAGCTGAGTTCGCTCGCCAGTTCGCGGGAAAGCGTCAGCGTCTTGCGATAGACGACGGTGAACTCCTGCCGGAACTGCTCGTATTTGCGTTCCAGCTCCTCCGCCGCGATATTTTCGAGTTTCCCTTCCTGCACCAGCTTGGGGATGTCTTCGATGGGCACCATTTGCCCCTCGAGAACCGGGAAAATTTCCGGCAGCGCCACCGCGCCCACCTGCATGTGTCCGAGGGCAAACTGTTCCCGCGCAATGCGGCGCGTAAAATCATCCATCAGCTCTTTTTCCCGCAGCGTATAACGGTCGACGATACGCCCCTTCTGCCGCTGGAAAGGTTCGCCTTCGAACACCTGCGGGATTCTCCGGCGCAGAAAGTCGATGCCCGATTGCATGTCTTTCTTGAAGCTGTCGGCTTGGCCGCGAGGCAGAGTCAGCAGCCTCGGGCGGTCCGGGTTCTTGAAATTATTAACGTAACAGCGGTCCGGGCCAGGCTCGCTTCGCGGCTGCAACTGTTCGATGAGTTTTTGGATCATGCCGCCGCGGCTGGTGCCCGATAGGCCGCAGACGAAGATGTTGTATCCGGGCGCGGCGAGCTCGATCCCCATGCGCAACGCGCGCAGGGCGCGGTCCTGCCCGACGGGACCTTCGATCGGCTCGGCCTGTGCCGTAGTGTCGTAAGGAATCCGCGCCGGATCGCACCGCCAGCGCAATTTTTCCGGCGGCAGCTCCGTAGATCGAATGGCAGGTTTGGTGGCCATAGGCGGCTTCCAAGCGCGCTACTCTAGCATAAGCCGGGAATGGGCGCAGGATACCCCATTCCTCTGTGCGCGAAGGCGTAATGTGTGCGAAGTCGCAACTAAATCAGAGGAAATGGTTCGATCCGCAACGGCTCGAACCCGGCATGGTATGATTCTCAGAGCGCGAAATCGACGATCCGATCAGGATCGTCGTCCCGAGCGAGTAGCGCGAGCGAGGGATCTCTCCTTAGCCACACCGTGCTAAGATTTCAATGAGCGCTAAATCGCGCCAAGTTGGCTGCTGTGACGCAAAATCCCGCCTGCAAACACGAGCACACCCGGCTCATCGCCAAAGATAATGAAGCCGAGTATATCGAGTGCCTGGACTGCGGAGCGATTCTGGAAACCCGCGAACTCACGGAAACCGCCAAGCCCGAGCCCGCCAAACCGAATCCCTTTGATGAATCTCTCTCCGACGCGTGAAGCCCAGCGAAGGTGCCGGCCCTCAGCGGATGCCGATCTTCTCGATCAAGCGCGCCAGTTCCGCCGCCGGAACATCATAAAGCGGCCGCTCATCTTCCTCTTCGAGCCGTTCTCGAAGGTATTCCGCGGCCACGAAGCTCGCTTCGCGATCGGTAAGGTCGCGCCCCGCGCGCGCCCGGAATTCCACAAATCCTGTGTGCGCGAGCCCCACAATCGCGGCGCGGCCATCCACCAGGAATTTCGTATCCACGGTATCGCTGTGGCGGGTGGCAATGCCGTTCCAAAGGTGCGAGAAGCGTACCTGATACCTCTCCCCCGTCAACGTTGAGGTCACATCAAACGGGCCGACGAAATCGCTCATCGGCCCGTCATTGGGAATTGCGGAGTTCGCGGCGGCCGCCGTCACGCTTCAGCCCCCATCTTTTTAGCTTCGATGTCCCACTGCGGCAGGCTCTGCGTGCGCATAGAGCCGAATGGCGGCTCCCACGCCCGCTCCGGGCGAAACGCTGAGCCCCTGGTCCAGCAGAACCTTTTCCAGCGCCGCCAGGAAGAACAAAATGTGTTTGGCTTGGCTGACGTAGCCCATCAAGCCGATGCGCCAGATCTTGCCCTTCAGCGGGCCGATACCTCCGCCGATTTCGATGCCGAATTCGTCGAGCAACTGCCGCCGCGCCCGCAAGTCTTCCAGGCCCTTGGGAACATAGACGCTGGTTACCGTAGGGAGGCGATCCTTTTCATTGGGGACAAAAAGTTCGATTCCCAGCGCCTCGAGGCCGGCGATCAGCGCCAGCTGATTCTGGCGATGCCGCTGCCAGCCCGCCTCGAGTCCTTCTTCGAAGACGATGCGCAGCGCCTCGCGCAGCGCAAAAACGATGGAGATCGGCGGAGTGTGGTGATAGGTGCGGTCCTTGCCCCAGAAATTCATCGTTGTGGTCAGATCGAAATACCAGCTTTGCACCGGAGTCTTGCGCCCGCGCAGCACTTCCTCCATGCGCGGCCCCACCGTAATCGGAGCCATGCCGGGAGGCGCGCTGATGGCCTTCTGCGTTCCGCTGAAGCACAGGTCGATCCTCTGGCGGTCCACATTCAGCGGCGTTCCCGCCAGTGTGGCCACCGCATCCACCACCAATAGCGCGCCGATTTCGTCGGCCACCTTGCGAAAATCGTCCAAAGGCGTCAGCACGCCCGTGGATGTTTCGCCGTGGCAAACGCCGATCATTTTGATCTTGCGGCCCTTGGCGGCTTTGCGCACATCGTTCGGATCGACGGTTCGTCCCACGGGAGCTTCCACGCGGTGGATGGTTGTCCCCGCCACTCGCGACGCGATCACGGCCATGCGCTCCGAGAAATTGCCATTCACGCACACGATGGCTTCATCGCCGGGCTCCAGCGGATTCACCACCGCGGCTTCGATGCCCCCCGATCCCGACGCGGAGATCGGAAAAGTCACTCGATTCTCGGTCTGAAAAACCTTGCGCAGCAGCGTCTGCACTTCGCCCATCATCTCCGTGAACCAGGGGTCCATGTGGCCCACCAACGGAGTCGCTAGCGCGCGATAAACCCGCGGGTCGATCGAACACGGCCCCGGCGTCATCATCAATCGATACGGGGCTCGAAGCTCGCCTATTTGCTCAGTCATTTCTCTGCTTTTCCTCGAATCCATTCAGATTAGTGGAGTCCTGCCGCTTCTTCGTTACTAGATAAAGATCAGCCCAGATCAAGCTCAGCTTAGGCCAGATCAGGCCCGGCGCCTGCAAGGACTGGGAGATCAATATCCGGCGGAGACCGCCTTGCCTCGTCGACTTTGCGAATCCACGACTGCAGATGAAAAACTGCAGATCAGAGATTGCGGATCAACACACCTAGTTTCGCCGAATCCCGCCGCCCTTGCAACGCGAATCTCCGAAGCCTGTTGTTGTTCGGCCACACGCTAATGTGGAAAAAAGTGCAGGTCCCCATCGCCGCGAATCTCATCCGGAATCCAAGACTTGTAGCTCAGGTCGCCTCGGCGCTTTTTGTCAGGACACCTCAGGCTTTTCGCTTTCGATCTCAGCCCCACCGAAGCCGCTCCGAACTCACGTGTGTCATTCTGAGGCCGCCGCGGCGCGTACTTTGCGCGCCGTGATCTCGTCGGCGGCCGAAGAATCCCTCCGCGTATTTCCTCACGTCAATTTGTCGTCATCCCGAACCCGCCCCGCCGCTGGCGGCCGACGCCCAAGCTTTTTCGGATGCCCCACCTTTCGCTGTTTGAAAGGTGGGCTCTTCCTGATTTCCCCGACGCATGTCGCTCTTCGCCGTCAGAACACTTGATCCGGAGTTCAGAAGAATTCGCAGCGGAGCACGGGCGTTTGGGTAGAATGGCGGTGATGTCGCTGCGCACCGGCGGTTTTCGCCCTGCGCACCTGAGGAGGCTCCATGACCGCACCCGGACGCGCCGCGCCCACCTCGGCGCTGCTCGAACAGCTTCGCGAGAAAGCTCGCCTGCTTCGCATCCATTCTCTCCGCATGACCACGGCGGCCGGTTCCGGCCATCCGACCTCCTGCCTTTCCGCCGCGGAGCTTGTCGCGGCAACTTTTTTCTACGCGATGAAATTGGATCCGGCCAACCCCACTTCGCTGGGCAGCGATCGCTTCGTCCTCTCCAAGGGGCATGCCGCGCCGATTCTGTACGCGGCGCTGGCGGAAGCGGGAGTCTTTCCCGTTTCCCGGTTGATGACGCTGCGGCAATTTTCAAGCGAACTCGAAGGCCATCCCACGCCGCGCGTTCCCGGCGTTGACGCCGCTACCGGCTCGCTCGGCCAAGGACTATCGGTCGGAGCGGGCCTCGCCATCGGTGCGCGGATCGGAAAATCGTCCGCTCGCGCATACGTTTTGACCGGCGACGGAGAACTGGCCGAGGGAAATATCTGGGAGGCGGCGGCCTTCGCGGGCCACAACGGCCTCGACAATTTGGTCGCCCTTGCCGACATCAATGCGCTGGGCCAAAGCCAGCACACCATGTACGAGCACGACATGGAAGTTTATCGGCGCAAATTCGAGGCGCAGGGCTGGGCCGCGGAAGTGATTGACGGGCACGATCTCGCCGCGGTCGTTGGCGCGCTCGATCATGCGCGGGCCACGCGCGGAAAACCGTTCGCCATTATCGCCCGCACGG
>DASPYR010000223.1:0-6231 GCA_035636675.1 Rugosimonospora sp. | reverse complement strand
GTCGCGAGCGCGGGCTGGCGCCAAAGCAACAATACGCCGAGCGCAAAGAGCGCGGCGAATCCGCCGATGATGATCCAGCGCAAGCTATCGAGGCGGTTCGGCAGGGCCTGCACGGTGGCGGTCACGCGGCTATTCACTGCCGGGTCCTGATCGTTCCCCTGCTCTTGCTGGGAAGCCTGCGGAGGCGGCGCGGTGCCGGAAACTGACACGTCGAAGGGAAGCCCCGCGGGAATGGCGTCGCGCGTATAAAGATTAAAGCCTTGTTCGGTGCCGGCGGCGGTGAAGCCGTCGCTCTTCACCTGCATGGTGGGCGGCGCGACCAGCATCACGCGCCCCACGGAATAATCCGAAGTCAGGCGCAGATCGGCGCGATTCGAGGCATACGGAAGCTGATAGGAGAGGCGCACGCCGTTATCGCCGGGCTGAAACGCATAGGCGATGGCGTATTTGCCTTTGCCGCGGTCCATGGTCCCTTGCGTGACGGGCATGCCTGAAGGTCCCCAGGAAGAGACCTGCCCGAGTTGCGCGCCCTGCGGAAGCTGAAATTGGAAATCGCCTTTGTCGCTGAAGTAGGCCTTGGGCGGCTGCGACTGATTTTGCAGCGCGTACTCTTCGCCCACCAGCAAGTTGCTGCCATTGGGCTGGAAGACGATGACGCGCGAGCCGACGTTCACGAGTTTGGAATCCGGGGAAGGCTCGTAGACGGTGACGTCCACCGTGGCGCGGCCCGGCGGCAAAGGCTGATGAAACATCACGCCGTGATAGACGGCGCGAATGAGCATGGGCTGCTGGCCGATGGCGGGGAAATCGAATTTGTACGCGCCTTTGGAGTCGGACTTGGTATTGGCGACGGGTTGCATGCCGCCTTGCAGTTGAATGAGGATGACGTCCACGCCCGCGGCGATTTTGCCGTCTGTGCCGTTGTGCACCACGCCAGTGACCGTGCCGGCGGCGGCGGCGGTGGCGAAGGCCAGCAGCAGTCCGAGGCACACAAGCGCGCGCCTCACATGGGAAAAGAGTGTTGTCATCGCGAGGTCGCCGCGGCGACCGAGGGATCTGCTTTTTTGGCCTCGTGCCAATGCTGTCATTCTGAGGAGCGCGGCGCGCCTTTCGCGCGCCAGTTCGTTTTTCCGCGCGACGAAGAATCTCTCTTTCTCCGTACCGAAATACGAAGAGAGATTCTTCGGCAAGCAAATTCCACACCCGCTCAGAATGACAACAGATCGCAGAATGCGCGGCATGGTCAATTCCCTGCCCTGGGGCCGGCGGGGATGGCGCGGCCGCGCACGGCCGCGTCGGAACGCGGCAGCATTCCGGGGCTTTCGGTGACGCGCTCGATGTCGGCGAGCACGAGGGCGGCCTCGGCTTCGAGGGTTTGCTTCATCTGCTCGTAATCTTCCTCGGCGAATTTGCCGGTGCGGTACTCAAACTTCAGATCGCGCAAATTATCGTAAATGATGTCGCGGCGCTCCATGAGCTGATCGAGATGCGAGCGGTGCGGAGCGGAGTCGGCGGGATCCGGCTGGATCATGAAGACGAAAATCAGCGTGGCGGCAGTGAGCGCGACACAAGCGACCACGGCGAGCGTGTCGATACTTATGGCGGCTGCAGAATGCATGATTGCGGGGGGAACCCAACTTTCAATCATCGGCCAGATCTATATAACTGATCAAAATAGCTGATCAAATTGTGTCGCCCCTAACGGGGCTCAGGTTTCTTTTACACCAGCACCCAGTGCTCCCGCACTGGGCTAAATTGTTTCGTCCCTTCGGGACTCCAAGCGTCACACACACTGGCACTATCAGCCTTCAATCATCTTGCACTTCGCGCTCGATCTGGCGGCGCGCGTGTTCCAGCATTTCGGCGGAGACGGGCGGCCCGGAAGCCGGCGCGACGCGAGGCCGGTGACGCCACTGGCGAATAACCATTATGACCAAAGCCAGGCCAATGGCAAACGCGATGGCCGGGAAACTGTAGGCGAACAAATTGAGGCCGCGGGCGGGCGGCGCGGCGAGCGCCACCTCGCCATATTCCTGCACGAAGGCTTGCAGGATGGCGCTGTCTGATTGGCCGCGCGAGATGCGCTCGTCAACTTCCTTGAGTTTGGCCTTGGCGATTTCGCAGGGGCCGGAGAATGCCGCGCCGGGATGGCTGCAGGAGCCGGCGGTATCGCCGCAGCCGCAGGTGCACATGAGCTGCTTGCCGATTTGGCGAGCGCGGTCCGTGGCTTGCACGGGAGCTTGGGCGAAGAGCGGCGCGGCGGCGAGAGCCGCGGCAAGGATCAGGGCGAAAAGAGAAAAGCAGATTCTCCGATTCCTCATTCCCGAAATGCCGGAGGGCCTGTGCCGCGCTGAAGGCCGCGGCGCTACGTTTAAACCTATTCGGCTTACGGGCAGACGCAAGCGTGAGCTAATCATGGCCGTCGTAATGCTGGATCGGCGCGGGCGAGGGCGAGAGCGCCGGTGCGGCGCGAGAAGGCTCCACGGCGGTACGCAGCGCCAGCATGGGCTGGCGGTTGGGCACCAGGGCCAGCAAAGTGCCGAGCACGACGATGGCGCCGCCCAGCCAAATCCATTTGACCAGCGGATTCAGGTAAGCGTGAATGACGGGCTGCTGCGTATCCGGGCTGTGGCCGGCATAGACGACGTAGAGATCTTGCTTCAGCGTGGAGTAGATGGCCACCATGGTTCCCGATTCCTGGTTCGAGGGATAAAAGCGCTTCTCGGGATACAGCATGATGATCTGCTTGCCGCCGCGGTCCACGGCGATGGTGGCGCGCTCGGAAGTGTAGTTCCCGAGTTGCGTGCTATCGAAGGTTTGGTGCGTGAGCCGATACGGACCGATCTGCATCTGCGCGCCGGGCGGCATTTCCGCCTGTTTATCCTGATTGAAGGCCGCGCCGGAGATGCCTATAAAGATCAGCACGATGCCGAAGTGCACCACATAGCCGCCATAGCGGCGCGTATTGCGCATGGTGAGCTGGGCGACGCCGGAAAGCAGGTTGGTATTGCCGCGCGAGGCGATCACGCGCGCGCCGCGATAGAACTCCAAGAGAATCGTCAGCGTGACGAAGACAGACAGGATCAAGCATGTCGTGACGTAAAAATTGCGCAGGCCGAGCGCCATGCCCACCACGCCGGCGGCGATGCCGATCGCCAGGGGCCCGCCGAAGTTTTTGCGCAGGCTGGCCATGGAAGTCTTGCGCCAGGCCAGCAGCGGTCCTACACCGGTGAGGAAAAGCAAGAACAGGCCGATGGGCAGATTGATCATGTTAAAGAACGGCACGCCGACGCTGATCTTCGTGCCGCGCACCCATTCCGAGAGCACCGGGAACAAAGTTCCGGAGATCACCGCGACGCAGGCGACGAGCAGGATCAGGTTGTTGAAGAGGAAGCTCGATTCGCGCGACACGAGCGAATCGAGTGTGTTGTCGCTGCGCAGATAATCGCGATTGCGCCAGAACGAAACGAAACACACCAGCAACACCAAGCCAATGAAGCCGAGGAACCACGGGCCGATCTTCGATTGCGCGAAGGCGTGCACGGAATTGACCACGCCGCTGCGCGTCAGGAAGGTCCCGAAAATCGTGAGCAAAAACGTGGTGAAGACCAGCCACACGTTCCACACGCGCATCATGCCGCGCTTTTCCTGCATCATCACCGAATGCAAAAAGGCCGTGCCGGTCAGCCAGGGCATGAGCGACGCGTTTTCCACCGGATCCCACATCCAGTAGCCGCCCCAGCCGAGCACCGCATAAGCCCAATGCGCGCCCAGCAGAATGCCCACGCCCTGGAAGCCCCAGGCGATCATGGTCCAGCGGCGCGTGAGGTGAATCCATTTCTCGCCGGGATAACGGCCGAGCAGCGCGGCGAGCGCGAAAGCGAACGGAATCGTGAAGCCGGTATAGCCGGAATAAAGGATCGGCGGATGGATGACCATCTCCGGATATTGCAGCAGCGGGTTCAGGCCGTTGCCATCGCCGCGCATGATCCACTGCATGGCACCGCTGGGCGCGGCGGAGCCCAGAATCTGAAACGGGCTGGCCAGGAAATTGTTAAACGTGAGGAAAAAAAGCTGCACGCCGGCCACGACCACGCCGACGTAGGGCATCAACTCGGGATGCTTGCCGCGGTAGGCGAACAAAACGGAGAAAACGTAAATCGAAAGCAGGAAGCTCCAGAAAAGCAGCGAGCCTTCCTGTCCCGCCCAGATGGCCGCGAATTTGAAAAATGCCGGGAGCGTGCGGTTGCTGTGCTCCACGACGTAGGCCATGGAGAAGTTGTCGGTCTGGAAGAGGTAAGCGAGGCTGCCGAAGCCCAGCCAGATGAGCACGCAAACGGCCATGCCGGCGTGGCGCGCGCTCTTGATCAGCAGCGGACGGCGCGTGACGATGGCGGCGATGCCGCCGCCAAAGGCGTAGAGTCCGCACAGGAATGCCAGAAGCAGGGCAAAAGATCCAAACAGGTCCAACGACTTCCCCCTAACTCTTCCGGCGAAGTCTACCTACCGGATGAGCATTCGCCGGGTCAATAAGTTAGCTCTTGCGGTCCGCGCTGGAAGCAGGCGGCGACGACTCGGTGCCGCCGGGAGCGGCCTCGTATTTCGAGGCGCACTTGGCCTGCAATTGTTCGGCGACGAAGCGTCCATCGGGCATGGCATGCCCCTCGATCAAGCATTGCGCGCCATCCTTAAAGGTGTCCGGCAGCGGATCGGACCCGACGTAGCTGACCGGCAGCGTCTTGCCCTCTTCCTTGAGGACGAAATCCACGCGGCCCGGCAAGTGCTGGATCGATCCCGCAGCCACATCGCCGCCCACGCGGATGCGCTGATGCGCGGCCGATGCGTTGAGAGAAGAGAGTTCGGCAATGGTGTGATAGTAGGTCTGGCTCTGCTTGGCGCCCATCCAAGCGAGGGCCGATAGCGAAATCAAAATGATGCCGATGCCAATTCCGAATTTCGTCTTGGCTTTCACCCGGCCTCCAGGTTCCTCTTTAAGCGCTGATATTACCACAAGATTGGCTGTTGCCGAAGGGCAAGCAGGTATAGGTCTGGGTCAGGCGCCGGCCGGGTGTAGAATCATGCCCATCGACGCTGCTTTGGACCTTTCGGGCGGCGCTATGGGAGGCCGACCGGGCAGTCCCGTTATATGCGTTGGCTCAGGGGTAAGGGACGGGGTAGAGTAGGTCGTTCGAATTCCGCTGACAATTAGGGAGAAGAGGAGAGAAAGAAACATGGCAACGAGACCCACGCACGAACAAGCACAGCTTCACCTGCAGGTATACGATCTAAGGCGCGAGGCTCGGCTGCGCCAGGCACGCGACTGGTTCGCCAAGAACTACTTCGTGGAGAACCTCGAGGACTTCATGCGCCTCGCGGCGCCCGGCACGGAAAATGGCGCGCTGGCCATGATGGTGCTCAGTTATTGGGAACACGCTTGCGCGCTGCTCAACTACGGGCTCCTTCACGAAGACCTCTTCTTTGAGACCAGCGGCGAATTTTTTGGGGTCTGGGAGCGCGTCAAGCCGATCATTGCACCGATTCGCGAGCGGTTCGCAAATCCGCTGTTCCTCGCGCACCTGGAAAAAGCCGCGGAGCGCTTCGCATCGTGGAGCGAGAGCCGCACTCCCGGTCATATCGCGGCCATGCGGCAAATGATGAAGCAGATGCAGAGTCAGCGCTCGGCGACGGCAAGAGTGTGATCTGAACCGCGGAGCCATGCGGTTTGTCGTGGTGGCTTCAGCTGCGGTCCCCGAAGTCCGGCGGATTCCTCCACCTCGCTTTCGGGCACTCGCTTCTGGTCGGAGGCTGGTTCTCGCGATGGCTACGTCTTAGGGCTGAGGGCTGGGGGGCTGGGCCGTAGCTTGAGAAGACTTCTGTAAAACCGGGCGGAGGCAAAGCTTCAGTTCCGGGCTGATCTCCGTGATTTCCATTCCGGCCATGACCATGAACTTGCAACTGAGCATCTCCCGCGGCTTGTCGTCATCGGGGAGCTTGGCCACGACCCGGCAGTATTGGCAATCCTGATTCCAGCAGAACCTGCCGTAGGGGATGGTCTCCGGACTCAAAAACTGAAAGCACCGCAAGAGCGAATTTTTTTCCGGGACCTCGACGGTCTTCTTGAGCAGCTTGATCTTGACCAAGCGCTCGTAGGGCCGGAAGGGCTCGGCTACCTGAATTTCCGCGTCTTCTCTGATGGGAAGCATGACCGTTCCTAAGCTAAAACAAATGAGC
>DASPYR010000222.1:0-10219 GCA_035636675.1 Rugosimonospora sp. | reverse complement strand
ACGGGCCGCTCGCCGAGATGGTGAGGTCGTCGGCGCCATTATCCTCGAGCACAAGCCCGGTTCCCGTCAGACCTGTCACCGTGCCCCCTATCGTGAAAGGGCCGGGGTTGGAACCAGTACCGGTTCCAGTGCCGGTTCCGGTGCCGGTTCCGGAGCCAGAACCGGAACTGGAACTCGAGGCCGCGCAGGCGCCGGCAGCACCGGGAGTGAGTCTCGTGTCGCAACTTGACGAGCCGCAGCCCACGAGAAGGGCTGAAGAGACTAGAATCGCGAGACAAAAAAGGCCTCTCATGGGCTTCACAGTCATGTGTTGGCTCCCCTGTTAGCGCTCAGGCGTTACGTTAAAGCGGGAATTCCGGTGTCAGGCACCCTTTCCGTCTGCGAACACCGTAACAAGCCTAAACTTCATGCCACAAGTTCCCTTCACGCTGCGGTTCACCAAACAAGTAATTAGAGATTAGCCACACCCGACGCACTAATCCCCGGTGCATTGGGAGCAAGTTTTGGCGGAAAAAGGAATCCTCACGGGCGCGGAAGTCAAGGATCGCGTACAAAAGCCCAAGGCTGAAACAGGGCTTCAATTTCGGTGGCTCCAGTAGGGCGCGTTCTTTTGGTTTTTCGGTTCTTCAGTGGTGATGATCAGTTGTCAGTAAGGTGTAGTAATATGTGGCCAAGGATCGTTTCAATGAGAACCGTGGGGACCCCTAGAGATTTGGACAAACTGAACCATGCGCATTTAGTACTGTCCCTGTAGACAATAGAGACGTGACCGTCAGGCGAAGGATTGGAGGTTTGTGATGGCGCGGATCACTTTGAAGGTAAATGGCAAGTCACGAATGGTTGAGGTCGATCCGGAAACACCGCTTCTTTATGTTTTGCGCAATGATTTGGAGCTGCACGGACCCAGATTTGGCTGCGGGCTGGCGCAGTGTGGAGCCTGTAGCGTCATCATGAATGGAAACGCCATCCGCTCTTGTGTGACCCCCGTCAGCGCGGCAAAGAATCATGAGATCACGACGTTGGAAGGACTGGGCACGGTAGCAAAGCCCCACGCGCTGCAAGCGGCATTTATTGAGGAACAGGCGGCGCAATGCGGATATTGCATGAACGGCATGATCATAAACGCCAAGGTTCTGCTGGACAAGAATCCAAATCCCAGCGAGGACGATATCAAGAAGGCGCTAGATCCGATTCTGTGCCGCTGCGGCACTCACCTGCGGGTGATTCGCGCGATAAGACGGGCGGCGGGAAGTACGCGAGTGAAGGCTTAAGGGGAGCAGATCACAGATGAACATCGATACGAAATCCATCTCCCGCAGACAGCTTCTCAAGGGCAGTGGCGCGCTGGTTGTGAGCTTCAGCTTGTACGGACCGCTAAGCCGCGCCTTGGCTCAGGCGCAGGAAACACCGGAGCCGCGCCCGTACGCAGTCGAACGCGTGGATCTAGGCACATTCTTACCCGGGCCCGGGGACTATCTCGATCCGCGGGAACTCGATTCCTGGCTGGCGGTGATGCAAGACGGAGGCATCACCATGTTTACCGGCAAGGTCGACATTGGCACGGGCACGAGAACAGCTTTGGCGCAGATCGTGGCAGAGGAGTTGGACGTGCCCTTCGCTCGTGTCACCATGGCCATGGGAGACACGGCGAAAACGGTTGACCAGGGCCGTACCGTTGGAAGCAACACCATTCCGAGAGGAGGGCCGCAGTTGCGACAGGCAGCGGCGGCAGCTCGAGCTGAGCTACTCAAGCTCGCGTCGATTCGCTTTGGCGCCCCAGTTGAACAGTTGACGGTTGCTGATGGCGTTGTAAGTGTCTCGGGTAGTCCGGAGAAAAACGTTTCCTATGGTGAGCTCATCGGCGGCAAGCATTTCAATGTGAAGATCACCGCTGCGGGTTACCAGACTGCTATGGTCGTGGCGCCGGAAGTCAAAGCCAAGAGTTATAAGGATTACAAGATTGTCGGCACCTCTGTCCGTCGGGTGGATTTGCCGCCAAAATTCACCGGCGAATACACGTACACGCCGGATTTTCGAGTTCCTGGCATGTTGCATGGCCGTCCGGTTCGACCACATACGGCAGTGGCCAAGCCATTGAGGGTCGATCAGAGCTCAATCGCACATATTCCGGGAGTCGTGAAGGTTGTTCAGGAAGGAAGCTTCGTTGGAGTGGTAGCGGAAACCGAATGGGCGGCGATCCAGGCGGCCAAAGCCTTAAAGGTGACTTGGTCTCAGCCGCAAACTCAGATGCCGGCCAACCGAGAAGCGGTGGATACTTATCTGACAGACACGAAGCCGGTGAGGGAACTGACGGCGGCAAAAAAAGGAAACGTGGATTTGGCCTTTTCGGGGGCCTCCAAAACGCTGCAAGCAACCTATCATTGGCCGTTCCAAAACCACGGCATGATGCTCCCTTCCTGCGCCATAGCAGATGTTCAGGGCAATAAGGCGACGATCTGGACTGGCGCGCAGGGCCCCTTTACCACGCGGGATCGGATATCCACAATGATGAACGTGGCCAAGAAAAATGTGGAAGTGCGTTACGTGGAGGCCTCAGGCTGCTACGGCCGCCTGACCGCCGACGATGCGGCCGAAGATGCCGTGCTGATGTCCCGGGCAGTGGGGAAACCGGTGCGGGTGCAGTGGATGCGGGCGGACGAGCAGGTGTGGGATCCGAAAGGACCCCAGCAGCTGACGGTGGTTCGCGCCGCGATCGACGCTCAGGGCAAAGTGACGGCCTGGGATTATCTGGACCTAAGCTTCCCGTGGACCGAGTCCCAAGGCACACCTCAGCTCGCCGAGAGGCAGATTGGCATTGAGCCGACTAACTCTGGAAACCCCAATGGTGCGGGCGGGGCTGGCGACATCTACGACTTCGAGAACATGAAGATCGAATCGAAGACCATTCCGTGGATGTTCGCGGAGCCCATGCCTTTGAGGACCGCTTCGCTACGTTCTCCGGGAGAGCCGCCGCGCGTCTTCGCCACTGAGTCCTTCATAGACGAGATCGCCGCGGAGCTGCGCATGGATCCGGTGCAGTTGCGCCTGGCTTACCTGAAGAACGACAAGCGCATCAGCGAAGCTTTACGCACCGTGGCGGAGCAGTCTGGATGGACAGAACGGCCCTCGCCTGCGCGAGTATCCAGCGAAAGAATCCTCAAGGGAAGAGGCGTAGCGGTCGACCAGCGAGGTGGCAGTATCCCGGCGGTTGTGGCCGAAGTCGAGGTGGATACCTCGAGCGGAAAAATTAGAGTCACCCGAATCACCATGGCTTACGACTGCGGCCTGATTATCAATCCGGATGGCGTGAGAAATCAGATCGAAGGAAACATCATGCAGGGGGTCAGCCGCACGCTGCTTGAGGAAGTGAACTTCGATGCGACGGGCGTGAAGAGCGTTGATTGGGTCAGCTATCCCGTGCTCCGGTTCCAGGATGTTCCGGACGTACAGATCCATCTGATCAACCGGCCGGAACTGCCAGCCACAGGTGCCGCGGAGACGCCGATCGTTGTAATTCCTGCGGTGATCGCCAACGCCATCTTCGATGCGACCGGAGTTCGCCTGCGCGAAATCCCGTTCACCCCGGAGCGCGTTCTGAACGCTCTCAAAGCGAGGCCGGCCATTACTCAGCGTTTATAATCGAACGCGGCTGGAGAACGAGATCGCGCGGCGATGTTGTGCGTGTGCCGCGATTGCCCCGCGGCTAAATCGCTCGACAAGCTCGGCAAACGCGCGTGGAAAAACTTTCGGCACGACTTACTAGCGAAAGGACAGATTCTCTCCCCAAGGGTCCTAGTGTTCTCGCCCATCTAAAGCTGGAGGCTTGTCATGAGAATGAAGTTGGGCTTCTCGGTTGCCGGTATCAGTTTGGTTGTCGTGCTGCTCGCGGCGGTCCCGGTGCTCGCGCATCATGCTTTCGGATTGCAGTACGACCCCAGCAAATCGACGACGCTGCACGGTGTGGTGACCAAAGTCGAGTGGACCAATCCTCACGCCCACTTCTATGTCGACGTAAAGGACGAGAACGGGAACGTAATTAATTGGAATATGGAACTCGCTAGCCCCAACGCGCTTCGCCGGCTGGGCTGGACCCGAGATATTATCAAGGTCGGCGATGAGGTCAGCGTATTTGGTGCTCCTGCCAAAGACGGCGCCAAAATGGCCAATGCCAGAACGGTTACACTGGCCGACGGCCGGAAGATGGTGGCCGGATTGTCAGAGAAGGACTCTGAGCAATGAGAAAGGATCTTGCGCGCTGGATCGTGACTGCGCTTTCAGTCGCGGTCCTTTTGACCTTCTCCTCGACCCGAGCGGTCGGCCAGGACAATCAGGAGAAGCATGAACCGCAGGGGGTTAATCCGGCAGGTGGAGGCGTGCCTGCAGTAAGCCTAAAACACTTTGAGGCGAAGTCGTCGGGACCGACGCCGCGCACTGCCGATGGGAAGCCAGACCTGTCCGCGGTCTGGGGGCCGGGACTTAACATGGGTAACATTGCCGTCAACCTCAAGCCGGGCGAGGAGCTCCCTTTGCAGCCTTGGGCTCTCAAGCTCACCCAGGATCGTTCGACGCCCGAAGCTAAGCGCACCGATCCGAAACCCAATTGTCTGCCGGATGGCGTGCCACGCGAGGATCCCTTTCCATATAAGATCGTCCAGACCCCCAAGCTGATCGTTTTCTTGCTCGAGGGCAACGTGCACAGCTACCGGCAGATCTTTATGGACGGGAGCGGCCATCCCAAGGAGGATCTGGAGCCCTCCTATTACGGCGACTCTAGGGGCCATTGGGACGGAGACACGCTGGTCGTAGACACGGTGGGATTCAACGACAAGACTTGGTTCGATGGTACCGGCCACCCGCATACCGAGCAGCTACATGTGATCGAGCGTTATCGGCGTCCCGATTCCGCGCACCTGGAGTTCGAGGTTACTATCGACGATCCCGGCGCCTATACTAGGCCCTTCACGATTTATGGGCACTCACCGTTGCTGCTGAACACTGACCTAATGGAATACTGGTGTATCGAGAACGGTGCTCAAGACCTGATCCATATCGTCAAATAACTACGCTCCTCGCAAGTATCATACCTCGACGGCCACACGGCCCAATCAGCCTTTCCGTATGTATTGCCGAGGGATCCCGGGCCCAGCGCCGACGTTTGAGACAGTCTATCCATGCAGCAGCTTGACAGTTACCGGTGTGCCCTTGCGAATAAGATTCAAGCGCTTTAGACTTCACAACCATTCCTGCATCGGAAGGCTGTGGAAGGCTGTGTAAGGCTGTGTAAGACCGAGCGCCGTCCGGGCAGAAATTCGGAGGGATCCTATGAGGAGTAAGCTTACGACCATGTTCCTCGTGGCTGCGGGCGTCTTGGTCGTTTCCGCTCCGCTGTTCGCACACCACGGAAACGCGGCGTACGCAACCGGAACCAAAACCACCGTGAAGGGAACCGTGACGGAATGGATTTGGGCCAATCCCCACTGCTGGTTGAAGTTCGATTCGAAAGACGAGAATGGTGAGGTGCAGCATTGGATTGTGGAAGCCAGCAATCCACCGGACATGACGAGGCAGGGCTGGGCCAAGAACTCATTCAAGCCCGGGGATGAGGTCGTCGTTACCATGATGCGACCCAAGAACGGCGCGCCTGGAATCGGTCGCTTCAGCGGACCGAATAGTGTCGTGCTTAACGGCCAGCCGTTCCCTTCGGGTGTTGCCAGCAATGCCCAGCCGGCAGCCAAACCGTGAGAGTCGCTCGAGTGAATGTGTCTGCCTTAAGGATCGGATTAGCGGCCAGTGGTTTTCGCGACGCGAGTATTCGGAAGCTGAATCGAAAGAATGAAGGTTCCAGAAATGCCAAAACAGTTCATAGTCCCAGCGATTGCACTGCTTGCCGTATTGATCCTGGTACCCATTCTGAGCGCTCAAACAGAGGCCGATCAGCAGGGGCAGGCTCCTGGGGTCGCAGAACAGCTGAAGCAAAGGAAATGGAATAATAGTCCACCGGTGAAAGCTGAGTACGCCAAGAAGAAGAAAGCAGCCCCAGCTCCACGCCGTGACCTGTCGGGACTTTGGGATGGAACCGCGGAGGGGGGAATCGAGGCAAAGGGCGCGTACGAACACGCAGCAATGAGGCCAAATGACCCTCAAGATACGGGAGGCCAAACGGACGAGAAAAATATTTTCCACCCTTTACCTTACACCCCTATAGGGGAGGCAGCGCTCATGGCCAATAAACCGGGAGTGGGAGTCAGGGCAGCCCCTCCGGGGGAAGTAAATGACCCGGTGGATTTTTGTGATCCGCAGGGTTTCCCGCGCATGGAGCTGTATGAATTCAGGGTAATCGAACTCGCTCAAACGAAGAACCAGATGCTTTTCTTGAATCAATTCTACGACAACTGGCGCGTTATCTGGACGGATGGGCGAGAACTTCCCAAGGATCCCGAACCGCGGTGGAACGGGTACTCGGTTGGTAAGTGGGTGGACGATTACACGTTTGTGGTTGACACCGTGGGGATGGACGAGAGGACCTGGCTGGATAATGCTGGCCGGCCGCACAGCAGTGATCTGCGGGTGGAGGAACGGTTCCATCGGGTGGACTATGACACCTTGGAGCTCACAGTGACGATCAACGACCCGAAGATGTATACGGAACCGTGGATGGGGCTGAACAAATTTGTGCTCCACCGTTTGCCCGATAATTTCGATATGGAGGAGTTTTTTTGTTCTCCGTCGGAGACCGCGGCTTATAACAAGCTAATTGGCAATCCCGTTACGGTTGCCGCACCGTCCTCCAAATAGCTGAATAGCGTACAACCATCACTCGGAGGGATTTATGCGGGTTATCTCGGTTCTGCTTGTTGGCGCCTCATTCGTGGCTGCTGTTGCGACCCTTGGCGCGCAGCACCAGCGATCTCTAGAGATTTACTCGATCGACGTCGAAGGCGGAAATTCTGTTCTATTCGTCTCACCATCTGGTGAATCGCTCTTGTTCGATGCCGGTAATCCGGGACCGCGCGATGCCGACCAGATTGCCGCCGCTGCCAAGGAAGCGGGTGTCAAGCAGATTAATTATTTGGTTATCAGCCACTGGCATGGCGATCATTTTGGGAGCGTACCCGACCTGTCCACCAAGTTGCCGATTCGCAACTTCATTGACCATGGGCCGCCGATGATCGAGACGAGCGAAAACTCGGTGGCCCGGTATAACGCCTACGCGGCGGTCCGCGATAAGGGACACTACACGCCCGTCAAACCCGGTGACAAGATTCCAATCAAGGGTCTGGATGTGCGGGTTGTAACTGCCGGCGGCCGGGCCATCACTAGTCCGCTCCCAGGAGGAGGCGCCCCGAATCCGCTGTGCAGTGACTTCAAGCCGATAGTGGAAAATGCGGCCGCGGCAGAGGATGGTCGCTCGACCGGCATTGTCGTCCGCTTCGGCCGTTTCCGCGCCATCGAGCTCGGCGATTTGACGTGGACCAAGGAACACGATTTGGCTTGTCCCAACAATCTGGTGGGCACCTTCGATCTGTATTTTACAGACCGCCACGGGATCGCAGCCGGATCGCCGACGTTCGTGCATGCGCTCAAACCAAGGATCGCCATCTTCGACAACGGCGCCAGGAAAGGCGAATCCAGCGAGGCTTTTTTGACCCTCGAGAATTCACCCGGGATCGAAGACATCTGGCAGCTACACTATGGCGTGGCGCGCCCAGCGAGAAAGGATTTCGGCGAAACCACGGATCAGGGCGGGAAGGATCTGAACGCGCCGGAAGAATTCATCGCAAACTTGCTGGAGGAACACACCGCCACTGACCCGGCGCATAACCTCAAGATTTCTGCACGGGAGGATGGGGGCTTTAGCGTGACGAACGGGCGGACCGGGTTCAGCAAAGAGTACAAGCCGCGCTCCTAGCCAGGAATCCGTTTAAAGGGAGGTCCTATGGAACACGAGAATCGCGTCACCCGGAAAATAGCCTTCGGCCTGCTCGCTTCAATTCTGCTGCTGCCATTGGCGGGGAATCTCGCCGCGCAGGAAGCACAAAAGATGAAGAAATTCCTGACCAAACCCCTCGTTATCGAGGATCAGGGAAGTTTCTTCGTCGGTGGCGTACCCAAGGTCACGAACTACGCCATAGTTCCCGCCGCGGATCAAAAGCCCAGCCCGAATCAGATCATCATCGGGCAGATGTACGTCCAATTTGAGATACCGGTGAACAAGAAGCGCAACGCGCCGCCTGTCATCATGGTCCACGGCTCCTCTCATACGGCCGTCTGTTTGGAGTCAACGCCCGATGGACGCGAGGGCTGGTATCCGTACTTCGTGCGCAAGGGCCTCTCGACGTATCTGGTCGATCAGGCGGGCC
This sequence comes from Rugosimonospora sp., assembly GCA_035636675.1. Classification (GTDB taxonomy): domain Bacteria; phylum Acidobacteriota; class Terriglobia; order Acidiferrales; family UBA7541; genus Palsa-189. Next base: position 1,859 of record DASPYR010000222.1, on the reverse strand, counting down.
GCGGACGCTCGGGATTCGATGAATCCGTCATTCATGAGGCCGCAGTCATGCTGAAGAATGGAGACATTCAGCGCGGCACGGCGCTGATGCCGGCATTCGGCAGGATCAGTGATAACACAGCCTGGACCAATTGGTTCGGCCAGCTCCTACCGCCAGGGTCGACCATTCTCGATGGAACCCTTGTGCGCCATGGAGATCCGGGTGATGCGCAGCATTCCGAACATTACTTCCCCGCTTACCCGATCAGCACCGTGGATCAAAACGTGGTCTCGCGCACAGGAGCCATAGGTGGGGCGCCTAAGGGTCCCGACGATTACTTTGCCCTCGAGTATTACAAGCAGTTAGTTCCCAACGCCGAGGTCACGTTGCCGGGCTCTACCTGTGCTGCTTGTGATCCGACAGCTATCTCGCCCGCGAATACCTGGACGCCTCGAGATCTGGCGCTGTTAGTGGAAAAGCTCGGCGGCGCGATCGTAGCGACTCATTCTCAGTCTGGACTCATGGGACATCACATGGTGCGCATTCTGAAAGAGAGAGGCCATCTGGACATGCTGAAGGGCCTGATCACAATTGAGGGCTCCTGCTCTCTTTCGAACAGCGGGCTGAAAGCGGAGGACTTCGACAACATTCCCTACCTCGCCTTGAAAGGGGACTACACGCCAACGAGTGAGGTGTGCCAAAACACCGTGGACGCGCTTAACGCCCGGCGCGCCGCCGGTCAGGGAACCGCTAAGGCCGACTACATCAAGCTCGGGGAGCTTGGGAACCCGGTATTTAAGGGCACAACTCACATGATGATGCTGGGTACAAATAACCTCGAAGTCGCGGACGTCATCCTGAACTGGGCGGATGCGAATATCCCGCCCCGAAACAAGAATGGCAAGAACAAAGAACTGATTTCATCGGCGTCAACCAGGAAGATAGCTAGCAAATAAGACCCCGCCGAAATGGCAACGTACCGCTTACCCGAATGTGGCTAAATTGGGCGGAGGCTGAGCAGTTCGCGCTTGATAGCTTTGATGCGTGCGAATGTCCCTACTTGGATGCGCCCGAAAGTCGACGCGTCGTTCGTAGTGATGCCTTTTGCAAAGTTGGCAAAATCAGAAGCTTGCAGTGTAGATACGATCACGTCGATCCCAGAAACTACTTGACTCACAATTGGGCATCAAGTAGTTTTTCCACCATCGGGGATGGAGTCCTCCTTAATCGCCGTGCCACACGGTGGGGCAGCAATTCTTGTCGGGATTTTCCCGCATGGATCTCAGGAAACACAGCGTGTGTCCCAAGAGGGTACCCGCTCGCCAGAGTGAATCAGGGGGTGGAAGATGCATTCTACAGAAGTGAAGTCACCAGTCCGTAGCATCAGGAGTGCGCTTCAGATCCTGCTGCTGACAGTTGCAACCTTGTTCGTTTGCGTTTCGGCCTTTTCGCAAGGCAGCGCCGGCCGTATTCTCGGCGGCATCAACGACCAGACCGGCGGCGCAGTGTCCGGCGCCACCGTGACCATCATCGATACGCAAAGAAATCTGACGCGCACGTTAACAACCGACAACGCCGGTGAATACAACGCGCCCAATCTTCTCCCCGGCACGTATACCGTCCGAGCGGTATTTCAAGGCTTTAAGACTGCTGAGCGCTCTGGCATCACGCTCGAAGTGAATCAGGACCTGCGCGTCGATTTCGTCCTGCAGCCCGGTGAGCAGACCGAAAGGGTTACGGTCACCGAAGCGCTGCCTATGGTGGAAACCACCAACGCGGAACTCGGCGGAACTTTGCAGAGCCAGATCATCGATAGTCTGCCTTTGAACGGGCGCAACTTTGAAAACCTGTTGCAATTGCGCCCGGGCGTCACCATCTAC
>DASPYR010000221.1:0-8228 GCA_035636675.1 Rugosimonospora sp. | reverse complement strand
ATTTCCGTATCCCCGAGTTTGAAATTCAAAGGGACCCGGAATTCGCGGAAGCCGGGCTGCTTGTACCGAAGGGCCAGCACGGCTGCACTATTCATCGCGAAGCTCCACATGACACCGAAGGCATAAGCCTCGCCAAGAAGGAAGACATTTCCGCGGCTCAGGATGATCGTGGCAATCTGCAAACCGACGACAAGGTTGATGACGCGATACGAGGTGCCAAAGCGCCGATGCGGCTGCCGGAACCACTGCGGAAGAATGCCGTCTTCGGAAACGCGGTTGAGCACGCCATTGGATCCGACGATGGCCGTGTTCACCGCCCCAGCCAGCATCAGCACGCCCACAAGCACGACAAACGCCTGGAAGACTAAGCGGAGGCTGTACGGTCCCGCGAAATTCATGGCCAATCCGCCGATCAGATTTCCGAAATATTGATGGCGAGTCGAATCCGGAATGATCATCACGGCAAAAAACGACACGCCGGCGGTAAACACCAGGCTGTACGCGAAAATGATGAATCCGACTTTTTTCAGGTTCGGAATTTTAGGATGCTCCAGCTCCCGATAGACCTGAGCCAGAGTCTCCTCGCCGCTCATGGCCAGCACCGAGTGTCCCAATCCGATAAAAATACCCACCAGGCCGATGGTATACGCCCAATTTGTGTGGCGCAGCCAGCCGAGCGCTTGATCGGAGAAATGCATATTGGACGGCTCGGGCCACGGCGGAAGATGGGCGCCTCGCATCCAAAGCGTATAGCCGCACCAGGCGAGCATCAGGACGACCATGACCGTCGTCACGTACATAATGCGCAGCGCTTTTCCGCTCGATTCGGGGATGCCTTTGACGTTCTCCCACCAGAAATAGAGCGTCACGGCGATGGCAAAAAGCGCGGCAGTCAGATTTCCCGGCAGAGCAATGTTCAAATGGGCGTAGCGGAAGAGGTCGTTCAAAAATCCGGTAAGGTACTGGCCGGCGGACACGCCGCTGATCGGTCCCGTCAAAATGTAGTCGAACATCAGCGCGGAGACGGAGATTTTCGCAAGCCTGCTGCCCATGGCCTCCTTAACCACGCGGTACACGCCGCCACGCACGAACATGCTGCAGCTCTCCATGTACAGGGCGCGAACCGCATAGGCGAAAAGCATGATAGCCAGAATGAACCAGGGCGCTGTCTTGCCGAACGCTTGCTCAGCGATAGCCCCGGCATAAAAGGCCGACGAGCCCATGTCATTGAGCACGATTGCGGCCGCCCGCCAAAAGGAGATAAAGCTGAGCATGGCCGTGGTGGCCACGAGCACCCTGGCAACAGGCCGCACGGTACTGGGAGTTTTTGTCAGGAGGGGATCGGGTGTCATAGGGCTGCAGGAAAGAAAACAGTTATGTCGCGCGTTCTAATCAGGCGCGTCGAACAGAGGTCAAACATGGCTAGACACCAAGATTGATTTGGGCGCCGATCCGGGCTCCCACCAAACAACAGAAGCAAGTTCTCTGACGTTTTCAAATTGTCCGCACTCGAGTTCGAGCAGCACACAAAAGTCCCTTCGCTGCCCGAAGCCGTCAAAACGCTTACGGAGGTCCTTCCAGGTCTTGGTTAGATAGTGGACAGCGGCCAGACTGCCCCACTCCGTGAGCCCGGCACAAACGACGTGAGGGCGACCCGAATCCTGACGATTGGTGAGCCTCAGGACTATCGCTTTGTCATAGATCACGCCGCCGCGGTTCTCCATAGAATGAAGTTGTCCCGCCAGCCTAAATGCGCGCTGGCCGTTTGGCGTGAATAAGAATTGGCACAAGCTGCTTCCCGACCAGGCTTCGATGTCAAAGGTTTTGAAGTTCATGTCGGGAGTGCCATAACAGATCAAAATGGCATCCCTCTTGAGGCTCGGTTCTGTATCCGTCGCGATACGAAGCACTTTGCCGGAGTGCCGCAGGAATAGCGCCGTGAGCATTGCGGCAGCCTGCGGACAGAAACTGCCACGGATGATTTCGGTTCCGATGAATGCTTCCGCCTTTTCCGAGGTGCCAGACGTTTCCGCATTCCTGAAGTTATTTCTGAGCCGGACATTTTCGTAGCTGTCCATCACGAAATAGGCGTCGGTCGAGAGCATTCCCTCTCCCCAAAAGCGGCGGAAACAGAATCTATCCCAGGTTTCCGGAATGAGGTTGGCGACTTGGCTGGCGACATCCCGCAGCACCAGAAAAGGAGGCATTGCCTGAGTTCTGATGAAGTTCGCCAGAGTCGTGCTCAGCGTGGACATTTTACGGAAAGACTCCCTGAATGACCCACGGAGGGTCACGGAGAGTTCGGCATTGGCCGCGACTTGCCGCCCGAACCAGCGGACAACACCACTCAAGTGGGCGCAATCCGTGCCTAACCTAACGGGCTCTTCGTCGAGCCTAGTGTGTAATTAATTTGGACACAGCATCGTGTCCGAGATGCTCAGCCAAAAAGACAATCGACACAGCGGGCCCTCGTTTCGGCGTCGAAAGAGGGAAGCAGAGCGACCCCGACTAAGGGTCGGTCTAGCGGGCAGTTTGCAGATTTTGCGGATAAGAGTCAACGTCAAACTGGAGAGTGGGAGAGCGGTCCCATTCAACGGGCGCGGATGAAAACAGTTATGGAGGACCGCGTTTGAGGTCGTCATTCAAAATGATCGATTCCGCGATCTCTTTCATGGACCTGCGCCTTTGCTGGCTTTCCCGTTGCAAGGTTCGGTAGGCATCCTCCTCGCTGATCTTCAAGTCGCGTTGCAAGATGCCTTTGGCTCGCTCGATGAGTTTTCGGCTTTCCAGCTGATCTGAAAGCGCAGACTTCTCGCTCTCCAATAGCAGCCGTTGGCGTTCCTTCTCCTGAAGCTCAGCGATTGTTTTCCGGAGTTCGGAGGTTCGTTCGGCCACGCGGAGTTCCAGCTCGTCACGAGCCTGGCGAAGGGCCTCTTCCGTCTTTCTCTTGGAAGAACTCACCCAGCTGGCGGCCAGGGCACAAACGATGAAGGCGCCAAAATACGCGATGTCCGCCGGCTCGATCGTGAACGTATGGTAGGGGGGCAGAAAGAAATAATCCGCCAGAAGCGTTGAAATCAGAACGGCTAAAAATCCCGCGGCCGTTCCGCCGAACCACGCGCTGGCCATTACGGCTGCAAAGAACAGAAACAGGAGTGGATAAGAGAAGAAGCGCTGCAACAGGAGAGTGGAAACAAAAGCAGCCGCCACGAATAACAAAGCTAGGCCATAGCGGCGAATCACGTATGGTCTCCAGCCCGCTCTGATTGGCTCGAGCTATTGCGGGCGCTCGGTTTTGTTGAGCTAACCGCCTCCACGAGTGCCACACCCTAACAAGGCGGAAACTTCGGTGTCAATTCTTCGGTGCGCCGCGTTAGACGGGCTCACAACTGCCGGTGCTTTCGTCGGTTTTTTGCGCGTAGTCCAGGCCTCCCAATTTACTTGCGATACCCTTCCTGCATCTAAAAAGGCTACAGTTCTATTTCTGCTACATTTGGCTCACTCAGATTCATAGAGGCTCGACGTTGGCTGACGCGCCGCAAAGATCCACGGCTTTCCAGAAACACTGGGGAAAACCTCCGTGGACAATCGATTTCCATCCGTTGCCGCGTTTACTTCCCGAGCAGGTCGATTTCGCCGTAGTGGGCGGCGGATTCACTGGTCTGGCGGCTGCGGCCTGGCTGCGTCGCTTGGCTCCGGAGAAGCACATCGCCGTCTTCGAGGCGGAGCATATCGGTGCCGGCGCCAGCGGCAGTACCGGTGGTATGGTTCTGGCAGAAAGCTCCGCGGGCGACCTTCCCGGGCTGGGCGATGTTTTGGGCGGCTTTGGCCAGACGGTTAGCGAACTGGGAGTGGGTTGTGATCTTGACCTTCGAGGCGCCTGGGAGATTGGCCGAGAGGGTGGGAGCAAGGATTCGCCGATCTCCTGGTCTGACTCAGGCGTGCTGCGCGTTGTCGCTGAGGTTCCCGGAGGAACGGTTGACCCAGGGAAGCTGGTCAGCGAACTGGGTCGCGCAGCCAATCGCCTGGGCGTGCATATTTACGAAGATACGCGAATCGACGAGATCGCTTTTGAAAATCGGTTATGCCTTAAGTTGGGTCCCAAGGAGATCCGCGCGGAAAATGTGCTGATCGCCACGAATGCGCAGTCGCTCGAACTGAGCGGACTCGCCGGACGTGCCGAGCCGAAGTTTACGCTGGCAGTGGCAACGGAACCTCTGAAGCCGGCGCAACTCGAAGTGCTTGGGTTAGCTTCGGGAAAGCCGTTCTATACGGTTGATCTTCCATATCTTTGGGGGCGAATGCTGCCGAATGGCGGAGTCCTTTTTGGTGGCGGCCTGATTGACGTAGAGAACTGGCGCGAACTCGACGACATCGATATCGATACGGGCCGGGCGGCTGAACTCATCGCTCGACTCGAGCGACGCGTACGCGGGCTGGACCCGGTTCTGAGATCGGCGGGATTCACAAACTGGTGGGGCGGGCCGATCTTGATCGCCGAGGACTGGAGTCCCGTGTTTACGCGCCACCCGCGGAGTAAACGCGTGATTGTACTGGGCGCATATGCTGGGCAAGGCGTGGCGCTTTCGGTTTATCTAGGCCGATGGGCGGCGGAAGCCATGCTTGGTCTCCGCCAATTGCCAGATTGGCGATGAATCTTGCTCGGTAGCGGTAGAATCTAGCCCGGCCAACCATGCCCACCGCAAGAACCTCCAAAGATCGCTCTCCCCGCGAAATCAGCGCAAAACCATAAATGACTCGCGAAGATCAAAGGCTCGAGGACCTGCGGCAAGGCAAAGTGCAATGGAAGCGCTGGGGTCCCTATCTAAGCGAGCGCCAGTGGGGCACGGTTCGGGAGGATTACAGCGCCAACAGCACAGCCTGGGAATATTTCCCCCATGATCATGCGCGCTCCCGCGCCTATCGCTGGGGCGAGGACGGCATCGGCGGAATCTGCGACAGCCACCAGCGCATCTGCTTTGCGCCGGCATTCTGGAACCAGCGCGATCCCATACTCAAGGAACGGCTGTTTGGTCTGACCGGCAAGGAAGGCAATCACGGCGAAGACGTAAAGGAATGCTATTTTTACCTCGACGCCGCTCCCACCCACTCCTACCTGAAGATACTCTACAAGTATCCTCAATCCGAATTTCCATACGCGAGGCTGGTCGCCGAGAACGGCCGCCGCACAAAAGCTGATCCCGAATTCGAGCTGCTGGATACGGGTGTCTTTGACGGCGATCGCTATTTCGATATCTTCGTGGAATATGCCAAGGCCTCTGCCGAAGACGTCCTGATTCGCATCACGGCTTGGAATCGCGGAAGCGAATCCGCGCCGCTCGATCTGCTTGCGACCATGTGGTTCCGAAATACATGGTCCTGGCGCGATGAGACGCAGCGCCCCAGGCTTTCGCGGCTACGTGAGCGGCGCGGCTGCGAATCTATTGGCCTGGAGACGCTCTCTTACGGGCAGCGTTGGCTCTTCGCAGACGAAAAACCAACATTGTTGTTCACGGACAACGAGACGAACTTCAAGCGCCTGTTCGGAATCGAGAACCGAGCCCCATATCTGAAAGACGCGTTTCACGAATATCTCATCAAGGGGAACGATGGCGCGGTCAACCCAGCCCAAACAGGTACCAAGGCCGCGGCTCTTTATCGCTTGGATATGCCTGCCGGCAGCACCGCAACGGTGCGGTTGCGCTTCACGGACCAAAATCCCACCGCCGCAACTAGCTCTGTTGAACCGCTCTTCGGCCGGGCATTTGATGACGTGTTCAGCGCGCGCATCGCGGAGGCCGATGAGTTCTACGCCCGATATGCATCCGGCAGGATGAGTGAAGATGCCCGCCAAGTACAACGGCAAGCTTTCGCCGGGCTGCTGTGGTCGCAGCAGTCTTACCACTATGACGTGCAGGTTTGGCTGCAAGGCGATCCGGCCTTTCCGCCTCCTCCGGAGGCGCGCAAGAAGGGACGCAATCATAAATGGAAGCACCTGCATTGTGCAGATGTGCTCTCCATGCCTGACAAGTGGGAGTATCCGTGGTTTGCTTCCTGGGACACGGCATTTCATGGCGTGGCGCTAGGCGTAATCGATCCGGATTTCGCCAAGGAGCAGCTCATTCTTTTGTTACGCGAATGGTATATGCATCCGAACGGACAATTGCCGGCCTATGAATGGGCCTTTGATGACGTCAACCCGCCCGTGCATGCCTGGGCGGCATGGCGTGTATACAAGATCGAAAAACGCATCCGTGGCCGCGCCGATCGCAGCTTCCTGGAGCGCGTTTTTCAAAAGCTCCTGATCAACTTCACGTGGTGGGTTAATCGCAAGGATCCGGAAGGCCTGAACGTATTTGAGGGCGGATTTTTAGGACTCGATAACGTGGGCGTCTTTGATCGTTCGGCGCCCTTGCCTACGGGCGGTCATTTGGAGCAAGCAGACGGCACGAGCTGGATGGGAATGTATTGCCTGAACATGCTGGCCATGGCCCTGGAGCTTTCGCGAGAGGATCGGGTCTACGGAAGTGTGGCCAGTAAATTCTTCGAGCATTTCGTTTACATAGCTCAGGCCATGAATGACCTCGGCGGCGAAGGCATTGCGCTATGGGATGAGGAGGATGGTTTCTATTATGACGCCCTGCATTTGCCGGACGGCTCACAGAGTTTCCTGAAGGTGCGTTCCATGGTCGGGCTGGCTCCGCTCTTCGCCGTGGAGACGCTCGAGCCCGAAATGCTGGTGAACCTGCCCCACTTTCGCGAACGCGTGCAGTGGTTGCTTGAAAACGTTCCGGCGGCCGCTCGTCACATTGACATGAGCCAGACATCGCCCAATGGCCCCCGCCGATTGCTCTCTCTGGTGAGCCGCGAACGCTTGCTGCGTGTGCTACGATACATGCTGGACGAGAAGGAGTTTCTCTCGCCGCATGGTATCCGCTCGCTTTCGCGCTTTCATCTCGATCATCCGTACACTCTGCGCATGATGGGAAACGAATACCGGATCGGTTACGAGCCGGCAGAGTCTCGCACCGGCACATTTGGCGGGAACTCCAATTGGAGGGGTCCGGTGTGGTTCCCGGTGAATTTCCTGATCATCGAGTCCCTGCAAAGATTTCATTACTATTTTGGCGATGAATTGCAAGTGGAATTCCCAACGGGCTCGGGGCGCAAGCTGACGCTCTGGCAAATTGCGGCGGAGCTTTCCAGGTCCCTGAGCAGCATCTTTTTGCGCGACAAGAGCGGACGCCGCCCGGTGTGTGGCTCGATCGAGAAACTTCAGTGCGATCCTCACTGGCGAGATTTGGTATGCTTTTTTGAATATTTTCACGGCGAGACCGGCGCCGGGTTGGGCGCCGCGCACCAGACGGGATGGACCGCATTGGTGGCCAAGCTCCTGGAGCAGAGCGGGGCGCACACAAGCTAAGACAAAACAGGGGACGGGATGGTAACTGAGCCATGACGCGGGAGCTTCGCTTTGAGAATAAAGTCGCACTGATCGCTGGGGGCACCGGCGCATTGGGGCGCGCAGTCTCGACAGCTTTCGCACGTGAGGGCGCCCGCGTAATTGTGACCTACCGGCGCCAGCCAGAATTTGACGCATTCATTTCCGAATCGAAAGGCAAAAGCGACGGTGTGACAGGCGTGCTGGTTGACGCCACCGATGCTGCGGGCGTCGCGCGGATGCTCGAGGGCGTCCTCGCAAACGGGGGCGTGCTCGACATTCTCGTGAATACCATCGGCGGCTATCACGGCGGTAAGCGAATCTGGGAAGAGGATCTCTCGAGCTACGAGCAGATGATGTCCTTAAACCTGAAAGCTGGATTTGTGCTTGCGCGTGCCGTGATCCCCGTCATGATTCGGCAGAGCCGCGGCTGGATCGTCAACGTGGCATCGCGGGCAGGTTACGGCCAGTCTCCCGGAGCGGCTCTGTATGCCGCGTCAAAGGCCGGCGCGCTGGCGCTATTCGACTCGCTGGCGGCGGAAGTTAAATCGCATCCGATCTGCGTCAATTCCGTAGTACCCAGCATCTTCGACACGCCGGCAAATCGACAGGCCATGCCTGCGGCGGATTTTGCGAGCTGGCCCAAGCCGGAAGAGATTGCCGAGGTAATCCTTTTTTTGTGCTCCCAGCAGGCGCGCATCATTCATGGCGCAGCCATTCCTGTCTATGGCAGGACGTGAGGCGTGAGCGCGCCGATCGTCGTCAAGTTCGGCCCGGAAATCTGCGG
>DASPYR010000220.1:0-4537 GCA_035636675.1 Rugosimonospora sp. | reverse complement strand
TATTCGCAATACCGAAAAAGTATCCGCCGTCTGGCAAGCGGGAAAGCCGGTGCCTTCGGTATCGGCGAAGTCAACAACGACCAGAGCGAGCCGCCAATAGCCCGAATTTAATTCGAGACGGACATCCCCGTTTGTACATCCGGCCGGAGATAAGCATGAGCAAACGCCCGTTTTCCAGGCTGTGCCTGGCATTCGTCCTGACGCTCGCGATGACGGGGAACTTGTCGCGGGCACAGGCCCCCAACGCAGCCGCGAATACGGCCAACCCCCAAGCGCCGGCGGGAACCAAGTTCTTCAAATTCGATCCGGCACTCGACGCCATCCTCGCTCCCGATGCCAAACTTGAAATGCTCAAGGCGGAGGGCTTCGAAGGCGGCGAAGGCCCGGTCTTTTTCTCGGAGGCAAAGGGCGGATATCTCCTGTTCAGCGATGTCCCCGGAAACCGCATCTACAAATGGATGCCCACGTGCTATGGCGCTCCCTGCCCGCCGGCTGGAACGCTTTCGGTATTTCAGGAACACTCCGGTTACAAGGATGCGTCGCGCATCGGCAAGACGGATGCGAACGGGAAACGCCTCAATGGATCGAACGGACTCACCTTGGACCGGCAGCATCGCGTATTGATCGATGCCACTGGCGACCGCGCCGTCGAACGGCTGGAGAAGGACGGCTCGCGGACGATTTTAGCCGATCGTTACGAGGGAAAGCACCTGGGCTGCGTCAATGACATTGTCGCCAAATCCGACGGGGCAGTTTACTTTACCGATGGCCCGGCGGGATGTCTGGAGGGCGGCGAAAATAGTCCACTGAAAGAATTATCCTTCCACGGCTTCTACTTCGTGAAAGACGGCAAAGTGCAACTCCTCGACAGGGACCCTGGAGGGGCTCCGCCCAACGGAATCGCCCTTTCGCCGGATCAAAAAACGCTCTATGTGACGAACGCCCCGAGCAAAAGGCAAATTTTTGCCTACGAAGTTCAAGCAGATGACACGGTCAAAAACAGCCCTCGTGTATTAGTCGATTTGGCCGGAGAAAAAGGACTCGGCGGGCCCGATGGGGTGAGAGTGGACCGCAAGGGCAACGTCTACACGGCGGCGACTGGCGGCGTATGGATCGTGTCGCCGGATGGCAAACAACTGGGCAAGATTCCGGCTCCGGAAGGAATCCGCTTTGCCAACCTCGCATTCGGCGACCCGGACAGCAAGACCCTTTACATCGTCAGCGCCAGAAATTTGTGGCGAATTCGCGTAAAGATTCCCGGCTTCCGTCCTTAGCCGTCGTGCTCGCAGCCCGCGCCATTTCCAATTGTCGCTCGTTATTTGTTTGTGCTGTCGGCTGCGGGGGCGACGGGTTTGCCGACGAGCCTGTTATATTCCGCCGTTTCCGTCGCCGAGCAGATAAACTCACTGATATCGTAACCGTCGGGCAGCCGGTGGAGAACGAATCTGTCCAAGCCCTTCCAGGGTTGCGTATAAAACTTCGGGTCGTTAATCGTCACCGTCAGTTCCAGGGTGTCAGAGTTCACCCGGTGCCATCGCTCTTCCATCCGCAGAGCGTCGCTGTGCGGACGGCCCACATTATCCAGCCACGTTCTCGGATCCATTCCTATGTAGTTGGCTACGAACGTGTAATCATCCACCCACCTGCCAACCGCATATCCAAACCACCTTGCTGCGGGATCCTTGGGCAGGTCCCGCCCGTCCGTCCAGATAATGCGCCACGTAGCATTATGTTGGTTCAGGATGACTACTTGGCCGGCCTTCTGAAGAATTTCGATCACCCTGAGTTCGAAAAGATCGTTCCGCGGCATTCCCGCCGGGTCACAATAGTCCACCGGATCATTCACCTCCGCTACAGGGAATTGCCCGGACACTCCCGTTCCCGGCTTATTCTTCAGGCGCGCTTCCTTCCCCAGGGCTGTGTAAGGCACGTCATGCCCAAGATGCTCTGGATCATCGGGGTACTCGAACGCGCCGTTTGGCTGGACTCCTATCTGTACGCCTCCTGCATCCCAAATCCCGGACAGGTCACGCTTTGGAGCGGGTGCTGACTTCAATTTGTCGAAGTAACCCGCGGGCGGCGATGGTGTGTTCCATTTTTCACTCTTCCATTTATCGGCGTCCGTCTCACCCGCCGCTTGACCAGGCGTAGCTGTCTGTGCTGCACATAGAATGGACGAGGACATCAATGCCGCAATTACCGCAATCGTAAAAACCGCCAACCGATTTCGCATTTTTGGAATCCCTCGGCTCCGCGTTGAAATTCCAGCTTCCGGCGCCCTCCCAATCTACACGCGTTTATCGAGATCCATCCGAGTTCGAATCGGCCGGCGGCTTCTCTGCTTTCTTGGGGGGCGGTGCCACATCGTTCAAGGTAGAAGGCAAGTGCGCGTCAGCTAACACTGTGCCGTCAGGCCTCAGAATTCGCCGGACTCGGCCGATTAGGGCGCCGTTTTTGGGGGGCATCACGTCAACGATGACCACGTCTCCGGGCTTCATTGTAGTCTTGTGCCAACCTGCGTCGGAGAGGGATGCCGAGTTCCCTTCTAGTACCCAATGCTGCACGTTCCCCTTGTCGTCCGTCACATCGAGCTTCATCAAGCTATGCGGATTGGCAAAAACCCATGCCGTCACTTCCCCCTTTATCGTGACTGTTTTCTCATAGTCATACGCCGCGTTTCCGTGGTGTGCAAACAGCGGAAGTGAAATGCTCCAGAAACCAAAAGCGAAAAGAAAAATAACCGCAGACCTGGTTTTCACGGTATGCCTCCCAATCTCCGCCCGAAGTGGCCACGCGATGAGGATCGGTCCGACGCCCCCCAACAGAAACTTGAATGGCAGCTTGAATAGCAGCTTTCACCACGACGCTACCAGCCGCTGTGTGTAGAGCGCCGCGCAGATTATACGCCACCCATGGCGCAGTAGGCACTTGCTCGCAAGCCTTACTGCCCGATCTCCGGTGGCGTTGGTGAGGTCAACGTCGACAAGAGCAAGCCGCAGTAGCCCCTGAATTCTGCTTAGCAGCAGCCTTTTGTCGTAGATAATCCCGCTTCTCGGGATCTATCCACGCGATTGGCGCCGGGAGACCGAGGGACGAAAAAGAATTTGGTTCACCCGTAAGGGCGTCAGGTGTATAAGCGTGTGCACGCACAGAGGATTTCTACGTCAGCTCGCTCGAATTAAACCGTGCTGTCGTTGAAGCTCCGGCCGGAGTCGTTCCCCAACATCGGGCGGCGCAGACTTTTGGAGGCATCATGCGTACCGCAAAAGCACTTTTCGTGGTGTTGGCCTTGGGAGCGCTGCGGCTGGCGGCGCAGCAGCCCCCGACAATGACCCTGAACCAAGTTGTCGACAAGATCCTATTACAAGAGCAGGCGGAAATGGAGTCCCTGCGGCAGTACTCACCCCTTGTAGAAGCATACATCCAATATCTGCGTCCCGATAAGGACCTCGGTACAGTGCCCGGCGGGGACAAATATTTTCTAGGCCACGCCGAGTTGGGGAAAGCCGTGAAACTGGAACCTTTCCTCGATGTTTCGTCCGGTGGCCTGCGGGAATTCTTGCAAATGATCTATATCGACACGAACGGATTCGACCGCCAGCACTATAAATTCGATTACGTGCGGCGCGAATTCCTGGGTGAAGTGCGCTGCCTGGTTTTCGACGTGACCCCTCAGGAAAAGGCCGGCAAAGGACGTTTTGTGGGCCGCCTCTGGGCGGAGGACCACGATTATCACATTGTGCGATTCAACGGCGCTTTTATGGGCTCGGCAAAGGCGAACCATTACTTCCATTTTGACAGCTGGCGCGTCAACGCCGGGAAGAATGAGTGGCTGCCAGCCTTCATCTATAGCGAGCAAGGCGACTTGCACAATGCCATCACCGAGAAGCTCACGTTCAAGGCACAAACGCGCCTGTGGGGCTATAACCTCGGCCAGGCCCATAAAGAGCAGGAGTTCAGTAAAGTTTTCGTGGAGTCGTCCGCGCTGGTAGACGATCGGACCACCGGTTCGCATGACCTTTCGCCAGTCCAGGTACAGCGCAGCTGGGACCGCCATGCTGAAGAGAACGTGACCGAGCGCATGGAGCGGCTTGGATTGCTGGCCCCCCCGGGCGAAGTTGACAAGGTGCTGGAGACGGTGGTCAACAACCTCGAAGTCACCAACGACCTGGACATCCAGCCAGAGATCCGCTGCCGGGTGCTAATGACCTCGACGCTCGAATCGTTCACTATAGGCCACACGATCGTTCTGAGCCGCGGCCTGCTGGACGTGCTCCCGGACGAAGCCAGTCTGGCAGCCATTCTCGCGACCGAGCTCGAACACGTCATACTCGGTCACCGCATCGACGCGCAGTACGCCTTCTTTGATCGGCTGTTGTTCGACGACAAGGAAACTTTCCGCCACTTCGGGTTCGCGCGCACGCCGGAACAGGAGCAGGCGGCACACCAAAAGGCGATCGATCTCCTGAAGAATTCACCCTACAAGGACCAACTGGCGACGGCGCAGCTGTTTATACGGGCACTTCAGCGCCGGTCT
>DASPYR010000219.1:0-4118 GCA_035636675.1 Rugosimonospora sp. | reverse complement strand
GTGCGCGCGTGTGCCTGTGTATTCATGGCCGTTTCCCTTACTCTTTCCAGACGCTTAGAATTGCTGCCAACTGCTCTCTGCTTGATTGGCTTGCCAATTCCCCTTCAGATTAAGTTTGCGGGCCGCGCTTGCCGCAACGCGAGCCAGTATCCCCGCGTAGGTTGGAAACGAGAGTGGAATATGAGCCAGCTCATCGACTCGCATGCCACGGGCGATGGCTATCGCCGCCACTTGGGTGATCTCCACTGCCCGCTCGCCGACTACATGGCAGCCCAACATCATCTTGGTTTTGCGATCGACGATTAGTTTGCAAAAACCGATCTCGTGCCCATCAATGATCGTGCGCGTAGTCGAATCGAAGTGTAAAACGACCGTCTCAACATCGTGTGTTTCACGGGCCTTCGCTTCCGTGAGACCAACCTGAGCGTACTCGGGGTCCGTGAAACTGCCGATCGGACTCACCGGGTCCCCGATCGTCATCGTTGAGCCTTGCACGGCGTTGGTAGCCGCAACGAACCCGTCCCGTAGCGCTTGGGGGACCAACATCAGACGACCGGTAATGTCCCCAGCGGCAAAGATATGGGGCGCAGAGGTCCGCAGATACTTATCAACCCTGACGAATCCCCGAGAGTTGCTCTCGACACCGGCTAGATCAAGGCTCAGTCCAGCCGTATCGGCGACCCAACCCACCGCTACAACCGCCAATGCCGCCTCGGCGCTGGCCCGGACGCCGTCTCGCGAGAACGTCATTCGTACCCCTGTCGGCGTCTTTTCGAAAGACTCGACAGCACCGATGTTCTCGTAAACCGCGATGCCCGCTTTACGGAAAGCCGCTGCAACCACTGCCGACACATCAGCATCCTCCGTCGGCAGGATGCGTGGGCCTGTCTGGAAGAGTTGGATGCGCGAACCAAATGCGTTGAAGATCGAGGCGACCTGCACCCCCGTCGCTCCGGCGCCAAGCACCAGCAGCGATGGCGGGATCGAGGTCAAGCCCCAGGCGTCGCTATGGGTATTTGTAAATTTGAAGCCGGGCACTGAGAGCTTCCGGCTCACGCCGCCAGTGCAAATGATGATCTTTTCAGCCTGAAGTCTCAGCCCGCACTCGGTTTGGACGGAGTGTTCGTCGGTGAAACGCGCAACGCCCGCGTGCTCATGGACAGTCACCCCCAGAGAATCGATCTGCGGGCGTAAGGAGGAATTAGCGCGCACATCGTTGACGACCTCGCGTACGCGGGCAAGCAGCCTGGAATAATCCAGTACCGGCTCGCTCACGCCTATGCCGTATTGACCGAGCTGTCGAGCTTCACGGATCAGTCGGGCCGCATGGGCTAAGGTCCGTACTGGAACTGGCCCGTCGCTGGCTGCCATGCCGCCGAACTCGGAACGAGTCACTAGCACAGTGCGAGCGCCGAGGTCTGCTGCACGGAGCGCTGCGAGTACTCCCGCCGGGCCAGCGCCAATAACGAGGATGTCTATCATCTTTGGCTATCCCAAACGATGAATGAGACGTGCTCCCTTTCAACGGACATCACCCAATGTTGCGAGGTATCGAAGCGCGTTGATGCCGGGGAGAAAGAAGTAGGCGCCGCCTCTCACGGTGGTGAAGGCCGGCAAGCCGGTGATTTTTTTGCGAATTGGGCGCTTGGGGATTTTGTATTCGAGCGTGCCGTCCTGAGTGCCGATGATCGGGTCGCGTTCGTTGCCGAGCTCGTGAAAGTTCCGGTCATTCGCCCAAACGTTTTGCGCGAACTCAAACTGTCGAATGAGGCTCGCGCAGATTATGAATGCTGCGATGCCGCGCTCTACGCCGTCCTGCGGCGCGTCCTCCGGCAAATGCGGACCGTAAGTGGCACCGCGGCGGATCATGCGGCGGCGGTTCATGTTCGGCGCCGTGTCGCGGGGGTTCATTCGGCGCATGTGCGAGCCGAGCGGCACCGCGTAGCCATACGGATCCATCTCCTTGTAGTTAAAGTCGTTGTTCCGTTGGAGGTCGGCGCCTAATGCAGGATTGTCTTTCTGGGGCGCCAGCGTGAGCGGTGCGCCGCTGCGCCAGCGGCCCATGAGCTTCGCTGCGATCAACTCCTGTTCTTCGTGTGTCTTGCCGTGCTCGCGCAGGAAATCGCGAAACCTGCCCACATGCTCGTGCAGGCGGCGATAGGCCATGTAGCTGCCGTTTCGGGAAAGAATTTCGGGTTGCGGCAGATTGGCGGGCGGTCCGTCTTCGTCCGGGTACCCGAGGATGAATTCGCCCGGCTTGAGCGGCGCGCCGGTGCCGGGCGTCGGCACTTCGCCAGTGCCCTCGATGACCGGCTGCGAGAGCCGGTCGCGGTAGCCGAAATGGTCGTGTGCATAGTCGAACGGCGGCGTCGCCTCTAGGTCCAGCGTGGAGAGCACCTCCACGCCTTGGCACTGCGCAACGAGTCTGTCGTGCTCCACCTGGCAGCGACCACGCTCGGCAGCATCGCGGGCGAACAGGATGGCGATGGCGTGAAGGTCCGGCCTGGCGAGGCCTCCCACCCAGTTATCAGGATGATTCTCTCCAGTGTCGCCGAGCATCTCCGCGCGGGCAACCATGCCTTGCTTGAACTCTTCGGGGAACGTGGCCAACGAACCCTCATCGACGCCAAGTGCGCGCAGGCCGTTGCAGGTGAAGGCCAGCGTCACCCAGCGCTTGTTTTTTTCGACCGAAGCCATGACTTCCGCGGCCGACTGCGCCTTTTCACGAATTGCCGACAACCAGGCCCTTCCGCCCGCGGCGTTGCGAAACGAAAGAAATTCGTATCGTCCCGTAAGCGCGGGCGTCCGAGTCAGCAGGATGTGCTGGATGTCTTCATTTTCAAGCATAGCGCATCCTGCGGCCGATCACTGCATCTGGTCGAGCATGTTTGAGAAGGCCGCCTTGAGCTGCAGGGCCTTCTTGATCTCGTCCGCACTCACGAACGGATATTCGCCATATTCAAGGAAGCTAGGGCGATGATGGTCACGGACGAACTTGATGAATGCCGGGGCGTTCGTTTTCCAATCATTTGGAAAGCCCTCCAGATTTTCGAAAACGGTGTTGAGACCGGATGCCGCAAAGATGGCAACCGCATCCTCGGTATATTTGTCGAAGTCGGTGTCGAAAATGCCCATGTATTGGAAATAGGTTTCCCCATTGATATCGAAAAGGTTCCATCGGAGGTAATGCAGCTTGAGCACGGCGAGGATGTCAGGCTGACCAGCCACGGCCTTCTCGATGTTTTTGGCGTACTCATAGAAAACCGGCTCCCGTCCGGGGATGATCTTCGCGATGATGGAGAAGCCGTAGCAAGCCGGAGTCTTGGGAAAGATCGGGCCGTATCTGCCTTGCTCAATTTCATCCTTGGAGAAGCCCCCTTTGGGGATCGCCATGGCCGCGGGTTTCGTCCAGTCGCCTTGCCTCGACGTGTGAGACATAACTTCCTCCTTTCCATTCTAGCGCTAGCTAGGATAGTGATGACCACGTCGTCATGCCGTCGCCAATTCGTTAAAACCTTGAGCTCCTTGTCATCCATGCCGCTGTCGGCAGTACCTTCACCTCGTTGGATCGTCCATCGGAGCTTTGGACATCCCAGTCCCAGAAGGAAGGTCTCGCAGACCAAGACCGCCGAGGCACGTACGTTCGTATGTTCGGCACGGTGGGCCAAAGAGAACTAACGTCGTTCCAGATTTTCCCACGTCCCGGCAATTTTCCGGAAGCCGCAATTTCTTCGATAGCCCGCTCGTTGCGCGAGGGCGCACTGGCACACCGTATTAGCCGACATTCCCCAGATGAACTCTTGAACGGCGTGGACAATAGCAGACGGCGGGGTCCCCGGGAAGCCATAGGTGGGCTGCGCGGTGCTTCCGGCGTTCTGATCGTTCCCGGATACCCCCAGGTTTGCACTAAGCGATCACCAAGAGCCCGGAGGGAGAGAGCGCCTGCCGGGCTCGCCAACTATTATTGTCCTTCAACATCCTGCCGAATGGCACCATCCGCCCTGGTGCGCACGTGCGGCGAAATGACAGGGCGGCCTTTCGGCCACCCCTTGTCTTGCTTGATGCCATGCCAGCACGGCAGAGGATTCCTGCGCCGTTGCGTTCGTCCAGACGTCAGT
>DASPYR010000218.1:0-16647 GCA_035636675.1 Rugosimonospora sp. | reverse complement strand
GCTTTTGTATTCGGATTCCGGTTAATCATGCTGATTTGTGCGGGTCTCTCTGCCGCAAGTTCAGGTTTCGCTTGGCGCATGATAGCAGTCGATGCCAAACGCGACCTCGTCTAGTGCCGTTCCAACTAGATTGGCCAAACGCGCGTGCTAACGTTTCCGAGAGATCGCCGTAATCAAGACGAAAGACGATTTGCTCAAACAAGTTGGAACGGCACTAGAGGGTTTAGTTGAGGGTTCGGCTGCGCTAATCGATTTTTTGCCCGATCCATCGCGTCGCGCGGCGTCCCGCGCATATCCTTGCCGGCTCAGGTCTCTGGGTTTCCCCGGGTTCCGGTTGTTTCGAAAGACGAACTGCCGTATCGAAAACAAATGGCTGAATGAAGGTTGTTCGGCGCAAACCTTCTTCCTATACTGAGCTTCTAAGATCGCGAGGCGCTACTCGATGCGCACTACCGAAGCCGCGCGTTATGCACGCTGGTCGGCAGGTATCGCTGTTCTGCTGGTCGTTCTCGTAGCTTGTGTTTACGGCGCACGCGACTGGCAATCACGCCAGGCGCGCAAGAAGATGCCGGCGGCTGTGCCGTCCAGCGTGGAGCAGCGCTCTGCGGGATTTAGCTTCTCGAAGGTAGTGGGCGACCGTACGGAATTCACCGTGCGTGCCTCGCGCGCCACCGAATTCGTGGAAGGCGGCCGCAGCCTCCTCGAGGACGTATGGATCACTGCCTACGGCGGCGCTGGTGAACGCTTTGACAATCTGCACACGCGCACGTGCGACTATTTGACTGAGTTGGAGAGCATTAGCTGCGCCGGGGACGTGCAGATCGATCTGGACCGCTCCTCCGACCAGCACACCCCGGCCGGACCAGCCGAGCAGGCCAGTGGCTCGCGGCTGGTGCAGGTGGCAACCAGCCACGTATCTTTTGACCATAAGACCGGCCTGGCGACGACGGACCGCCCCGCGAGCTTTCGCTTTTCGCAAGGCGAAGGCCAAGGAGTGGGCTTCCGATACGAGGCGCAACAAGGCGAAATACAGCTTCTCAGCGCCGTAGAGCTGGCCTTGCATGGGGCGGATCCCGCCGGCCATATATCACAAACCGCAGAGCAGGTGTTGAACCTCTCTGGAAGCAGCATGACCTTTGACCGTGATCGGCGCCTGATTCACCTGCTGGGTCCCGTCCACGCACATCAGGCGAATTTTGACCTCGTCTGCGGCAAACTTGAGGTGGAGTTGGACGAGCATATGTATGCGCACCGCCTGATCGCCACAGAGCAGCCCGAACTGCAGAGCGATGGCCCCTCGCATACATCCCTAAAGGCGGAGACGATTACAGCGCTGGCTTCGCCCACGCGAATCGAGGCGATCATCGCCGAAGGCCAGGTACACGCGATTGCGCGAAACCCAGACGGCGAGGATCAACTGGAAGCGGATCGCTTGGAAACGGAACTGTATCCGGTCTCCAATCAGCCGCGGCTGCTCGTGGCCACCGGAAAAGTCATCGGGCATTCGAACAGGGCTGGCGTGGTGCGAAATTTGGAAACATCGATGTTGCACCTGGATTTCGCTCCCTCCAATAAGGGAGGCGAGGCGCGGGTGAAGCACGCGCAAACGCCGGCAGGTACAGTCGAGTCGTGGGACTCTGGAACCCTTTCCGGGAAACCAGACCAGGAGCGGACGCGCCTGACCGCCCAGCATTTGGAGGCGGATTTTACCGGCCAAAATGACTTGAGGGAATTACGGGGCTCGGAAGGCGTTCAGTTCGAGCGGCAGATTGGAGAGGCCTCCCCGCAAACCACGTCTTCGCGGCAAATGGTTGCTCAGTTTGCTCCCAGCGGGGGGTGGTCGATCGTAGACCAAACGGCTGACGTGCGACTGCATCAGGACAATGAAAGCGCCCAAGCGGATCATGCGCACTTTGAACGCACGAGTGACACCACGTTGCTGGAAGGATCGGTCGTGCTCACAGATGCGAGCTCCAGGACGACGGCACGGAGCGCAGTCTTCCATCAAAGCACGAACGAATTTCATGCCTTTGGACGAGTGGCCACGGTCGAAAACTCGAGCGGCGGCAGTCAGTTGGTCAACTTTGCGCCCGGACCCGGCCGGGTCTCAGGAGAACGGCTCGATGCCAATAGCGCAACAGGTCGCGCCGTCTATTCAGGAAACGCGAGGCTCTGGCAGGGAGATTCTATTGTTGAAGGCGAGACCATAGAACTCAATCGCCAGACCCATACGCTTATGGCGAGCGGTCAGGTTCATGCAGTTTTTCCGCAAGCCCCTGCGACGGGTCATGGCCAACCAAGCCCCCGGACGCTATCTAGCAAACTCCAGTTGTGGCATGCCCAAGGCAATCGTTTGATTTACCAGAGCGATGAAAATCGCGGCCGCATGGAAGAGAAAGTTCGCGCATCTTCCGAGGAAGGCTCCATGACCGCGGATGCCATGGATTTTTTCTTTGCGCCGGCAGGAAATTCGGCAACTCCAGATGCGAGCACGACCGGGAAACCGGGTGGTGGGCCGGCAAATGGGGCCGCGACAGGCCAGCAACTGGTTCGCGCTTCGGCATTTGGCAGCGTCAACGTGGAACAGCAGGGCCGTCACGGGAAGGCCAATCGCGCGGACTATACCGCCCAAGACGGCAGGTTCGTACTTTCGGGCGGGACCCCAACTGTGTATGACGCTTCAGGAAACGCAACGCAAGGGCGTCAATTGACCTTCTTTTTTGGCGATGATAGCATTAACGTCGAATCGGCGGAAGGTTTGCGAACGCTAACGCTGCACCAGGTCGAGAAATGATGGGATATGTCCAAACTCCAGGCCGTCGACCTTTGCAAGTCTTACCGGGGACGGAAGGTTGTGGACGCCCTGGACCTGGAGGTCGGCGAAGGTGAGGTGGTTGGCCTGCTGGGTCCGAATGGTGCAGGAAAAACTACCACGTTTTACATCCTCGTTGGCTTGGCTCGTCCGGACTCGGGGCGTGTCCTTCTTGACGGGGAAGATATCACCGATCTTCCGATGTATCTTCGAGCTCGGAGCGGTATCAGTTACCTTCCCCAAGAGCCTTCGGCCTTTCGCCAACTGACCGTCGAGGAAAACCTGCTGGCCGTTCTAGAGACCCTTCCCTTGAAGGCGGAGCAGCAACGCGATCGACTAGAAGAACTGCTGGCGCAAATGGGACTGGAAACGGTAAGAGACAATCGGGCCTACACACTCTCAGGGGGAGAGCGGCGGCGGCTGGAAATCGCGCGTTCGCTAGTTCTGAACCCGGCCTTCATCCTTCTGGACGAACCGTTTTCGGGAATTGACCCGCTGGCCGTAGTCGATATTCAAAAGATCATCACGGACTTAAGCCGAGCGCGGATCGGCATCCTGCTCACCGACCATAACGTTCCAGAGACGCTGGCGGTGGCCGATCGCGCCTATATTCTGCACGGCGGCCGCATTCTCTGCGCCGGGACGCCCAGCGAGCTGAGCACGGATGCCGAAGTGCGCCGCATCTATCTGGGCCATAACTTCCGCCTGAACTAACTTCCATGAGTTGGCTCCAACCCAAACTCCACCTCAAAGTCGCGCAGAAGCAGATTCTGACGCCTGGCTTAGTGCAGATGGTGAGCGTGCTGGCTCTGAACCGCTTGGAGCTTCGCGAAATGATCACTCAGGAAATGGTTGCCAATCCGATGCTCGAAGAGATGACGGAGGAGAGCCAGGCGGCCGAGGAGGATTACAGCGAAGAGGCTTTTATCAAGGCGGAAACAGAAAAGGTCCCGGAGACCGAAGCGGCAAATCCCTTTGACGAATTCGATCTCAATTCCTTCTTCAATCAGTATTTGGACAGCGGCGGTGGGAATGGAAACGGCGAGCACGAAGTCATCGAGAAGCCGTCGTTTGAAAAATTCATCTCCTCGCCGCAAGGATTAACCGAGCACCTGAGTTGGCAGTTAAGTGTGACGGTTTGTAATGAGACCGTGCGTGAAATCGCCGAAGTCATCATCGGAAATCTCGATGAAAATAGCTATCTCACGGCATCCCTCGAGGAGATTGCCAAAAACGGCAACTATTCCGTGGAAGACGTGGAGGAAGCCTTAGCTACGGTTCAGGAGTTCGATCCGCTTGGCGTGGGCGCCCGCAACCTGCGAGAGTGCTTGCTCATTCAGCTTCGCACGCTCGATGCTCAGAACACCCTCGCTCAGCAGATTGTGTCCGAATGCATGCCTAAGCGGCCCATGGCGGCCACTGAAGATGAACAGCAAAGCCCGGAGAGTCCGCTGGCGAAGCTGCTACAGGGGAATCAGCTCAAGGAGGTGGCGCGGGCCTTGAATCGTCCCATTGAGCTGGTCAAGCGCGCCATGGAAGTGATTCGCGGTCTCGACCCGCGTCCGGGACTGCGCTACAACAAGACGCAGGCGCGTCTGGTCGAACCTGACGTGTACTTCCGCAAAATGGACGACGGGTGGCACGTGTTCATGAATGAAGATGATGTGCCGCAGCTTCGGCTGAGCCACGTCTATCGAAAGCTGCTGGCCCGCGACGCCGCCGACCGCGAAGTGCGCAACTACGTCAAAGAGCGCTTCACCGCCGCATTGCAGCTTATGAAGAGCATTGAGCAACGCAAGCACACCATCCTGCGCGTCTGCCAGTCGATTATCCAGCGCCAGGAGGAGTTCCTGGAATATGGAGCCGATCATCTCAAGCCCATGATGATCAAGGAGGTGGCCGAAGAAGTAGGCGTGCATCCCTCCACCGTGAGCCGCGCCGTCTCCAGCAAATATGCGCATACGCCTCAAGGTGTGCTCGAATTGCGGTCGTTTTTCAGTGAGAGTGTCAATGGTCCCGAAGGCTCCGGGATGTCTTTACAGACGCTGAAGCGCTTGGTGAAAAAGATGATCGACGAAGAAGATAGCGCTCACCCGCTTACCGATGATCAAATTGCCAAGAAACTGGCGGAGGGCGGCATTCAGGTGACGCGCCGCACGGTGGCCAAGTACCGTGAAGATCTGCGCATCCCCAGCACCCATCAGCGCCGCGTGAAGGCTTAGGCTCAGTCAACGTGAAACATACCGCCGCGTCGGACGCCCGCCAACTGGTGATTCTGACGGGGCTGAGCGGCTCCGGAAAAAGCACCGTTCTGAAGACCTTCGAAGACCTGGGTTATTACTGCGTGGATAACCTGCCTGTAGAGCTGATCTCCACGTTCAGCGAACTGAATTTTTATGGCAATTCCGAAGTGCCGCGCGCCGCGCTCTTGGTTGACGCCCGCGAGGGCAATCAGATTGAGCGTCTGCCGGCTCTGTATAAGCAGATTAGCCGAGAGGTGCCCGCGAGTTTGGTGTTCATCGAAGCCTCCGATGAGGCGTTGCTGCGGCGGTTCAGCGAAACGCGCCGTCCGCATCCTTTGGGTCACGACCGGCCCGTACGTGAAGTCTTGACGCGCGAGCGCCGTTTGATGGCGCCGATACGAAAGCTGGCTGATGTCGTGATTGATACGACGCGGTTCAATGTCCATGAACTGCGGCAGTTCATCATGAATCGGTTTCAAAGCCGGAGCAAGCGGCCGATGATGGTTTCTCTGGTGAGCTTCGGGTACCGCTATGGCCTGCCCGCGGATTCGGACCTGGTATTTGATGTGCGATTCTTACCCAATCCACACTTCATTCCGCGGCTGCGCAAATTTTCGGGACGCAATCCGAAAGTGGCGCGGTATATCCGGTCATTCCCCCAGACCGGTGAATTCCTGCGGCGCATCGAGCACCTGCTGATTTATCTCATTCCCCATTACATCCGCGAGGGCAAGAGTTATTTAACCATTGCGTTCGGGTGTACGGGCGGGCGTCATCGTTCCGTGATGCTGGCCGAGGCGGTGCGTCGTGCTTTGGCCGCGCGGGGCTATACCACCAAAGTAGTCCATCGCGATCTTGACAAGTGGACGGCTTGACATTCTTTTTTGTGCTTCGTAACGTGGCCTTCGGGCACGTGGATTGGAACGAGTGAGGAGTGGGAGCGGAACAGCACATTCACGAGCTGCGGCGGTTGCTCCGCTACGCGCGGCCGTACCGCGCGCGCTTGTTCCTGGGTGTTTTGGCTCTCGCGCTGTTGGGAATGGCAGAGGGCCTAATCGCCCTGATGATTACGCCCATGGTCGACCGCATCTTGAATCCATCGAGCGACGATCCTCACCTGCCGCTGGTAAGACTCCCTGGTAACCATGTTATCTATCTCAATTCCTTTCTGCCCGCCAGCATTCACTGGGTTTGGACAATATTTTCTATCGTTCTAGTCGTAATTTTCGTGGTCAAGGCGATTGCCGAGTACTTTGGGGTCGTCGAGGTACAGTACGCCGGGCAGGCGGCGATTACCGACCTGCGCAATGAAGTTTACGAAAAACTGGTACGCCAACCGATCGATTTTCTCCAGAAGCAACCCACAGGCCGGCTGATCTCCGCCGTCATTAACGATGTCGAACGAGCACGCCTAACGCTTTCGGAATCACTGGCCCTTTCTTTTCGGTATGTTTTCACGCTCTTCTTTCTTTTGATCGTGATGTTCGTCGTGGACTGGCAGATGGCGCTGGCCTCGGCGGTTTTAGTGCCGGTTGTGCTTTTCCCGGTGCGGAAACTCGGCCAGCGGATTCGCAGAGCGACGGAATCGAGCCAATCGCATCTCGGCGAGCTGAGCCAGATTTTGCAGGAGACGCTGAGCGGAAATCGCGTGGTGAAGGCGTTTGGTATGGAGCGCTTCGAGATCACCAGGTTCCGCGAGCGAGCCCGGCGGCTGCTGCATGAAAACATGCGCTGGATCCGCACGTTTGTGATTAGCGGGCCGCTCATGGATGTTCTGAGCGCGGTGGTGTTCGCGTTGGTTTTGCTTTACGCCCGCGAACAGATCAAACATGATCTGATGACCACCGGCACCTTCGGCACATTCGTCTATGCCTTGTTCAAGGCTTACGAGCCTGTGAAAGGGATGGGCGGCGTGTACCAGCAGTTTGAGCAGACCCACGGCGCGACGACGCAGGTCTTCGGGTTTCTGGCTCTGCAAGAGGAGGTGGAGGAACATCGCGGAGCCCGCGTGCTTGCGCCATTCTCGCGCGAAGTCGAATTCGATAACGTGAGTTTTGCGTACGATCCGGCAGTGCCGATCCTTCGAAGCATCTCTTGGAAGGCCCGCGCGGGCGAAGTGGTGGCGATCGTGGGATCGAGCGGAGCCGGAAAGACGACCTTAGTGAACTTGCTGCCCCGTTTTCATGACGTTACGGGGGGATCTTTGCGTATCGACGACCTGGATGTGCGGGACGCTACGTTACGATCGCTGCGCGAACAGATCGCCATCGTGACGCAGGAAACGATCCTGTTCAACGACACGGTATGGAACAACATTTGCTACGGTCAGCCCAGCATGAGGGAGGAGCGTGTATATGCGGCGGCTCGGGCTGCACTGGCACACGACTTCATCGAGTCCATGCCGGAGGGATATCAGACCGTTTTGGGCGAACGAGGGCAGCGTCTGAGCGGGGGCCAGCGCCAACGGCTCGCTATTGCCCGCGCGCTGCTCAAGGACTCGCCGATCCTGATTCTCGACGAGGCCACTTCGGAACTTGATTCTGAGTCAGAGCTTCTGGTCCAGAAGGCGCTGGCCAACCTGATGACGGAACGCACCGTATTCGTCATTGCCCATCGGCTGTCGACCATTCGCCGCGCGGATAAGATCATTGTCTTGGATGACGGACTGATTGCTGAAATCGGGACGCACCAGGAGCTGCTCGCGCGCAACGGGACGTACGCCCGGCTTTATGAACTGCAATTCACGGATAGCGACGCCACGCCTTCCCCCGCGGGCCCTTTGGAATCATGACCGCTACGTCCGCGGCCAAAACGGTGCGTTCCATGACGGGTTACGCGCAGGCTCGCTCCGAGCAGAACGGCTGGAACATGCGGGTGAGCCTGCGCAGCGTCAATCATCGTTTTCTCGATCTACGTGTGCACATCCCGGAGGGATTCGAGGCGTTGGAGCCGCAGATGCGACAAATGGTGCGCGACCATGTTCATCGCGGCCATGTGGATCTGACCTTACACATAGAAGGTTCCCGGTCAGCCAACTTACAGATTGATCGCAAACTGGCGACCGCCTATTTGCGCGCCATCGAAGAATTGCGGCAAGAATTCAACCTCGCGCCGGAGCCGCACCTGGTGGCCTTGTTGCGCCTTCCCGGAGTCGTCGCGCCGCCCACATCACTGGGACCATTGCCGGCCACATTCGATGACGAGCAGCTCGGGACGCAAGTCTCTGCCTGCCTGGAGGAGGCCCTTCGCAAGCTGGACGAAATGCGCCGGGAAGAAGGCCGCTCCCTGGCTCGAGACATGAGGGTTCTGCTAAAGAGTATCGGCGATAAGACAGCGCGGCTCGAGATTCTCTCTGAACAAAGCCGGCCGGTATACGCCCAGCGCCTTAACATACGATTGCAAGAATTGCTGGGAACGCTCCCCATCGATCCGGTACGCGTGGCACAAGAAGCGGCAGTGCTCGCCGAAAGGGCTGATGTATCGGAAGAATTAGCCCGGCTGCGCAGCCATGTGGATCAATTCGACAGATTGACCGGAGAAGCCGGCGAGATCGGAAAAAAGCTGGACTTTCTGCTGCAGGAAATGCAGCGCGAAGCGAATACCATGCTGTCAAAGACCCCGGGACTTGGCCAGGAAGGACTGGCTATGACGGAGCTTGGATTGCAGATCAAAGCGGATATCGAAAAGCTGCGCGAGCAGGTGCAGAACGTAGAATAGAAATGGCCGGCTCAACCCCGCGAGTGCTGATCGTTTCCGGTCCCTCGGGTTCGGGCAAGTCCACGCTCGTGCAGAATCTGCACGGACTGCCGGGCCTGGTGTTTTCTGTTTCATCCACGACGCGCCCGCGCCGCCTGACGGAAAGCCCGGGAAAATGTTATGATTTCATCACCGAAGCGGAATTCAAGCGCAGGATCGACTCGGGCGAATTTCTGGAATACGCGCAGGTGTTTGGGCGACATTGGTACGGTACGCCGCGGAAGCAATTGGACGATGCGCGTCGTGCGGGGCTCGACTTGGTGCTGGAGATCGACGTGCAAGGCGCGCGGCAAGTGAAGCAAAAATTGCCTGAGGCGATTGCAATTTTTATCGTCCCGCCGTCTAGACAGGATCTTGAGCGCCGCCTGCGTTCCCGGGGGCAGGATGCGGATGAGGCCATAGCTCGCCGTCTGGAAGGCGCGCGGCAGGAGATCGCGAGTTCGGCAGAATACGATTTCGTGGTCGTCAACGACGATCTGGAACGGGCCAGCGATGAATTGCGAGCCATCGCTGTGGCCTCCCGCTGCCGCCGGCGGGACAACGACGAACGGCTTCGCAAAATTCTCGAGTCCTTTGGAGGTTCCTGACGCATGGCCGTTCTCAACCAGGCTCCGGACAGCCAGTTCGCGTTCGTGGTGGTTGCGGGGAAGCGCGCGCGCCAATTGATGTCGGGCGCGGTGCCGCTACTGGCGAACCCTCGCTCTCATAAAGCCACCCGCGTGGCCATGGAGGAACTTAGCGCCGGACAGCTCGAATATCGAACACCTGACCTGGACAGCGCGGAAAAGGACGGCAAGCGGCGGAAAGAGTAGGGCCGCCCAGTGATGCGCATCGCGCTCGGTGTTACGGGAGGAGTAGCGGCTTATAAAGCGGCCGAACTGGTCCGGCGGCTGCAACAAGAGCAAATCGAAATCCAAGTCGTGATGACGCGCAGCGCACAGGAGTTCGTCGCGCCGCTGACGTTTGCAGCCCTGACTGGGCAGAAGGTCATCACGCAATTGTTTGGAGCCGAGGCGCCCGCCAACGTCGAGAGCGCTATCGAACACATCGCCGTCGCACAACGCATCGACGCGCTGGTCATCGCCCCGGCCACGGCCGATATAATCGCAAAATTGGCGCGTGGCGTTGCGGACGATTTCCTCACCACCTTATATCTGGCTACTACCGCGCCGGTAGTCGTCGCTCCGGCCATGAACGTAAATATGTGGGAACACGCCGCGACCCGCGAGAATGTGCAGATCTTGCGTGATCGGGGCGTGCGCGTAATCGCTCCGGAGGAAGGATATTTGGCTTGCGGCATGACCGGGGCCGGGCGACTTGCTGGATTGGAGGCGATCCTAGAGGCAGTTCTGGAAGCGCTCCGCATCCGGCGGGATTTGGAGAAGGAAACGGTGCTCGTGACCGCCGGTCCCACTTGTGAGGATCTGGATCCGGTCCGATTTCTGACGAATCGCTCCTCCGGCCGGATGGGATACGCCGTGGCTGAAGCGGCAGCGAGGCGCGGGGCGCGCGTGGTTCTGATCAGCGGGCCAGTAGCCTTGGAAGCCCCGGCGGGGGTGGAGCGCGTCGATGTTCGCACGACCGAGCAGATGCATCGCGCTGTTCTGGCTAATTTGGATCGCACGACGGTGGTTGTGATGGCTGCCGCAGTTGCCGATTATCGGCCCGTCAGGCCCTGCGCGAACAAGCTGAAAAGAGGCACAGAGCGCTTGAACATCGAATTCGAGCCTACAGCTGACATTTTGGCTGACGTTTCGCGGCGCAAAGGGGACCGGCTTTTAATCGGCTTTGCAGCGGAAACCGAGCAAGTGACCGAACATGCCCGGCGCAAACTGAAGGAGAAGGCGGCAGATCTGATCGTGGCCAACGATGTGACGGCTCCGGGAGCCGGCTTTGACCGCGACACCAACGTCGTTACGATTTTCGGCAGCGATGGCCGCGAACAATCGCTGCCGAAATTGACTAAGATTCAAGTGGCGCATCGCATTCTTGACGAGGTCGTGGAGCTTCGGCGCTCCGCGCACCGCGTTGGCAGCTCTCCTGAAGCTCGCTGAGGCGTAATGGACTCGGGATTTTCTACTTCCAACAGAGAAAAACTGCAATCCTGGCTGCGCTACTACGAAGATTTGGGCATACGAGCGTTCTATCGCGATCGTGCGCCACGGCGGGCCTCGACGGATGAAACAGTCACAGGAATACAGGAAAAAGAAACAGCCGAGGTTGCCACGGCAAAGCCTGCGCCGCCTGCACAAAGTCGCGCGGTTCCCAAGTTGCACTTGATGGGGCGCGGGCCGTCTCTTTTCGAAGCGGCCGAGCGGGTCGAAGGGGATTCGCTCGAGCGCATATGCGGCGAGCTGGCTGGCTGTACGCGCTGCAAACTGCACCGCCGCCGCACAAATATCGTCTTCGGTGTCGGCAATCCGCATGCCGAGCTGGTGTTTGTGGGAGAAGGGCCGGGACATGACGAGGACGTGCAAGGAATCCCCTTCGTTGGCCGCGCGGGTCAGTTACTGACACAGATGATCAACGCCATGGGGCTCAGCCGTGAAGATGTGTATATCGCTAATGTCGTGAAATGTCGCCCACCCGAAAATCGCGCCCCCGAAAAGGACGAGGTCGCCACCTGTTTGCCATTTCTCTTGCGCCAGCTTACGAACATTAATCCTAAGGTCATCGTTTGCCTGGGAAGCGTAGCGGCGCAGGCTCTGCTGAATACAAACAAAGCCATCTCGCATTTTCGGGGCCAGTGGCTGGATTTTCGTGGCGCCAAGTTGATGGCCACGTATCATCCTGCATATCTGTTACGCAATCCCCACGCGAAGCCGGAAGTCTGGGCCGATCTGAAGAAGGTCATGGCTTTCCTCGGCCTTACCCCGCCCAAAGGAAAGCGCGCCTGAAAAGGTTCCGCCGGGCAGTTGGTCGTTTTCGATTGCCACGGCTGCTAAACTAGTGCCGTTCCAACTATTTTGACCAAATGGCTGGAGGTGTGATGACCTACGCCTACGTCTTGTTAAGCGACCAGGGCGGGAGATTCTATGTCGGCAGCACAGGGGACTTGCGCGCACGATTGCAGAAGCACAACTCAGGCGCGGTACGTTCCAGGGCGTATCGTCGGCCCTTGCGGTTAATCTACTATGAGGGGTGTTGGAGCACTGACGACGCCCGCCGACGAGAACGTTACTTGAAATCGGGACGAGGGGGGCGCTATCTCAAACAACGCCTCGCTTCTTGGTTGGCCCCGAACCTGATTCGTTCTGGGGCATATTCTGTGATTAACCGATCCCCGTCAGGTTCGGGGCTGGCTGAGATTCGTAGCAACAAGTTGGAACGGCACTAGGCCACTCCCATGGTTCGCACTTGTGAAGTGGCTTTACCCCTCCCGCTGCGCACAACTTTCACCTACCGGGTCCCCGGCGCGCTCGATGAACAAATGGTGGCCGGTGCGCGCGTCGTGGTGCCATTCCGCAATCGAGCCATGCTGGGCGTTGTACTCGGACGCGGCGATGGTCCGGATGGGGCCTCGCTCAAGAATGTCGCGGAGATTCTCGATCCTGTGCCGGCGCTTTCGTCCCGTTTGGTGGAACTCGGGCGCTGGATCTCGAATTACTACTTGTCGCCTATTGGCGAAACGCTTCGCGCCATGCTGCCGCCGTCGGTCGAGTTGCAGTTTGACCGCGAGTGGCAGATCAGCGAAGCGGGCCGGGCACGCCTGCAAGAGCTGCGATCACTGGCGGCTCCGAATGAAGCTGAATCTGCCGACCTCGCCGTCTTGCAGGTATTGGAAGCCCGCGGGGGTGTTGTGTCCGATGGGATTCTCCGCAAATTGCGAGATAGTTCGGCTGCAGTGGCGCGTCTCTTGCGAAGGAACGAACTGGTAGTCCGGGGAGCAGGCAGGCATCGCACAGCGCGGATGCAGAAGATCGTCGCCTGGAAGGTTCAGGCCGTTCCCGCCCCGTTCCGCCCCGCGGAGCAGAAGGTTCATCGCGTCCTCGCCGAAAGCGCCGGGCCTCTGGCGCTGGTATCACTCTTGAAAATGGCCGATGTATCGCGAGCGGTGGTTCAACGTCTCGCGAAGCAAGGCAAATTGCTGGTGACGGAAGAACCTTTGGCTCCGGAAGAGGTGCGTTTCGCGACCGATCTGCTTCCGCCTAGCAACCTGCTGAATGCCGAACAAGTCCATGCCATGAGCGCTATCAAGGGCTGGTTGCAGGCGCGTGCGTTTCATCCCGCACTGCTGTATGGCGTCACGGGCAGCGGCAAGACGGAGGTGTACCTCCACGCCGTCGAGGCAACCCTCGCGCTCGGCCGTACGGCGATCATTCTGGTTCCGGAAATTGCCCTGACCATGTGGATCAGCGAGATCTGCCGCGCGCGTTTCGGCGGCACCGTGGCCGTGCTGCATAGTGGCCTCTCCGAGCGGGAACGCGCTCGGGAATGGTGGCGAGTGCGTCGCCAGGAAGTGCAGGTGGTGGTCGGGACGCGCTCCGCGGTGTTCGCCCCCTTAGAGGGCATCGGATTGATCGTCGTCGACGAGGAGCAGGAGTCCAGCTACAAGCAGGAAGAAGCGCCACGTTACCACGGACGCGACGTGGCCCTCATGCGGGCCAAGCTGGAAGGGGCGGTGGCTTTGCTCGGCTCGGCCACGCCTTCTCTGGAAAGCTACCAGCGCGCACGCGAAGGAAAATACGACCTGCTTTGCCTGCGATCGCGCGTCGAAAATCGGCCCATGGCCGCCGTGCAGATCGCCGATCTTCGCGAGGATTTCCGGCGGACTCACAAGACCGCCCCGATTTCCCAGGATTTGCGGGAGGCCATTGCGCGGGAGCTTGCGGCGGGCAGGCAATCCATCGTGCTGATCAATCGCCGTGGCTATTCCTGGTTCGTGCTCTGCCGGGGCTGCGGCGCCGCTGTTCTGTGTGAGAATTGCAGCATCGCGCTCACTTATCACAAAAAGCGCGAGCGCTTGGCGTGCCACTACTGTGGCTTCTCTCGCCGGGTACCGCGGGTCTGTCCGAAGTGCAATTCCGAACATATCTATTTTGTCGGCGCAGGCGCTGAACAAGTGGAGGAGCACCTGCGCACGCTTTTCCCGCAGGCTCGCATCGCCCGCCTCGACCGCGATGCCGTGCGCCATAAGCGGGCCTTCGGCCAAGTACTCGGCGCATTCGGAGCCGGGAGCATTGACATCTTGGTGGGGACACAAATGGTTGCCAAAGGACACGACTTCCATGGCGTCACTCTGGTTGGAGTTGCCTCCGCCGATGCGCAACTCAGTTTCCCCGATTTTCGCGCGGCGGAGAGAACATTTCAGCTCCTGACCCAAGTGGCGGGGCGTGCCGGTCGCGGTACGTTGCCGGGAAAGGTGATCGTGGAGAGCTATCACCCCGAACACTATGCGATTCAGATGGCCGCATCCCAGGATTATGTCTCGTTCTTTGAAAAGGAGCTGCACTTTCGCCGTTTGATGCATTACCCGCCCTTTGTCGCGCTGGCGAGCGTGCTGGTGCGGGGCGCGAAGCTGGAAAAGGCCATTCACTGGTCTCGGCAGATCGAAGCCTTCTTTGAATCCCAAAAAATGCCGGAAATGAGGATATTGGGACCGGCGGCCGCCCCGCTCGCGCGTTTGAAAGGCGAATACCGCTTCCATTTCTTGCTGAAATCCACGCGGAGAGCCGCCCTCAATCAGATTTTGAACAAGTGCCTGGCCTGTTGTGTGGAGAAGGAAATCCCGGATCGCGCGATTTTGATCGATGTAGATCCGGTGAATCTGTTGTGAAGCAGGCCTTCAGACGATAAAGGGCGCCGGCATGAAGCTCAGAATGAATATCGCGAGCGCCACGCCAGCCAAGATACGCCGCGTCCGATCGAGCGGCTTCCAGCGATCGACCAGCGGCGGGTGGCGGAAGCCAATGGCCACCAGCAGAACCGCCCAAACCAGCCAGCCAGCCCAAAACTTCACCGCCAAAGGCACGAGCAGCAACGCCACAGCGAAAGAGACTCGGCGATGCCGCTCGCTCGCGACTGCGTAGAGAATATGCCCGCCGTCCAATTGTCCGGCGGGAAGCAAGTTCAGTGCTGTCGCAAAAAGTCCCACCCAAGCCGCGCGTCCCATCGGATGTAGCAGGAGGTGCCCGTGCGAGACGCCCGGCCGAAGGCAGAATTCCAGCAAGCGCTCGATGAGCGGCTGCCCGAACACCAGGGCGGACGATGCGTCGCTGGCCGGAATAACTTTCGAGAAGAGAATCGCCGTGGCAAGCGCGGGCACCGCAATCAAAAAGCCTACCAGCGGACCCGCCAGAGCCATGTCGAATAAAGCCCGGCGGTTAAAAATTGGCGACCGGATTCGAATGAAGGCGCCGAGAGTGCCGATTAAAGTGGGCGCCGGAATGAAGTAAGGGTAGGTGGCGTTGATCTGGTAGTGGCGGCAAGCGAAAAAATGGCCCAGTTCATGGGCAAGGAGAATGCCCATGAGCGTCACCGCAAAGGGAAAACCCGAGATAAACAGCCGCGGCTCCACGAAGGGCCGGAAATAATCGGAAAAAAAACGATCGAATCCCGGCGACTGATTGGCAGCGTAAGCAGCGGCAAACTGCGCACCCGCCGCGAGCGTAGAGAACGCTGTGATCGTGAAGAGGCCGATCGCTACGACGAGAGAACGAATGGAACGCGGCTCCGGCGGCCAAATGAGCTGGCGAGCGGGCAGCCACGGCGCCGGTTCCGGTCCTACCAGTTCTATCGGAATCGGCTCTGGTTCGTCTTGCATATGAATATGAGTTGGATGCAGCCAGACCGCGAAACGAGGTGGCCAAGCCCTCGCGGTCAGGCTTTGCCCGAAGCGTGTTTGGGGGATTGATCAATGTCTATCGATTGCAATTCTTTGCCCGGCTTGAAACGTACCGCCTTACCCGGAGGGATGTTAACTTCCTGACCCGTGCGGGGGTTGCGGCCGATGCCCGTTTTGCGCGGCTTGACGTTGAAGACGCCGAAGCGGCGGAGTTCGATTCGGCGGCCGCGGCCCATGGCGCTCTTCATGGTTTCAAAGACCGTTTCCACAGCCTGTTCGGCCTTCGTGCGCGTTACATTGGTACGACTGACAACTGCGTTCACGATGTCGAGCTTGATCACGCACGCCTCCTGCTGCAAAAAGGGAAGCCTATGCTAACACTCGCATTTAGCTTGTCAAGACACCGTGGGCACGGCGGCGCCCTGATTAACATAGAGCAGTATGCTAAGATTCAGCGTCGCCGAGGCGGGCGTGCGGCGGCGCTACAAAGATGATGGAAGGGCACACCGCCGTTCCGCCCAAAAATCCTAACTGCCACCTTTCGTTACTGCTGGGGCGTGGTCCAACCCGGTGACGTCTGTTTTCGATGCGCGCTGGGCAGTGATAATATAAATAGATATGGCCTCGAAGAACGTCAGATTTACCGCTATCAAGACCGTGAAGAAGCCGACGACGGTGAAGTTCAAAACGAAGTCGGGCGAAACCGTCTCTTTTAAGGCACTCAAGACCGTCAAAGGGAAAGAAGTAGTTCATTTTCGCGCCAAGAGAAAATGAAGCGGATCTATCTAGACAGCAACATTCTCATAGCGCACTATTCAACGGATAAGGCTGAAGAGAGTAAAAAGAAGATGGTCGAGAATGCCTTGGCCGTCTTTGCCGAGCTCAAGGACGTTCAACTCTGTACCTCCATGTGGGCCGCAACCGAGATGGTGAATATTTTGGTCTCAAGCAAAAAGATTGATCGCGGCATTGTCGCTGAAATTGAAAGCCAGCTAGTGAGCGAGAGGCGACTGGCGAATCTGAGACTGCACTTCGTTGAGGTCAGCCCGCAG
>DASPYR010000217.1:0-5640 GCA_035636675.1 Rugosimonospora sp. | reverse complement strand
GTAGGGGCTCTTCATGCGGTAAATATGGCCGGAGTGGATCAGGCGCTGCATGTGTTCGCGCAGGCGAAAAGCCGCCGGGCCTTGCTTGGTTTCGTAGCAGCGGATGCCCTCAAAAACCGAAGAGCCGTAGCTGACGACGTGGGAGAGCACATGGATTTGCGCTTCGTCCCAGGGGATCAATTTGCCGTTGTGCCAGATCCATTCGGTCTTTTTGAGTGCCATCAGCGGTCTCCTACGTGAATTATAGCATGGGCGTTTCGAGGACCTTGGAAGCGAAAAAGGCGCGCGCAGGCGGATGCGCGAGCCAAATTGGACGGGCGGCAATCCCCGGCGTGCGCGAGTGTTGGATTCCGGAAATGAGGGATTCCTCGTCGCGGACTCCTCGGAATGACGACTCTTTGAGCTAGCGTGGAGCGTTGAGCGGAGCGGGGCGGTCGATGGAGGCGGGGCGTTCGATAGTCAGGAAGTCGGTACGCGCGGTGGAGCGCAGGTTGCCGTGCGCGGTTTCCCATAGGCCGAGCAGCAGGAAGGGAACGATGGTGGCTGCGGCCAAGGCTTTGGCCCTGGGCCCGACCTTGGCCTCCGGTTCCCAGCGGAAAAGCTGCTGGCTCAAAAAGAAGGCCATGGCGGCGCTGACCGCGAGCGCAACGATTTCCGGCTCGATTTGCCTGATGCCGACGCGGGCCACCATGACGCGTTCGAGGCCGGTGACGAGATAGGTGGCGGGAAGGAAAAGGGCGAAGCGCTGGAGCCAGATCGGCAGCATGGGCAGCGGGAGCGTGGCGCCGGAAAGAAACAGGAAGGCCGACCAGAGGATCTGGTTGATGACCTGAGTTTCCTGGGTGCTGTTGGTGACGCTGGCGATGATCAGGCCGAGCGCGGCGAAGGTGACGATTCCGAGCGTGATCAGAAAGAAAACGCCGCCCAGGTTTCCCCAACCCTGCATGTGGAAGATTCGGCGCGCGAGCGCAAACTCAATGGTGACGGTGGGCAGGGTCAAAATGTAGTTGGACAGGATGCTCGAAGCCAGCATGGCCGCGGGGCCGACCGGCGCAACGCGAAAGCGGCGCAAGATGCCCTGTTCGCGGAAGGTGACGAGCTGGATACTCAAGCCCCAGAAGCTGCCCATGACGGTTATCGCCAGCACTGAGGCGAGCATGTAGGGCACGGCGGCGACGTTGCTGCGGGCGAAGAGTCCCAGAAATAAGAACAGGAAAATCAGCGGAAAAATCAGGCTGAAAAAGATGAAAGCGCGATTGCGCAGCGCCAGGCGCATGCGCACCTTGGTTAATGTCCAGGCGTTTCTCAATCGCGGAGCCTCCTGCCGGTAAGTTCCAGAAAAACATCCTCGAGGGAAGGCGCGGCAATATCCAGACTGGCGAGCTCGTTTCCGTTGGCCTCCAGGTATTTGACCAGCGAAACGATGGTTTGCGGCACGCGCGTGGAGTGGACCACGTAGACGCCGTCGGAGGCGTGGCAATCGGCCACGCCCTCGAGCTGCTTGAGTGTGGCGTCGGATTCGGGCCGTGCCAGGCGCAGCTCGATGCGCGTGGTGCCGGCGGAACGCTGTTTGAGTTCCCGGGGAGTGCCCTGGGCGATGACCCGGCCCTGATCGATGATGGCCACGCGGTCGCAGAGTTTTTCGGCCTCTTCGATGTAGTGCGTGGTCAGCAGGATGGTTTTCCGCTCCTTCTTCAGCTCTTCGATGATGGTGTAGATTTCGCGGCGGACCTGAGGATCGAGGCCGGCGGTGGGTTCATCAAGGAAGAGCACGCGGGGCTCGTTGACCAGGGACATAGCCAGGGCCAGGCGCTGTTTTTGGCCGCCGGACAGGTGCGAATAGAAGGCATTGCGCTTTTCTTCGAGGCCAAATCGTTTCAGCAGGCCAGCGGGATCGCGGCGGCGCTTGTAAAAGCTGGCAAACATGGAGACCGCTTCGCCGACCCGGAGCTTATCGGGCAGGGCCGTCGCTTGCAGGACGGCTCCGATCTCCTGTTTGAAGGCGGAGCCGGGGGATTGGGGATCGAGGCCGCAGACGCTGACGATGCCTCCGTCGGGGGGACGGAGGCCTTCGAGGATTTCGACGGTGCTGGTTTTGCCGGCGCCGTTCGGGCCGAGCAGGCCAAAAACTTCGCCTTCTTGCACTTCGAAGCTCACGCCACGCAGAGCCTTCACGGCGCCGTAGTTCTTGGTCAGGTTGTGTACCTCGATGATGGGGGCGCTCACGGTGTAAATGGGTATCTATAGCATATTTTGCGGAGGGATGACGGCAGGGAGCGCAAATCGAACAGTGGGTCGGCTTCCGATCATCCTGTTCCGCGGGATTAGGGCGGAGTAAAGACCAGCGTCGAACTCAAGGGGAAGCTCCCGGCGATCAATCTGGCGTCGCGAATTTACGCAGCGGTGCAGATTCGGAGGGCCCTCTCAGTTGGGCGGCGCCGATTGCTGCCAATACGGAAAGAGCTGGCACCGCTGGCACGCGGAAGCGCGACTGGCCTACGGCGGATGCCGCCGGCAACAGAAGGAGAACTACAGAGCTGGCTAGCATTATGCGAACGGCGCGGTTTGCGCCGGCCAGCGAACTGAATGTTCCTACGAATGCCAATCCCCAGAGCGGAACCAACCCCACAAAAGGGAGTAAGGCCGCTAGAAGCTTCGTCAGCCGCCCCGGCGGCTGGGGAAGACTGTCAGCGACAGTTATGAATCCAGTGCCGAAGCAGGTGCGAGCCATGCCAATGGCTGACTGCCGGAGGACTGTCGGCCAGTGCTGCAGGACGAGCGCCATTGTTTCGCGTTCCATGGCTCGGGTCCGCTCCGACGCTGATATGGGGCGCGCCGCCCAGTCCGCGCGAATTCCAGTCAGGTCTTTGTTAAGCGCAGAGCCGGATAAATCTGACACGGGATGGGGATGCGCGCTTGCTTGGGCCGTATACACGTACAGATTTACGACGCCGATGGGCGAAACCGTGGCGACGCCGTGCTCCCGGTAATTCCTTGCGATCCAGGGCCCCACACAAAGCAGATAGCTCAATAGAAAAACGAGCCCGGCCGGGCGGCGCTTTTCCTGAAAAAGCCACCCCAACAGGAACGCGATGACGACCACCTGGGCGATCGGTTTGACCAGAACGGCCAGACCCAAGAAAAGGCCGGAGCTCAGCGATAAACGCGCCGATTTTCTCGTAAGAGCAAATGCATACAGGCATACGGCTGTGCCGAGCAGTATTACAAACAGCGTTTCCGCGATGACCAGCGGCGCGTGAATGATCGTCGCCCAATCCGTTGCATACAGGATGCCGGCCAGCAGACCGGCAAAGCCATTCGTGACTCGACCCACAAGAATAGCCAAGAGCACGGCGAAGGACGCGCTCAATGCACATTGCACCGCGGCTGTCCGGGCGCGGCTAATCGTGGATGATGCGTTTACCAAGGCGAGAAACAGGGGATAACCGGCAGGACGCACGAGATCGTCCGAGAACCATCCAGCGTTTGGGGTCAAATAAGGTTGATGCCCCGCGAGTTTCTCCGCCAAAAGCTCGTAAGTCGGGGAATCGCCGTTGCCCAACGGACCATGCAGAACGATTAGCAGGTATCCCACCCGGAGCCCGAGAGACAATAAGAAAACGAGTAGGAGGGCCCTTACACTCGGCGACAGTCTCGGGCTGGGTACTTCGAATGCGGTGTCCATGGCGGCTTTCCGCTTCGAGAAAATAACACGCCAGTAAGCTTCAAATCACCTCTGGATTTCAGGGGATGTGAGAGGCTTGGCGGCGCTTGGGCTTTTGGGCTGGCTGGCGAGCGTGCGGGATGGACCAAAGATGGTCGGCGAGGGCGACGCGGCGTTCGATGAATCGGGCGCCTTCACTTTCGAGGAGGCGACGCTGGAGGCTGGCAAAGGGTTCACGAACAGCGATTCGGCCGCCCGCGGCCACCACGCGGTGCCAGGGAATGGCCTGACCTCGGGGACAAGAGGCCATGGCTCGGCCAGCGGCACGAGCGCCGCCGGGCAGCCGCGTGGCGCGGGCCAGTTGGCCGTAAGTGATAACGCGGCCCTTGGGGATGCGCTTCACCAATTCGTAGACTCGACTGCGGCCTGGGTCCATCTTCGCAAAGATAGACCACAATGGCCGCGAGTTGCCAGTTTTGCCACTTTAGGAAACACAATGGGCAGAAGAATTCACACTCGCGGCATCTAATAGGCAGGGTAAGAAGGGCCCATCACCTCCCAAAGGTCAGTTCGAGTTCCTCAACAGCTATCGTTTGACTGAGTTTGTCTTCGTCCCGGAGGCCCATTCCGAACGATGAGGGATTCCTCGCCCGCCCAAGAAGGGAACGTCGCCGCGAATCGCGGCGAGGGCGGGCTCGGAATGACGATTTTGAGCCGCGCACCACGGCGGCGATTAGCATCGATGGGGGAGTAACTGAATCGGGGAGTAACCGATAGGAGGCAACTGCGCCCAATTTCGCAGCATCGAACTTGACGGCGTAGTGGACGCCACTTACACTACAGACAAAGATGGGGGGCTAGAGGGGTAGCATGGCTTTCGTACGGCGCAAAGGCAACGCTTACTACCTGGTGCACAATGTGCGCCAGCGCGGCAAGGTGAAGCAACTTCACCTGGCGCGCCTGGGCGAGCGTCCCAGGATTACCGACGACGTGGTGCGCCAAGTCAGCCGCACCTATCCTTTCGTGGACGTCAACTGGACCGAGCTGCGCGAACAGATGAACACCCGCGTGGAGCTCTTTGACTCGAAGTCCGCTTACGTCCGCAAGCTCATTGCGACGCTTCGCACCCTCAATCTGGATTTGTCCGATCTCTTTCCGCCGCTATTGGATGTGTCCGAGGCACCCGCGACCGGGCACGAACTGGTCACCCAGCTGCG
Organism: Rugosimonospora sp.; assembly: GCA_035636675.1. Lineage (GTDB taxonomy): Bacteria > Acidobacteriota > Terriglobia > Acidiferrales > UBA7541 > Palsa-189. Next base: position 759 of record DASPYR010000217.1, on the reverse strand, counting down.
TCTTTTGCATTCGACCGTGGGTGTGAAGCTCGACCAGTTCGATCGGGCGCCGTATCGGGCGGTGATGGCCGAGCGGAATTTTCGGTAAGTGTTCAGGAGGCACAAAGCCATGCGCGCCAGCCAGCGTCGGTCTTTGGATCCGACCCTGAGAAGCATCGAGTCTCAGGAATTCGAGAATTCTCTGCGCGAGAAGATCGTTGGACAGGAAGAGGGCGTCCGCGCGCTCGTGGACCTCTATCAGGTCTTCTGCGCGGGGATGTGCCCGAGCGGGCGTCCGGTGGGGAATTTGCTGTTTTTGGGGCCGACGGGGTCGGGGAAGACGCGCATTGTGGAGGCAGCCGCGGAGATTCTCTTCGGGGATACGCGAGCGGTGATCAAGGTGGACTGCGCGGAATTCCAGCATTCCCATGAGATCGCCAAGCTGATCGGCTCGCCGCCCGGTTATCTGGGCCATCGCGAAACGCATCCGTTGATTACGCAGGAAGAGCTGGGGAAATATCACACCGAGCAGTTGAAGCTGAGTTTTCTGCTATTCGACGAGATCGAGAAGGCCTCCGACTCACTCTGGCAACTGCTGCTAGGCATGCTGGACAAGGCCACACTCACCCTGGGCGACAACCGGCGGGTGGATCTTTCACAAGTGATGATTTTCCTGACCTCGAATCTGGGGGGCGGGGAGATCACCGAGTTGATGAGCGGGGGCATGGGTTTTGTGCAGCCGGTGGATAAGCCCGCGGACGCGCTGGATGGAAAAGTGAC
>DASPYR010000216.1:0-4935 GCA_035636675.1 Rugosimonospora sp. | reverse complement strand
CAGGCGCCTATGGAGCACTGGTCTGGCCTTCTGAGGCTTGTGGAGACGATCCCGATCCCCACCGAAGGTTATATCGATCACCTCAGCTATGATCTGAAAAACCAGCACCTGTTTATTTCCGGCGAGAACAATAAGAAGCTGGTGGTCGTGGATATGAAGGCCGGCAAGGTGATCCACGAGACGCCTCTCGGCGGGAATCCTCGCAAGCCCTTCTTTGACGCTGCTACCAATGAACTTTGGTTGGACCTCGGAGATAACACCGCCGTGGCCATCAGCGGGACCACATTCGAGGTGACGAAGACCGTCGAACTGACCGGTGGAAAAGGCGCCGCCCATAGAGACCCGGATAACGCGGCCTACGACCCCGCAAAGGGGTTGTATTATGTTGGCATCGTTACGGGGCAGGGGAATAAAGATGGCACAGTCGAGATCGTCGATACCAAGGCGGGCAAGTTGGTGGGCAGCATAAAGATGGATGGCAACGATCCGGCGGGCATGATACTCGACCGTGCCGCAAATAGGCTGTACGTGGGCATGGGGGATGTGGTGAACGGCGAGAGTGTCGTCAAGGTGATCGACACCAACAAGCGCGCCGTTATTGCCGAGTGGCCGATCACGGGAGGCCCGCAGCCCCATACCGCGGGTCTGGACGCAGCTCACCATCGTCTGTTCATGGGCAGCCGGCTCGGAGGCGGACACGTGGTCGATCCGGGGAAGTTTGTGGTCATAAATACGGATACGGGGAAGGTGGTTCAGGCGCTGGACGCTGCGGGCGGCGCGGATGAAATCTTTTATGACGCCCCGAATTCGCGCGTCTACTTCTCCGGGAGCAGTGGAACCCTGGTCGTTTTTCATGAGGACGATCCAGACCATTTCCGGCAACTTGGAAAAGTTCCCACAGGGGGGATCGCGAAATCGGGTATCTGGATTCCGGAACAGAAGCGATACTATTCAGCTGTGCCGAAGCACCTCGTTCAGCTGATGCCGACGACGCAGTATGGCGTAGGCGACTGGGTCACCGAAGAGTCTCATCTCAAGGTCTTCGAAGAGGTGCCCTGAAGATCTCATATATAGTCTGGCAAACAACGCAAGGGGGTGAAACCTGATGCAGCCGAGTGCAGTGGTAAAAGCAGAGACAACACCCGCGGAACGCTTCCAGATGTACGTTGACGGGCAGTGGGTCAGCGCCGAAGGTGATAGGACTTTCGAAGTGCGCAACCCAGCGGACCGGACGGTGGCGGGAATCGTTCCGGATGGTGGGATTCCCGAGACGCGCCGCGCGATCGAGTCAGCTCATCGTGCGTTTCCGGCATGGTCGCGCACGCCGGCCAAAGATCGCGGCGTCATTCTAAAGCGGATCATGGAGCTGATGGCCGAGCGACGCGACGAAATCGCCAAGTTGGTGGTGCTCGAAAACGGGAAGCCTTACGAGGAGGCCAAGGGCGAGGTCGGATTTTCAATGGGTTACTTCGGGTGGTTCGCCGAGGAGGCCCGCCGTACTTATGGCGACGTGGTCTCGTCGCCATTCGCGAATAAACGGCTCTGGGTTTTGCGGCAGCCGTTGGGTGTGGTGGGAGCCATTACCCCGTGGAACTTCCCGGCCAACATGATCACAAGGAAGATTGCCCCAGCCATGGCGGCGGGCTGCACAGTGGTGCTGAAGCCAGCCTCAGCCACCCCCATGACAGCCCTGGCCATCGCCCGCTGCGCTCATGATGCAGGCCTTCCTCCGGGGGTGCTGAATATCGTCACCGCCGCCAAGTCCGCGGCCATCGGTGACGAGCTCCTTGGAAATCCGCACGTCAAAAAGATCGGCTTTACCGGCTCTACCCAAGTGGGCAAGGGCCTCATGAGGCAAGCAGCAGATCAAATCAAACGAATATCCTTCGAGTTGGGAGGCAACGCGCCATTCATCGTCTTCGACGATGCTGATTTTGAAAAGGCAGTCGAAGGCGCGGTAGCTATGAAGTTCTTGCGGGTCGGCGGGCAATCCTGCATCTGCGCCAATCGGATTTTCGTCCAAGAGACCATTGCTGAACGCTTTATCCCGGCATTTGTGGAGCGGACTCGAGCGCTGAAGGTAGGGCCCGGCTTCGAACCAGGAATGCAGGTGGGACCGCTCATCAACGAAGAAGCATTGAGGAGCATGCAACATTTCGTGGAGGACGCTACCTCCCGCGGGGCCAGAGTCCTTATCGGTGGCAGACGCTATACGAGGCCGCCACTGGACAGGGGATTTTTCTTTGAGCCCACCGTGCTAGTCGACGTAAACGACAACATGGCCGTCTGCGTGGAGGAGATATTCGGTCCAATCGCGCCAATCCTCACCTTCAAGACGGAGGAAGAGGTGCTGCGTCGGGCCAATGCGACGAGCTACGGCCTGGCAGCCTACTTCTACACCCGAGATTACGCCCGGGTGGCGAGGGTGAGTGAGGGCTTAGAAGCCGGGCTCGTAGGCGTCAATGACGCGCAGGGCTATACCCACGAGATCCCCTTCGGCGGCTTCAAGGAGAGCGGGCTCGGTCGCGAAGGGGGTCGCGAAGGGATCGAGGAATATCTCGAGGTTAAATCACTGGTTGTGAATCTAGGGTGAGCAGCTCCGACAGACGCCAATTACATAGAAGAGGAGCGCGGGTTAGATCAGCGGTGTGGGCCTCGTGGTCCGACAAGGCGGGGTGATGGCGGCGCTCGATTGCCTCGCCAGTTTCACTCGAGCGACCTATTGTATCCAACCAGAAAGCGGTTGCATTGAAAACAGCAGGGTGAGACAAGACAGCGGGGAGCACAATGGCGTCAACCCAAGTTGTTGTCGAGGAAGTACGGAAGGGCGGTAGCTTCAGCCGGTTCTCGGGAGATCTTGGATGTTACATTGGAGCAGTATCGGCGAAGGTGCGGGGAGAAATCCGGGTTCATTCCGAAAGTGACTTCTTAAGGGAGGATTTGTGATGCAAACGAAGACTGTATTAAGAATTTTTGGTCTCTTGATTCTCACGGCGTTACTGGCGCCTGCAGTGGTTCGCTCTCAGACCCCTGCAACATCTCAAGCGCCTCAAACTACGGCCATCCGCGCGGGGCGATTATTCGATCCCAAGTCCGGTACAAACTTAATGAATCAAGTAGTGATCATTAAGGGCGACCGGGTTTCGGATGTTGGTCCGGCTGATCGCGTGCAGATTCCGCCCGATGCCAAAGTGATCGACCTAAGCAGGGCGACAGTGCTGCCAGGTCTGATTGATGGTCACGTCCATCTCACAGACGCATCCGTCGGCCTGCAACATCAGATGATGGTAGCCCTGTATAGCGCCACGCAGAGTTTGAACGCCGGATACACCACCTTGGTTCCCATGGGGTCGCATGGCGGTGGTTACGCAGACGTGGAGTTGCGCAATGCCATCGATGCTGGCTTCGTCCACGGTCCGCGCATACTTCCGGCGGGGCCTCTCATCGAGATCACCAGCCCCGGAAAAACAACCTTTCCTTTGGACTGGAAGCCGTTCGAACCTTCTATATATGCCGACGGGCCGGGGCAATTTCGAGAGGCAGTGCGCCAACTGGCCCACTATGGTGCCGACCACATCAAGATCATGACGACGGGCGCATTTTACTTCAAACCGGGCACCGGCGAGATGGTGAACCAGGAACTTCCCACTCTTGACGAAGTCAAAGCCGCGGTGGAGGAAGCACACCGACTGGGCCTGTTTGTAGCCAGTCATACCTATGGGGGTCCCGGCCTAAAGCACGCGATTGAAGTGGGAGAAGAGGACATCCAGCATGGCCTGGCCGCCGACGATGAAGATATAAAAATGCTCGTGCAGAAAAATCTTCCAATCACATCGACGATTCTGGACCAACGCCAAGATGAGCCGGGTGACCTAAAGCGCTTTGCGCCGTACAGCCGCTGGCGGATACAGCAGGTGACTTGGAAGAAGATGATGACTGCCGGTGTAAGGCTGGGTTTTGGGAGCGGTGCCGCGCCGGTCACAAACGGGCAAGGAAGAATCTACAATCTGGCGTGCCAGTGTTCGCATGGTGTGCAAGGGGAGATGTTCCCCGTGTTCGTGAGTTGGGGAGCGACGCCCGTGTACACCCTGCGCATGGCTACGATGGTCAATGCGGAGATCATTCACCAGCAGAACAATTTGGGCAGCATCGAGAAAGGTAAGTTCGCCGACGTCATCGCAGTCTCCGGAGATCCCCTGCAAGATATTAGTGAAATGCAGCGCGTGAAGTTCGTTATGAAGGGCGGGGAGGTCTTCCGAGACGAGCTAACCGCTTTGGGTAATGGGGCGCTGAGAACTGCCAAATGAAGTAAGCGCTGATAAGCAAGACTGATCAGACAAATAGCTATTTCCTGCGCGGGGTACAAAGCCTCTCATTCAGCTGATTAGTACTACCGGTCTAGCATCGAATGGCGCAGGGGGTCCGCATGAATAGCGGGCGTGGGGGTGGTTGTGCGCCGTCCGGCAGGCGGCGTGACCTCGAACGTGAAGCGGAGCGCCGGGATCTTGTTGCCCGGATGGTCGTCGGCGTAAGTCAGCTGCGGAAGTCGATAAAGTTGCTGTGATTCGTTCGGGGGGCCCTCGTAGATTCCCGGATACAAGTCGATGAGGTGCTCACCAGCTTCGCCGGTGGCCGTGAAGTTGATGACCACGTCGCCTTGGCTGTTGAAGCCGCAGGCGTAGCCCATGTAGGCATCGTCATAGGTCGCCACGTAGATGTTGTCGTATTCAGTCCAGCCGACACCGTTCAGGTGAATCGTCACAGGTGTGCCCGCCGGTCCCGACGCGGGTGAGATGCTGACGATATTGGTTTCGATGACGAAGAACGCACGTGCGAGCAGGTCATCGCCGCGCCGCAAGGCAAGCCCGTGCAAGCCTCCGAGGTCTTGTGGAATCGTCACTGGCAAGTCGATCCGTCCGTCGCTCCCCACCTTGA
>DASPYR010000215.1:0-5783 GCA_035636675.1 Rugosimonospora sp. | reverse complement strand
GTGCCGGGGGGCAGAGTTGAACTGCCTACGCCGGCCTTTTCAGGGCCGCGCTCTACCGGTGAGCTACCCCGGCACCGTAGGAATTCAAAAATTGTAGCGGCGCAGAGTTGCGATGTCGAGACTGAATCGTCCTGGCAATTGTTCGGGGCGGGTTCAGTTTGGAAATGTTGCCGTTACTTTAGCGATTCGTCGAATTCCCGCATCCAGTCTTTTTTCTTAAGCACTTCGCGGGGCTTCGTCCCTTCGGCGGGACCGACGATGCCGTCTTTCTCCATGATGTCGATCAGCCGCGCTGCGCGGCCATAACCGATGCGCAGGCGGCGCTGCAGAGTAGAAGTGGAGGCGCGACCCATCTCGCAAACCACGCGCACGGCCTCTTGATACAGTTCGTCGTCAACCTCGTCGTCGCCTCCCTCACCACTCGCCTCGGGCTTGGCTCCCTCCTTCGGCGTTTCCAGGAGCTTCTGGTTGTAAACGGCTTTGGCCTGCGATCGCCAGAAATCGCATAAGGCCACGATTTCATCTTCGGTGACCAGCGGTCCGTGGATGCGGTGCAGTCGCGATGAGCCTGCGGGAAGATAGAGCATGTCGCCGCGGCCCAGCAGCGATTCCGCGCCGTTTGCGTCGAGAATCGTTCGCGAATCCACTTTGCTCGCCACGCGGAAGGAGATGCGCGCGGGGAAATTCGCCTTAATCAGGCCGGTGATCACGTCGACCGACGGGCGCTGCGTGGCGAGAATCAGGTGAATGCCTACTGCTCGGGCCATTTGCGCCAGGCGCGTAATCGATTCTTCGACGTTGGTCGTATCCACCAGCATCAGGTCAGCCAATTCGTCGATGACGATGACGATGAGCGGCAACGGCCGGTGTTCCGGCTCCTCCGGATTTTCAAAAAGCGAGAGCGACTGCCCCTTGGCAAACGTGCGGTTGTATTGGTCGATATTGCGCACGCCACGGTGCGCTAGAAGTTTCAAGCGCCGCTCCATCTCGCGCGTGGCGTTGCGCAGCACGTTCGAGGCTACCTTGGGATCGGTCACTACCGGCGCCAGCAGATGGGGAATGTCTTCGTACAATCCCAATTCGAGCCGCTTGGGATCGACCATCACCAGCTTGAGCTCTTCCGGCGTCGCTTTGTAAAGCATGGAGACGATCAGCGAGTTCAGAAAAACGCTCTTGCCCGTGCCTGTCGACCCGGCGATCAACAGGTGTGGCATTTGAGCCAGATCCGAAACGCGCACGCGCCCGATCAGGTCTTTGCCCAGCGAAAGGGTCATTTTCGAAGGCGAATTGACGAAGTCCGGCGACTCGATCACTTCGCGCAGCGTAATCGTCTGCCGGCGATGGTTCGGCACTTCGATCCCCACCGTCGACTTTCCCGGAATGCGCTCGATCAGGATGGATTCGGCGCGCAGGGCCAGACACAAGTCGTCTGCAAGCCCGGTGATGCGGCTATATTTGATACCCGCTTCCGGCTTGAATTCGTAGGTCGTCACCACCGGCCCCGGATTGATCTGGGTGACGTGCCCACCCACATCGAATTCGCGGCATTTTTCTTCGATCGCCCGCGCGCACTCCGTCAGCTCGTCTTCCTGAACTTTTTCGCTGCGCTCGGCCATGCGCAGCAAACTCGGAGATGGCAGACGGAAGCCCGTGGCGCCGCGAGCGATCCGGGGCTCGCCGGCCGATTTCCTTGCGGGAGCGGCGTCCGGAATCACTAACACATTTCTGACTACAGCCGTTTCCTCGTCGTCTTCTAGCCTATCCGCCAGCTCTTTTTGGGCTGCGACGATATTGCGTTCCTTGGCGCCCGGCATTTGTGCCGAAACGGGCGGGCGCCCGCTGACCTTATTGGCCTCCACGCGCTTGCGAAGTCTTTGCAACTCGCGTTTTTCGCGCCAAGCTGACCAGCGCGCCTTTATTCGCCCGATCAGATCCAGCTTGTTCACTGGCCGGCGCAACAGCGCATGTGTTCCGGTGAACGAAAATGGGGTGGTCAGAAAGATTGCCGCCACCAGAGATGCCAGCGCGACGACGTGCGCGCCCACGGAATTAAATGTCTGCTGCAGTTCGGAGGAGATTAATTCGCCAAGGAAACCGCCCGGTGGAATAGCCTCCCGAACGTCTGGGATGCGCCACAAGTTGAGCAGTGCCGGCAGGGAAAGGATCAGCAAGCCGTAACCAATCAGCCCCGCCAGGACCGAATCGAGAGGGCGGCTGCGAAACCAGCGCACCCCCACCGCGAATGCGCCCATCGGCAGTAGAAAAGCCGCATAGCCGAGCACCTGAAACAGGAAATCCGCAGTGTAGGCTCCTGCGGGCCCAATCCAGTTCTGCGCCGGATGTGCCTCGGGCGTTTGGGCCGACACATTGAACGAGGCGTCGCGAGGACTATAGGAAAGCAGGGCCAGCGCCAGCAATATGGCCAAGGTGATACCCAGAAACCCGATTAGCTCATTGAATCGGTGGTTTTCAGTCGGAGTCAGTAAGCGCACAGCAATCTCCTGCATTCTGGGGAAGGACAGGACCGAGTCGCACAGGAAGCGCGGGCGCTGGTCGCGCGGTTCACCTGTGGAGGAACATCAAAAGCAGAATGAATATACCAAAGATGATGCGGTAAACAACAAAGATCTTGAGCGTGCGTGTCTGCAAATACCGCAGCAAAAAACCGATTACCGCATAGCCCACCACGGCCGATATGGCGATGGCAATCAGCAGCGTAGAGAGCGGCAGTTCCACCCCGCCCGAACGATGCATGCGCATGAGCTGCGGCACTTCTTTGAGGGCCGCGCCGGCGATCAGCGGCGTCGAGAGCAGAAAGGAGAACCGCGCGGCCGTCTCCCGCGTCATCTTGCGCCAGAGCCCGGCGATGATCGTAATTCCCGAGCGCGAAACGCCCGGAAAGAGCGCCAGAGCTTGCGCCGAACCTATGCCGATGGAATCGCCAAGATTCGCATGCTCCAAAACGCGTCGCAGCCCGCTGCTGGAGTCCGCAATCATCATCAGCAGCGCCACCGCGATCGTGGCGGCGGCAATGGGGACCGGATTTCGCCAGGTCTCTTCAATGAAGCGCTCGAAGAGAAATCCCACGATGCCGCCGGGAATCGTTCCGATTACCAACAGCCAGAATAGGCGCCGGTTGGTTTGATATTCCTCCTCGCTGGCCTTCGCCGGGAAGTGTATCCCAAAGCCATTCGGGATGAGCTTGATCCAGGTGCCCAGGAAAAAGATCACTACGGCCAGCAACGTCCCGGCGTGCAGCGCCACGTCAAATGGCAAGCCGCCGTCGGGCCAGTGTAGTGCCCAGGGAAAGAACCAAAGATGGGCGCTGCTGCTAATGGGAAGAAATTCGGTGAGCCCCTGAACGATGGCCAGCACCACCGCATGGAATAGGGTCATGCGGTCGCCGGCCTCCCGGGCTGGTGCAGTTCCTTGAACATGTCGTAGGCGTCGATGCGCCCTAGATAATAGCCCTGGGTCACACCGGAGCTACGATAGCCGTGCCGCAGCCAGAAGGCAACGCCCGCTTCGTTGTTTGTTGCCGTTTGCAGCCCTACATAGCGCACTCCCGCCTCCGCCAGTCGCCGCTCTGTCTCCTGCAGCAAAGCAGTTCCGATGCCGGAACGCCGGTGCACTTCCAGCACATCGATGGTTACGATATAGCCCTCCGTGCCACGAGCATGGGCGATGAGAAAACCCACCACGGTCTGTTCGGCCGCGCCCGTGGCCTGTGCCACGATGCATAGCGATCCGCGCTGACCCAGATACCAGCGCAGCATGCGGCGGGAATAGGCAATCCCGCGCGGATAGCAGGCCTGGTCAATCTCGTAGAGCGTGTCGAAATCGGAAGGGGAATAGTCGCGCGGTCTGAATTCCATGATCATTCGGACTGGACGTAGGGGCAAAAGCTGGTACCGGTCATTCCGAGCGCATCCGGGGTCCCCGGCGCACGCTTCTCAAGCACGAGTACTCGCGCGGAAAACAAGTCGCGCGTGCTGGGGTGGAGCACCGAGGGGTCTGATTTTTCGCAACGGAATCCAAGAACGCCAGTTCCGCGCGTCGCTCGGAGGCCGGTCACACCTCCAAAATCACCGGAAGGATGAGCGGGCGTTTTGAGGTCTGCTTGTTCAGATAGCGCTTCAGGTCCACGCGAATCTTCTCTTTAATCACGCTCCAGTCGGTCTTTTCCTCGGCATTTGATTGCTCGATAGTCCGCAGTATCACTTCTCGCGCCGCCGCCAGCACTTCGGTCCCGTTTTCCGGAGGCAAAAATCCCCGCGTGACCATCTCCGGCCGGGACTCCATGCGCCCGGTATGTTTGTCGATCGCGATGATGGGAACCACGATGCCGTCTTCCGCGAGGTGCTGCCTATCGCGGATCACCACCTGCTCGATCTCTTCCAGCGATCCGGAATCAACGCACACGCGTCCCACGGGCACCGGTTCCCGCCGGTAAGCGCGATCCTCGGTGAATTCGACGGGATGGCCGTCCTCGAGCAGCAGAACCTCGCCCGACACCGCGCCTACCTGCTGCGCCAGCGCGGCATGGCGGAAGAGCTGCCGGTACTCGCCGTGCAGCGGAATGAAATAGCGCGGCCGCACCAGGTTCAACATGAGCTTTTGTTCTTCCTGGCTGGCATGACCGGAAACGTGCAGCAATCCGCCGTTATTGTCGTAATAGACGAGAGCCTGCCGCCGGAACATGTGATCCAGCATGCGGAAGATCGCCTTCTCGTTTCCCGGAATAATACGCGCGGAGAGGATCACCGTATCGTCCTGATCCACGCTGAGGAGACGATGATTGTCCACGGCCACGCGCGACAGCGACGACATCGGTTCCGCTTGGCTCCCGCTCACCAGCACCACCATTTTTTCCGGGTCGAACGTCCGCAAATCTTGCGGCCGTATGACCATGCCGTCGGGAATGCGCAATCGCCCCATCTCGTGGGCGATCTCCACGTTGTCCACCATGCTGCGCCCGACGAACCCGACTTTGCGGCCCACCGCCGCCGCAATGTCTACCACCTGCTGAATGCGGTGAATCGAGCTCGCAAAACACGAAACCAGCACTTTGCGCGGCGCGGCCCGAAACAGCTCTTCAATGCGGTTCCATACGGCGCGTTCCGAAGGCGTGTAACCCGGCCGCTCCACGTTGGTGCTGTCGCTGAAAAGCGCCAGCACGCCCTCCTGGCCGTAACGCGCGAAAGCATGCAAATCGAATGGCTGGCCGTCCACCGGCGTGGGGTCCATTTTGTAGTCGCCCGTGTGGATCACCACGCCCACCGGCGTGCGGATCGCCAGCGCCACGCAATCGATCGTGCTGTGCGTCACGTGGATGAATTCCACTTCAAACGGCCCGATCTCCACATGCCGCCCGGGAATCACTTCCCGCAGGGCCGCCTTTTCCAGAAGTCCATGCTCTTCCAGGCGCTTGCGCACCAACGCCAGCGCGAAGCGCGTACCAAAAACCGGCACGTTAAGGTCACGCAGGATGTAGGGCAGGGCGCCGATGTGATCTTCGTGCCCGTGCGTCAGCACAATGGCGCGCACCTGCTCGCGATTCTGCTTCAGGTAGGTGATGTCCGGAATGACGATGTCCACGCCCAGCAACTCGGCTTCCGGAAACATCATGCCGGCGTCGATCACCAGGATGTCATTCCCAGTGCGCAGGGCGAGCATGTTCATGCCAAATTCGCCCAGGCCGCCCAGCGGAATGGCCCAAAGAGAAGGCTTGCTCACTTCTTGCAGCTCCTTAATCGGATTATCGTACCACGCCGCAGCAGTCA
>DASPYR010000214.1:0-12847 GCA_035636675.1 Rugosimonospora sp. | reverse complement strand
GCACGTGGACGGCAGCGAATTGGTAATTGACGTTTCCGCCCTCACCGATGCCGCGCGTAGAGTTCCCCGGTAGGTACGCGCTCTCGTGTTTCTCAGGCTGATCACAGATTCTTTCGCCCGGCAGCCCCGGCGCAAGCTGCTGACCACGGCTGCCCTTGCTCTCGGCACAGCCATAGCCACGGCGACGCTCACGGTTGCTTTGGATGTAGGAGACCGGCTGGCGCGCGAATTTCGCAGCTTGGGCGCCAACCTCCTGGTCACTCCGGAAGCAGACACACTTCCGCTGGAGATCGGCGGTGTCGATTACCGACCGGTGGATTCGGGCATTTTTTTGTCCGAGGCGGATCTGGGGAAGCTGAAGACCATCTTCTGGCGCAACAACGTGATCGGCTTCGCGCCTTTTCTGGATGTCCCTGTCACGGTGATTTCGGTGATATCTCCCGGCACGGGTGCGTACCTGAAGTCTTACCCGAGCGATCCGTTCCGTACGACTTTGATCGGAACTTGGTACCGGCACGATGTGTCTGTCCACAATGGCGGAGGCGTTTTCACCACCGGTGTGGCCGCCGCAAGTCCAGGCTGGCAAGTCCAAGGGCGCTGGTTTTCCGACGATTCCGCCGAGGCCGTGGTGGGCGCGAAGTTTGCCCGCCGCTTAGGCATCGAGCCGGGCCAAACTCTGGAAATTCGCTCCGGAGACTCCAGTTCACAACTGGCGGTTACCGGCATCCTCTCGACCGGCGGGCAGGAGGACGACGCCATTGTTGCACCCATCGAGATCGCGCAGCGACTTTCCGGGAAGGCCGGACAATACCGGCGGCTGCTGGTGAGCGCGTTAACGAAGCCTGAAGATGCCTTTTCACAACGTGATCCCAAGTCGATGAACCCGGCCGACTTCGACCGCTGGTATTGCTCGCCATACATCTCCTCGATCTCGCGGCAAATTCAGGAGCAGCTACCCGGCGTTAACGTGCGGCCTATCCGACAAGTTGCCGAGGGCGAAGGCCAAATCCTCTCGCGCGTCCAATCGTTGATGTGGCTGGTCACGTTTGCGGCGTTATTGGCGGCCGCGCTTGCCGTTGCGTCCACCGCGGGAACAACGGTTCTGGAGAGGACCGCTGAGGTCGCCTTGATGAAGGCCTTGGGAGCGCGCCGCAGGCTGGTCGGTGCATTCTTCCTAGGAGAACAGTGGTTCATGGCGATCGTGGGGGGATTGCTGGGTTACGTGGCTGGAATGGGCCTCGCGCACGTGCTGGGGCAGCGCGTTTTTGGAGTTTCGCCGAGCACAAGATTGATCCTGCTTCCTGTGATTCTGGGACTCGCCGCGGCCGTAGCGACCGCGGGAAGCCTGCTTCCATTGAGAAAGGTAATGCAGTTAGATCCAGCGCCCGCCTTACGCGGCGAATAGGTCCGCCCGAGCGCGCGCCGCTACTGCGCAATCCGAAAAATGTTTTGGCGCATTCTTTGGCGATTGCTGTATGCGAGCCGCGGCCGGCTTGCACTGGCCGTCCTGGCAGTCGCGAGCGGCGCGGCCGTTTGCGCGGCATTGCTGAATCTCGACCTGGATGCGACAGACAAGCTGACGCGCGAATTCCGGGTGCTCGGCGCCAACGTCGTAATCTCAGCGCCCTCAAGCGGCGATGCCGCAGCCACCGTGAATCTAGACGCCATACGCCAGATCGAGGAACTTCGTTTGCCGGAAATTGTGGCCGCCGCGCCTTATCTTTACCTCTCGGGTGAGGCCGAGGCGCAGGGGAACAGAGCTGCGGTGATCGTCGCCGGGACCTGGCTCGACGAAGTATCCCGCATGAATTCGTGGTGGAAGGTTGAAGGGAATTGGCTCAGCGCTCGCGATAACCGCTCAGATTGCATGATCGGTGAACAGGCGGCCTCGCGCCTCGGGCTGATCCCGGGACAAAGCGTCAAAGTGCATTATGCAGGGCGGGAAGCGACACTCAGGGTCGCCGGCATCGTCACGGCGGGCAGTTCCGAGGATAGTCAAATATTCATTGCGCTGCCTTTGGCGCAAGAACTGGCTGGCATGGGAGAGCGGGCGAGCCTGATTGAAGTCATTGCCCGAGGCCCGGCCTCTGAAATAGAAGACGTGATACGCCGCCTCTCAATTGCCCTGCCGGGTTTGGAGGTGCGGCCCCTGCGTCAACTCGCGCAGGCCGAAGGGCGGCTCCTGGAACGCATTCGCGGGCTGCTCTTCGGCACGGTGGTGTTGATTCTGGCGCTGAGTTCTCTGGCTGTTCTGGCGGCTATGGCGGGGCTCGCCCTTGAACGGAGACGTGACGTGGGACTCATGAAGGCGCTGGGTGGTTCGGTGCGCACGATCATGCGGTTTTTCCTCGCGGAGGCTACCGCCATTGGTTTTGCGGGCGGAATTTTTGGATTCATCGTGGGCATGGCTCTTTCCGAGTGGATTGGCGAACGCGTCTTCTCGGTATCCATAACGCCGCGGCTGATTGTCTTGCCTGCTACTCTGGCGTTGATGGTGCTCGTGTCGCTCGCCGGAGCGCTTCCCTTGCGCTTATTGGGCCGTGTGCGGCCGTCGGACATTCTGAGGGGCGAATGATGGCTGCGTTGGTCCAGGCGGAGGATATTTCCAAGAGCTACGGAGGTTTGCGCGCGCTCGATGGTGTCACGTTCGAGGTGCTCTCGGGGGAATGGATCGCCATCATGGGCCCGTCCGGTTCCGGCAAAACAACCCTGATCAATATTCTTGGCGGTTTGGATCGGCCGACGAGCGGACGCGCTATCGTGGATGGCGTGAACGTCGGAACTCTGGGCGAGCGCCAATTGACGCGATATCGGGCCGAGAAAGTCGGATTTGTTTTTCAGCATTTTTATCTCGTGCCCTATCTTTCCGCGCTCGAGAATGTAATGCTGGCGCAATACTTCCACAGCATCGCGGACGAGGTGGAGGCGGCGGAATCTCTGGTTCGAGTGGGGTTGGGGGACCGGCTTCATCACCTGCCAAGCCAGCTTTCCGGCGGCGAACAGCAGCGCGTCGCGCTGGCGCGGGCCCTGATCAATCATCCGAAGCTCATCTTGGCGGACGAGCCGACGGGAAATCTCGACGAGGCCAACGAGCAGATCGTGCTGGAATTACTGCGGGAACTGCATCGCTCGGGGCATACCATTCTGCTGGTGACGCACTCGCCGGAGATCGGCCGCATGGCCGACCGGAGGATTGAACTGGCGCATGGGCGCCTGATGCACATCGTCGCGAATTTGACTTAATCTTCGGACGCCCTTGTACGCGAAGCCGCAGTGAGACGCAAGCGATACACTGAAAGATGACCCATGCCGATCCCCTTGGACCCGCGAAAAAAACCGGCCGATATCAAGGTGCGCATCTCCACCGGCGCGGGCGTTGATATCGTATGGGCTGACCATCACAGCAGCCATTACGATTTCGCATACCTGAGAGAGCAGTGTCCCTGCGCGATGTGCGATGAAGAGAGGCGGAAAAAAGAAGACTTCGCCGCGCACGCGGGCAGCGGCCCGGGCGCCGCTCTGCCGCTATTCAAGCCGCGCCCGACCGCTCGCGCAGCCAAAGCCGTGGGGAATTACGCCGTGCAGCTCGACTTCTCTGACGGGCATACGACCGGTATCTATAGTTACGATTATTTGCGAACCATCTGCCCCTGCCAAGAATGCGCGAAGGCGTTTCGCTTGCACGCCCGCTGATCGCCCGCGCTGCACGCACCCAGAGTTCGATCAGCCGCCATAAGAAAATCCCGTATCGCGCAACGTGAGCGGCTCCGCATCATTGCGAACGCCTGCTTCGGTTACTTCGGCCACGAATACAGTGTGGTCGCCGCCGCGCACTTCGTTCACCACGCGGCACTCGAACCAGGCCGGAGGATCGACTAGCAGCGGAATCCCGTTTGGGCTGCCCTCGATGCCATAGCCATTCAGGCGATCCCCGGAGAGTTCCGCGCCGCGAAAAAACGCCGTGGCCAAGCCTTTCTGATCTTTTCCAACGACGTGGACGATGAACTTGCGCGAGGCCGTAATCGCCCGGTGAAGCGCGCTATCGGCCTTGATAGCCACCATGATTAATGGCGGCGTAAAGGAACTCTGCGAAATCCAGTTGATCGTGCCTGCGGCGGGACCAGAGTCATCCCGGGAAGTGGCCACGAACAACCCGTAAGTAATCATTCGCAGGGCCTTCTTTTTTATTGCGGGATCCATAGTGCTCCGCCTCCTTTCGCGAAGAGCTTCCAGAAATTCAGGCCGACCGGGCCATAATCGCGGCGGAGACCAAACCTCTAAGCACGAAGATGCTGCCAGTGGCCAGCAAGAGCCATCCAGCCCATCGAAACGGCGCCCAGGCGAGGGAGAGCATAATCAATCCCGCCAGCGCCAGCGAGCCGCCGCCAATCTTTGTGACCAGCCGGTCCACTGCAATTCTGCTGCGACGCGCGCGGCTCCACGTTCCCAGTCCCCAAAGAATGAGCACGACCGAGAGGGCGATCCATCCGGGTCGCCGTGGATTAAAGAAGTACCGGCCCGTGAGCGCGAATAAGACCAGTAACGCGCCTACCAGCATGAACACGAACTCGTTCACGACGCGGAAGAGATGGCTGGGACTGGCCATGGCCGCCTCACACGCGTTCAATGCGCACGTGCTGCAGAATCACGGGTGTTCGCGGGCGATCGTTCGAGTCGCGCGGCAGCTTGGAAATGTTGTCCGCCACATCCTGGCCCTCCACCACTTCGCCGAAAATCGTATGGCGCTTATCGAGCCAGGGCGTCGCCGCCACGGTGATAAAGAATTGGCTGCCATTCGTGTTTGGCCCGGCGTTGGCCATGGAGAGCCTTCCCGCCCCAGAATGGCGTAACGAAGGATGGAACTCATCGGCGAACTTGTATCCGGGTCCGCCGGTACCGGTTCCCAAGGGGCATCCGCCCTGAATCATGAAATCGGGAATGACACGATGAAAAGCGAGGCCATCGTAAAAGCGACGTTTCGCTTTCTGGCTGGTCTTCGGATCGGCAAATTCCTTTGTGCCTTCGGCCAAGCCGATGAAATTCGCCACGGTTTGAGGCGCTTCTTTCTCAAACAAGCGGCAGACAATGTTTCCCTGCGAGGTCTCGAAAATGGCGTAGGTTCCCGGCGTTCGTGTCAAAGTGACCTCCCGAATGATTCCTCTTGGCTTAAAGCCAAAATATCACGACGGAGCTAGGCCTCCGAAACTAGACCAGAAGCACAAATCTGTAAGATTCATCTCCGTCCCATTTTGAGGCAAACAGCTCGCGAACGAAAACGGCGCCGGCATTCGCCCTCCGTTGCCGGGATGTTACACTACAACACTTTGCAGCGGACCGCTGCAATTGCAAGAAATTTTGCCGCATGCTGCGGCCATTCCAGGAGGAATTCGGTGCATAACGTGGTCATCATCGGGAGCGGGTGCGCCGGACTGACGGCTGCCATCTATGCGGCGCGCGCCAATCTCAAGCCGCTGGTAATCGATGGGTATGAACCCGGCGGCCAGCTCACTTTGACGACCATGGTCGAGAATTTTCCCGGTTTTCCCGACGGCATCCTCGGGCCGGAATTAATCGAACATATGCGCAAACAGGCGCAGCGCTTTGGCGCGGAGTTTCGCGCGGGAGCCGTTACGGCGGTCGATTTCAGCCAGCGGCCATTTCACGTTACCGTCGGAAAAGAAAACTTCCCGGCCAAAACGGTCATCGTCGCTGCCGGCGCTTCCGCGCGCATGCTGGGCCTCGAGTCGGAACGCAAGCTGATCGGACATGGCGTCTCCACCTGCGCGACGTGCGACGGATTTTTCTTTCGCGGCAAGGAAATCGCCGTCGTAGGCGGAGGCGACACCGCGATGGAAGAAGCGATTTTTCTGACGCGTTTCGCCAGCCGCGTTCACTTGATTCATCGGCGGCGAGAATTTCGAGCCACCAGGATCATGTTCGATCGCGCGCGGGCCAACGAGAAGATTCACTTCATCACGCCGGCGGTCGTGGAGGAGATCTCCGACGTGGACAAGAATTCGGTCGAGATCGTGCTGCTTCGCGATACGGAAAGCGGAAAGGTTTCCGAATTGCCGGTGGAAGGCGTTTTCGTGGCCATCGGCCACGAACCCAACACCAACGTTTTTCGATCCGTCCTCGAAATGGATGAGAATGGATATCTTTCCACCCGCAACGGCAGCAAGACCAATATCCAGGGAGTTTTTGCCGCCGGGGATGTACAGGACTACCGCTATCGGCAGGCTGTGACAGCCGCGGGCTCAGGTTGCATGGCCGCCATGGATGCCGAGAAATTCCTGGAAGCGACGGGCCATTAAGCCAGGCTGCTTGACACTAGAAGATGACCGCCGTATGGTTTGCGCAACGCTTTAAATACGGCTGGAGATTCCTAGTCCAATGGGTAAGGGGGAACCGCCATGGATCTGAAAGACATGCTGAATTCTAAAGTCGGCCGACGCGCCCTCTTGAAGTCCTCACTAGCCGGCGGCGGAGCGGCACTGGCCGGCGGTTTGTTTGGTGGCTTGATTCCGAGCAATGCCTGGGGCGGCGACGCGACTGCCAAGTACGAGACCGCCGTAGTGGAAACGGCCTCGGGGAAACTTCGCGGCGTGATCCAGCAGGGCGTGCAGACGTTTCGAGGAGTGCCGTACGGCGCCTCGACCGCGGGGAGCAACCGTTTCATGGCGCCCCGCAAACCGGAGACATGGACAGGCGTACGCGATGCCTTCCAGAACGGGCCGACAGCGCCACAGTTGGGCGGTCCGCCCAACCCGCTGATCCTGGGCCACCGTGCGCCGAGTTTTGAAAGCGAGGATTGCCTGGTGGTCAACGTATTCACCCCCGGCGTGAGTGGCAAGCGGCCGGTGATGGTCTGGCTGCACGGCGGCGGCTTCGCCGGAGGCGCGGGCTCGGCGCACTCTTTCGACGGCAACTACCTGGCCCGCGCGGGGGACGTGGTGGTGGTGACGGTGAATCACCGGCTCAACGTCTTCGGCTATCTCTACCTCGGAGGCGTTGGCGGCGAAAAGTATACTGATTCTGGCAACGCGGGCGTGCTGGACATCATTGCGGCGTTGCAATGGACCCATGACAACATCGCGCATTTCGGCGGCGATCCTGGCAACGTGACGGTGTTCGGCCAATCTGGCGGCGGCGCGAAGGTGAGCACGCTTCTGGGAATGCCTGCGACGAAAGGCCTGATCCACAAGGCGATCATCGAGAGCGGCTCGGCGCTGAAGGGAGTGAGCCGGGAAAACGCGAATAAGACCGCCGAGAGATTGCTGGCGAAACTGAATTTGCAGGCCAACCAAGTCGATGAACTGCAAAAACTTCCCATGGAGCGACTGCTGGCGGCGATCGACAATCGCGGACAAGGCGCGGCCGGCGGCGGGCCGTTTCCTTTTGCGCCGGTGGTGGATGGCAAAAATCTGCCGCGCGATCCGTGGGATCCCACAGCGCCGGAAATATCGGCCGACGTGCCTGTGATTATCGGCTCGGTGAATACGGAAGGCACGTTCTTCATGCCACCCGACTCACCTCAGTTCGCGCCTCTCTACTCGCTTGATGAAGCCGGACTGAAAGCGCAACTGACACAGCGCTACGGCGACGTGGCGGAAAAGCTCATCGAGGCGTACCGCAAAGAAGCACCCGAGGCCAACCCGAGCAAGCTCTTCTTCATGGCCATGGCGTTTCCGGCGGATGCGATCAAGCAGGCCGAGCGCAAATTCGCGCAGGCGAAAGCGCCGGCGTACATGTACCTCTTTACCTGGGAAACGCCCGTGGAAGAGGGGAGGCGGCATTCTCCGCATACGATCGAACTTCCATTTGTATTCGACAATCCCCAAGAGCAGCCGGACGAAGTCGGCAATGGCCCCGATCTGCAGCCGCTGGCGGACAGAGTGAGCGGCGTATGGACGGCCTTTGCGCGCACGGGCAGCCCGAATACGTCGCTCACGCCGAAATGGCCGGCCTACAACACTGACCAACGCGCGACCATGATCATTAACGATGAGTGGAAGGTCGCAAACGACCCGCGCCATGAAGTGCGGCTGCTTATGCAGAGCCTGAAAGGCGCGGCTGCTTCGTAGTTCGCGGGGACCAGGACGCGGCTCAGCGCCGCGAAGAGTTGCAAGAATAAGTCCGCAGTTTTCTCGGCATCCGACGCCGCCTGCTATTTCAGATGATAGATACGCATCGTGTTTTCGGTTCCGATTTTCTGCCGCACTGCCGCGGGAAGCTGGTTGAACAGCAACACGGCGGCCCGCCAGCGCTGCGGCCCCGAGCCCTGCGGGTAATGCTGGTCGCTGCCGATGAAAAAACGGTCCTGGAAATCGGTAAGGAGCTTCAGCCACTCCGGCTTGATGGTGCCTGAGGCGCCATTCGTCAGTGGCGAGGTCTTGCCGGTATCCACCGGGTCCAGCTTGATCTCCATAAAGAGATTGGGGTGTGCCTCCAGCAGTCGCCGCATCAGCTCCGGCGTGCGATAGCCGGTGTTGTCCCATGCGAGATGCGCCCAAACGATCTTGGCGCGCGGATTATGGGAGAGCAGCCGCTCGAATGCGGCAATATTGGCGTGCAGCCGCGGCGGGTTGGGCGGAGACTCGAGGGGCGCCGGCAGGTCCATATCCTGCGGCACGGCTTCCATATGGATCGAGATGGGAACGTCGTGCTGCGCGGCGATATCCGCCAGCAGCAGAAACAGCGGGTGATCGGGCGGAGCGTACTGATAGGGAGTGGCGGAAGGAAAATGCTCCGCCGCCATCTCGCCAAATCCCACCGCGCCCGCCGCGAGAATGGCTTCGGCGCGTTCCCTAAATTTTTTCTGCACATCGGGACCCGCAGCTCCCGTGCGCGCCGCGTCAATGATCATGGGGTTGAGCGTGCCGCCTCCTCCGAGCACGGCGATCTTGCCGGGATATTTTTTCCCTGCGGGCAGCAGGCGCTCGACGTCAAACCGGTTCGCATCCGCCAAAGTAAAGGGCGAAGGCATGAAAACGATCTTGGCGAGATTTTCCTCCGGCATGGCGCGAATGGCCGACTGCATCGAACCATCAACGTCGGATTCGTCTAAATGCGTGTGCACGTCGATGTAGGGACTGAGCGCGGCAATGGGTCTATGCGGCGCGGATGAGTTTCCCGTCTGCGCTGGCTTGGCTTGCGCATGCCCGATTTGCGCCGGGAGAACGAGCATCAGCATCGCGCCGGCCAGGGCCATGCCCAAAATTAGCGTCGGTTTGCGGAGCGAATTTGCCTGTCTTTGCCGAAGATTGGGATGCATGGCGGCTCCTCGGATTGATGGGCAACGCAGCTAGCGGGCTGCCGTATCCTCGATGCGCGTCTGGTAGCTCGCGGCTTCCATCCAATGCCCGCCGCGTTTGATCCAAATCCGCGTGATGTGCACGGGCTGGGCGTGTTCGGGCTGATGCTTGGAGATGAGAATGGCGGCCGTGCCGAAATCAAGCACGCGCATTTCCACCACCGGCATGGGAGCGTACCCGGCCATCTTGCTGCGCGCGAGATCTTCCATGCGGCCACGCTTAGTGAGCGTTTGATCGCTATTCGAGTTTGCGGCCTCGAATTCCTCGGCGACGTACATTCCCCAATTCTTCGCGTCATGCGCGACGGTGTAGGTTTGCAGGGCCATAAAACCGGCAATGACGTCGCGCTCGTTCTGGGTCTTTGGCTCAAAGGGCATATCTTTGCAGGGGTTCTCGCAGGCGGCGCGCGTGCGCGGAGCGGCCTCCGGCGGCGCATCGAGCAGCCGCACTTCCTGATAGAGCAGCAGCCGCCATCCGGCCGGACGGTTCACCCATACGTGGAGGGCGTGATCTTTTCCGCTGTGGATCTGAATGCTCTCCAGGCTGCCGTAATTGTGTGCGGTGAACTGCGCGTCGGCATCAGTGATGGCAGGCTTCGGCGCTTGCTGGAGGACTTCCTGGCGCGTCAGCGTTTTGCCGCTGGCATCGGTCCATGTGAAGCGCACATCCAGCAATTGATCAAGCGCCGCGGGATCCGATTTGGCGGCGGCTTCGACGAACGCACGTTCAGCTGTCAGAGCGCGCTGCTGGAAATCCTTTTGGCCTTGCGGGGCCTGGGAGGATTCCTGCAGGGCTGTAGGGGAGGCCAGCAGGCGCGGCAAGCAAGGCACGATTGCGCAAGCTGCAGAGAACGTGGTGAACATCACGACGTGTTTGAGCCGGCGGTTCATGGCTCCTCCATTCGCGCGGGCGCGTCGATGATTGTAGTGCCGCCCCGAGGGTCGCGGCAACTCAGACAGCTATGAGCGTGTTTAAGCCCATCGGCGCGCGAAGCGCGGCAAATTCCGCCGTGCACTCAGCGGCATCCAGCATTAATATAGGCGAGCGAAACTGCCGGCGGGAGGTTTGCCTCATGCCCATCGAATTTACCCTCAACGGAAAAGCGCAGCGCGTGAATGTCGCTCCCAATATGCCGCTGCTGTGGGTCCTGCGCGACACTTTGGGGATGACGGGAACGAAATTCGGCTGCGGCATGGCGCTGTGCGGCGCTTGCACGGTGCACATCAATGGCGAGGCGGTGCGTTCGTGCGTCACCCCCGTTTCCAATGTGGCAGGCAAGCAGGTAGTCACGATCGAGGGGCTTTCCGAAGATCGCAGCCATCCCGTCCAGCGCGCGTGGATCGAACTGGACGTTCCGCAGTGCGGCTATTGCCAATCCGGCCAGATCATGTCTGCCGCCGCGCTGCTGGCGAAAAATTCCCAGCCCAGCGATGCCGAGATTGATGACGCTATGCGCGGCAACATCTGCCGCTGCGGCACCTATCATCGTATCCGCCTGGCCATTCACCGGGCCGCGCGGCTGAAAGATCCTCAAGCGGAAAGCGCCAAGGCCCGCGCCGGTGGCGCTGAATTATTGCCGACGGCCGAATTTGCCGCGCAGGGAGGTGGCAAATGAGCGGGCGCGAATCGCAGCCTATCAACCGGCGTAGTTTTCTCAAGCGCGGGACGCTTGGGACGACGGGCTTGCTGATCGGTTTCTATCTGCCTGAATTGCGGCAAGCGCATGCGGCCGACTCCGTTGCGTCCAATTCCGCTGCGTCCGGCGGAAGCGTGACGCTCAACGCCTGGATCCACGTCAGTGCGGACGACACGGTAACGATTTTTATCGACAAGTCGGAGATGGGCCAAAGCGTTTTGACTGGCCTCGCCATGATTGCCGCGGATGAACTCGAGTGCGATTGGCAAAAGGTCCGCACCGAATTCGCTCCTGCGGACAAAGTCTATTTCAATCCTCAATTCGGGGCGCAGGGCACCGGCGCCAGTACCGCCACGCGAACCTCCTGGGAGCCGTTGCGCAAGGCCGGCGCAGCCGCACGGATGATGTTGTTGCAGGCTGCGGCGCAGAAATGGGGCGTGGAACCCTCAGAATGCCGCGCCGAAAAAGGCGCGATCCTGCATGCGCCCACGGGCCGCCGCGCGAGCTACGGCAGCGTCGCCCAAGCGGCCGGCAAAATCCCGGTGCCTCAGGAAATTCCGCTGAAAGATCCGCGGGCCTTTCGCATCATCGGCAAGCCTACCCGGCGGCTCGACACTCCCGATAAGGTGAACGGCCGGGCGGAGTTTGGCATCGATGTGCGGCGGGAAAACATGCTCTATGCCGTGGTCGCGCGCTGCCCTGTGTTCGGCGGCCAGGTGGCAAGTTTCGACGCGAGCAAAGCCAAGGCCATTCCCGGCGTCAAGCACGTGCTGCAGATCTCGAGCGGCGTCGCCGTGGTCGCCGACAATACCTGGACGGCGATGGAGGGCCGCCGCGCGCTCGACGTGAAGTGGGACGAAGGTCCGAACGCCGGAGTGACGAGCGACACCATCCGCAAGCTCTTTGCGGAGCGCGCCAGCCGGCCCGGACACATCGCGCGAAAGGACGGCGATCCCGAGGCACAGATCAAGCGCGCCGTGAGAAAAATCGAGGCCGTCTATGAAGTTCCCTTTTTGGCGCATGCCACCATGGAGCCGCAAAACTGCACTGCGGATGTGAGTGCCGAGCGATGCGATGTTTGGGCACCCACGCAAAATCAGACCAACGCACAAAAGACGGCGGCGGATATTACCGGCCTCGATCCGTCGAAAGTCTTTGTGCATACCACGTTTCTCGGCGGCGGATTTGGGCGGCGCTTTGAATCCGACTACGTCAGCGATGCCGTCGAGGCTTCTAAAGCAGTGGGCAAACCGGTAAAGGTGACGTGGTCGCGCGAAGACGACATCCAGCACGATTTTTATCGCACGGCCTCTTACGCGCGATTCACTGGGGGTCTTGACGCCGACGGATGGCCGACCGTATGGATGAACCGGATTGCATGTCCCTCGATCATGGCGCGCTTCGGCCCGCTGAAGGACAATTTCGACGCCCGCAGCGTGGAAATTTGCGACGCCGTGCCTTACGCCATTCCCAACATCCTCGTGGATTATCAATTGGCGGAAGCGGGTATTCCCGTCGGCTTCTGGCGTTCGGTGGGAGCTTCTCAAAACGGCTTTTTCCTCGAAAGCTTCATTGATGAAATCGCCGCCGAGGGCAACAAAGAGCCTTATGAGCTGCGGCGGCGCTTGCTGAGAAATGCGCCGCGGCACCTTCGCGTTCTGGAAACGGCTGCGGAAAAAGCGGGCTGGGGCACGCCGGCTCCGGCGGGAAGATTCCGCGGCATTGCAGTGGTGAGTTCGTATTTCGGCTATGTAGCCCAGGTGGTGGAAATCTCGGTGGACCGGACCAAGCGCAGCCTCAACGTGCACCGCGTGGTCTGCGCGCTCGACTGTGGGCGCGTCGTCAACCCCTCGAGCATCGACGCCCAGGTGAAGAGTTCGGTGGTGTACGGCCTGAC
>DASPYR010000213.1:0-6376 GCA_035636675.1 Rugosimonospora sp. | reverse complement strand
CGAGCGCCGCTTTCAACACAAATCTGCATCGCATCGCGCAGCTCTCCTTTAAGTAAACTGGACTTCCCGATCCAACTTCACCCGCGGATCTCGCCACATTCAACGATAGGCCCATCGGACGGCGACTATACGCCCCAAAAGACTCGTCTGCCAGAAGTTAATACTGCGAGGGGAATAGAGGGCAATGAAATCTCCTGAACCATTTAGTCACTCCGGAGCCAGATGAAAAGGGCCCTCAAGGGTTCCATGTGAAAGATCCAGATGGATTCCGCGTTCAGCTGGGAGATTCGTCTGAATTTTAAGGAGCTCGATTTCAGGACAAGCTCTTCAGGTTCGTGAAGGGCGACTCCGGCGAGTCAAACCAACCCTGTCCAATGCAGGCGCTCGCAAAAACGTGACCCGCCCGCCAAGGGCCCGAACGGAAGCCAAGAGCGGCTCGAGCCACTGCCTAAGATCCTCGCGCGCCAGCCATGCGCTGTCCGCTAGGCGCAATTCTTCGACGCCTCGCATTTCCATCTCGAGGCGCTCGAACAGTTTCTGCGTGGTGCCGTCCAGTTGTGAGTCGCAGAACTGCATGTACAGCCGCTCGCAGGAGAGTTCGACCGAGCGGGCTGTTCGGCTGGTTCCGAGCAAAATCAGGTCGCGACGATTCAAAGGACTACACCGAGACCCGCGAGAACCAACTGCAGATCCCTCCTCGCCCGTCCCCGCAGGAACGTGGACGGGCTCCTCGGGATGACACCCGTTTCTATGCGCGCGTTGCGAGCGCCAGCAGAGTGCGGCGAACCAGCGCTTTCGTCAGCGGCACCTTGTATGCGTTCTTTGCGAGCGGCTGAGCTCCCGCGACAGCGGCCTCACCGGCCTTGGTCGCCAGTGCCGGTGTGATGCGCTGGCCGGCGAGTAGGCGTTCGACGCTGGGCACCCGCCACGGAATCGGCGCGACGCCGCCTAGAACGAGGCTCGCGCTCCGGCAGATTTCCTTGTCCATATCGAGCACGACCGCAGCGCTGACCACCGCATGCGTCCATGCTTCGCGGTCGAGGACCTTGTTGTAGGTGCTCCGCCTGCCTGCAGGGGCCGGCTCCAACTGCACTCCAGACAGCACTTCGCCGGAGGCGAGGATGTTTTCTCGCGTGGCGTCCCGCCGCGGCAGAACGAAGAAGTCATCGGCGGGCACTATGCGCTCACCCGAGGGTCCCACGACGCGGAACTTCGCGTCGAGCGCGACCAGCGCGGTAGCTGTGTCCGAGGGATGGACGATGTAACTTGGGCCGCCGCCGAAGATCGCATGGAACTGGTTCTCGCCACCTACGGAAAAGCACATCGAACCGCCATTCTTCAGGCACGGGAAGCCATTGCGGAAGTACCAACACCATGGCCGTTGGCAAATGTTGCCCGCGAGCGTACCGACATTGCGGATCTGCGGGGTCGCTACCGTTTCGGCCGCTTCGGCCAGAACGGTGTACTGATTTCGAATCATAGGATGGCTGGCGAGAGCGTCCAGCGTGATGAGACCGCCGATGTCCACGCGGCCTGTCCCTGGAACCACCTGGTCGAGCCCCTTGATGGTCTTCAGGTTGACGAGCACATCCGGCTTGATTATGAAATCTTTCACCAGCGCCAGCAGATCGCTGCCACCGCCGACAAGTGAGGCCGCCTGTCCGTTCGCACGGGCCTGCTGGACGAGGGAAACGGCTTGATCGAGAGTATTCGGGTTCGTGTTGGTGAAGGTTTTCATACCAGCGCCCCCAGAATCTTGTCGCGCGTGATCGGCAGGTCTTTCATGCGGCGACCGATGGCGTTGAATATGGCGTTGGCGACGGCCGCGACCGCGTGAACAATTCCCGCCTCGCCGATGCATTTGGCGCCAAAGGGACCATATCCGTCGTCGCTCTCGATGAAGATCACCTCGATCTCGGGGGCGTCGAGATGAGTCATGATCCGCGTACCGTAATAGCCGGCCGTCAGCGGCTGTCCCGTTTGCTGGTCGTACAGCAGGTCTTCGTGCAATGCCATCCCGATCCCCTGGGTGGCGCCACCTTTTACCTGACTTGTGGCCGTGAGTGGATTGAGGATGCGACCGGAATCCTGGGCGGCAAGATACTTGAGGACGCGCACACGGCCGAGCTCGGTATCGACTTCTACTTCTACAAAGTGCGCGCCGAACGCTTTGCGCACCTTCCCGTCCGATGTCGGATTGGGCGTGGCTGAGGCGATCAGCACGTTATCGCCTTTCGGCAGACCCTTCGCCACAATCTGGCGCTGGAGATCGCGTGCAGCCTCGATGACAGCATACCCGGTCATGTCCGTGGTGCGGCTCCCTGACTCGCCCACCGAGTACGGGCAGCGGTCCGTGTCGCCCCACACGATCTCGATATTCGACAGCGGCACGCCTAACGCCTCGGCCGCAATCAGGGCCATGGTTGTCTTGGCTCCCGCCCCAATGTCCGTAACACCGACGAAAACGGTGTATCGGCCATTCGAATCAAGGCGGATCACGGCGCTGCTCTGGCCCGTCGGGGATCGCAGGGCCATGAAACTCATGCCAACGCCGCGCTTGATCGGCCCCTTGTCCGCCCCCGGCGGATGCCAGCGCTTTTTCCACCCGAAGGCTTCCGCGCCGCGGCGAATACAATCGTCGAGGGTGTAATTCGAGTAAGGCACCTCATCGTCGGACTTCCGCGTCATGTTCTTCAGGACGAACTCGACGGGGTCCATCTTCATCTTATAGGCCACGTCATCCATCATGGACTCGATACCGAAAAAGCCCTGAGGAAATTCGGGCGCGCGGTAGTTCCCGGAGACCGCCCTGTTGGTATACACCGGATAGATGACACTCTCGACGTTGGGGCATTGATAGAGCTCGATCCCGCCGATGCCTCCCGTATTCTTGCGGTACGGCCCCATGCCGCTATAGCCGCGCAACTGCAGCGCCTGGAGCACGCCCTGGCGGCTGACCCCAACCTTGTAGTATTGCGTGGTCGGCCAGCGGCCGTGAACCCCGATGAAATCCTCTTTGCGCGACATTTCCAGCTTCACCGGCGCGCCCGTTTCCTTCGCCAGCACCGCGGCGATCAGGTCAGCATCCTGATTCTGGTTCTTGTTGCCAAAGCCGCCGCCCATGTACTTGCAGATGACGCGCACCTTCTCGTCGGGGATTCCCAAATCCCTGGCCATGTCATGGCGACAATTCGACGTGCCCTGGGTCGGCGTATACAAGGTCAGCTTGTCGCCCTCCCAATTGGCGACACACAGACGCGGCTCCATCTGCGCGTTCTGAACATAAGTGGTGGTGTAGCGATCTTCGAACACGAAGTCGGCCGCGCGGAAGCCTTCCTCGACGTTACCGCGGCGATACACTTCTGGCTCTACTTTGTTTTTCACGTCGGGCGAGATGTTGCCCTCCGGCCAAATCTTGACGCTCCCGGGGCGGAGCGCCGCTTCCTGATCGAGCACGAACGGAAGCACCTCATAATCAACGTTGATGAGCCGAAGAGCCTCCTCCGCGAGATGGCGGTTGGTCGCGGCCACGGCCGCCACCGGCTCTCCGAAAAAACGCACGGGGTTATTGAACAGATAGCGTTTATGCAACGTAATGTTTTTTATGTCGTCAACATATTGCCTGCCACCCGAGATCGAGCCAGCGCCCCAAACGACACTGCAATTCTCGTGCGTCAGAACAAATTTCACGCCGGGAAGAGTCACGGCCTTAGAGACATCAATCTGTCGGATGCGCGCGTGGGCATGCGGGCTGCGCAATACGCGCGCGTAGAGCATCCCGGGAAGATGAACGTCTCCGGTATAGGTGGCTTTCCCTGTGACGCGCTCAACGGCGTCAATGCGGGCGGTGGGATGGCCGACTGTCTTCAACGGGGTGAGCCTGGATGGCCGGCTCATCACGCGCCTCCCGCACTAGCCGAGGCTTTTGCGCCCCGCTTGAGCGGCGCCTTCGAACGGCCTGCGCCACGGCTGGACGTCTTGGCATCCCCGGTTGCCGCGGCCAGCACAGCCTCAACGTAGCGGTTGTAGTTGGAGCAGCGGCAGATGTTGCCGGTCATCGCCGCGCGCACCTCGTGCGCGGTTGGATGAGGATTGCGAGTGAGCAGCGCCTTGGCGCTCATGAGCTGTCCGGACGTGCAAAAGCCACACTGCGGTCCATCGTGCTCTACGAACGCCCGTTGAAGCGGGTCGAGCTGGTCGCCATGCGCGAGGCCCTCGACGGTGTGAACCTCTCGCCCGTCGGCCCACACCGCCAGATTGCTGCACGAGTAGACGGGCTTGCCGTCCAGTAGCACCGTGCAGGCTCCGCATTCGCCGCGGTCGCAGCCGATCTTCGTGCCGGTCAAGCCGAGATGATCGCGCAGCAGTTCGGCCAGAGTCCAACGATCTTCCACTTCGAGTTGATGCTCGGTGCCATTCACCGCAAGGCGGATGGCCGTGCTCGGCGCCCCCGCCGCCGTGCCATCCGTTGCAGGTGGGATGGCAGCGGAAAGCTGCGCACTGAGCTTGGGCCCGGCGGTCGCCGCGACGAGAACGGCGCCACTGCCTTCGAGAAATTGCCTGCGGGAGATATCGCGTTTGCGTTTGCTCATGACGCCTTCCCAGAAAAGGTAAAGGGCAGAATCTCGCAGAGAGTAATGCAGTCTACCCCTGTGGCTCGCTGAAATTCAACCCAATCTTGAAATGACGCAATTGATTCCCACCCATGCGAAGCATTTACGACCCAATCCAGTCTGGCTCGGAAGGGCGCGCACGTTCAGCGGCTCAGGTTCGGTGACCGTTCCGTCTGAGTTGGGAGTCGCCAATTTGGCAGAAGCTGGCCCAGAAGCCGTCCGATTCGAATCGTTTTTTGCAAATTATTTCCTTGACTTCGCTCCTCAGACGGAGTAATCCCTGCCCATCAGTCGTTTATCGTCCGGTTGTTGGGCCCAGGTCCTATCTCAAAATTCTCGAAGGGGTGAGACGATGAGTTCTATTACGTCGGGGATTCGCACATCCTTTTCGGGCCTTACGGGTAGAATTACGTTCCTGCTCTTGGCCGCGCTGTGTGTCCTGCTGTTCTCTGTACCGCTGTTCTCGCAGGGTAATAACGGACGCATTCTCGGTACGGTTATAGATCAAAGTGGCGGGGTTATATCGGGCGCCACGGTAACGATCATAGATAAAGACAGGGGTGTCGCGCGAACCCTGACCACCGATGATGCCGGGGAGTACAACGCTCCCAGCCTGATTCCCGGCACCTACATTGTCCGTGCCGAGGCCAAAGGGTTCAAGAGGCTGGAGCGCCAGAACGTTGCTCTCGAGGTGGGCAAGGAGATTCGGGTTGACTTGACCGTTCAGCCCGGCGAACAAACCCAGAGCGTCACGGTCACCGAAGCCATCCCGCTGGTGGAGACCACCAACGCCACCCTGGGCGGCACGCTCAACAACGCGGACATCAACGATATTCCCTTGAATGGCCGCAACTACCAGAATCTGCTCTCTCTGCGCCCGGGCGTGATGATCCAGCCGGGCGGCTCTCCCTGGACCCAGAGCACCAACAACACTCGTCCCGATGAAACCGTGTGGATGGTGGATGGCGTTTTCAATGCCAATTTCACTGACCGCCGGCCCATAGTCAATTCGCCGAGTCCGTTCACCGATGGGGCCACGATTCTGCCCATCGACGCCATCCAGGAATTCAACCTGGAGGAAGATCCGAAAGCGGAGTACGGGTTTAGTCCCGGCGCCGTGGTGAACGTGGGAATCCGGTCGGGCACCAACACTCCTCACGGCTCGGCTTACGCGTTTGGCCGCGATGGCAGCTGGGATGCCCGCAACGTGTTCAACCCCGCACCGAAGGCGGTGCCGCCAACCGAGCTGAAGCAGTTCGGCGGGGTGGTGGGTGGACCGATCAAGAAGGACAAACTCTTCTTCTTCGGCGGCTATGAGGGCCTGCGTTCCATCATCGGTAACGCGCTGGGCACAACCGTTCCAGAGCTTGCCGGGCAATCAACGCCGGATCCAAGTAACAGCATGGTGGATGCGATCACGGCTTTGCAGAAGGCAAAGGTGGCACGGAGTACAGTCAGCGAGAAGATTTTTGGCTGCACGGGGGATACTCCGTTGAACACCACCGGAGCCGTGATACCCGTTACCTGCACGGGCGGCCTCATCCAGGGGGCCGCGCCGAACACGACCACCTACAACAGCGGTTTCCCCAACACCAATCAGAGCGACAACGGGGTGGGCAAGCTCGACTACCGCATCAACGACAAGCACATGGTCCACGGCACGGTGGTGATCGGCAGATACCTCGGCCTTGGAGAAGATCACCCCATCGTGGCCGCGTACTGGGAGAACCCATCTCCGCTAAAGTCGTACACGATTACAGGTA
>DASPYR010000212.1:0-2564 GCA_035636675.1 Rugosimonospora sp. | reverse complement strand
CCGGTGCGGAATCGAGACCAGAACCCTCCGCCGCGAGCCGCTTTCACAGCGGCGTCGCGTTCGATTTTCAGCGCGGACACTTTGGTGCGCTCGTCGCTGAGGTCCTGCTGGGCGGTGGCAAGCTGTTCCTGACAGGCGCGGCAATCTTCCAGACGATCGAAGAGCGGTTTGAGATCCTCCTGCGGCACGGTAATGATGGCTGGAGGCTCAGGCGCGTCGGAGCCGGAGTCACGCGGCGCGAGAGAGACGGAGAGCGCATGAGGCAAAGGCCCAAACGCCGCCGGCAGGCGCTTGGCGATATCTGCCGGGTTCTTTGCCGCTCGTTCGGCCTTTGAAATTTGCGCAAGATTTTTGCTGAGGACGCGATCGCGCTGCTGCTCGCGTTTGCTTGCTTGGTCCAGAACGGCCTTCGGCGCGCTGAATGCCAGGCGCACTTCGTTGTCAGCCTGGCGCGAAGAGTTCCGTGAACGCACAACAATTATGGCCAGGCAGAAAGCCGTCAGCGCGGCGATTGCCGCCACGGTGGCAATTGCGCGACCCAGCAGGGGATTTGCAGGTGGCATCGTAATTCCCTCTTGTTCCGCGGGCAGGCCGCGAAATTTCATGACGGAAGCGCAGTGAGCAGAGCGCGCTCAGGAATCCTCGACCATATCGAGCGCTTCGGCGGCGGCGCGTCCGGTGAGGTAGAGCGATTCTTCGGATGCAGTGCGCAGCGGATATTCCCGCCCGCGCAGCCGGCCGGCGCAGGCACGGCACACCGAACGTCCGGCTTTCTCCAGAGCCGCGCGGCGGTCGCAGAGATTCCAGAAAAAGCACGGTGCGGACGTGCCGAGTTGTTTGAGGCCAGGTTGCTGATCCATTTTTTCTCCTGAAAGTTTTTGCGAGCGAGCGGACAGAAATTCCCGGCTTCGAAGGACGGAGTGTCGTTGCGCGATTCGCCGGCGCAAGCCTTCGGCGTAGACGGACAAGCGATAAGCGCGCTAGGCGTAACGTGCAGTGCGCGGGAGAACAGCCGCCGGGTAATCCCGATTCCCTGCCCCATTCCACAGAAGCAGCGCGCGTGTGACGTTGCCTTCGGCCGCGGCGAGCTTCGCGGCGAAGACGCGGCAGCCGATCTCCAGCCCCACGGCGGGATCGCAGAGAGACGCGAGGGAAGCGTCCGCGAAACCGTATTCGCGCGCGACCTGGCCCATCACCTGCATCAGCCCCCCGAAAATGCGCGGGCGCGCGATTCGGTCGGATCATTCGGTATTGCCGGAGAGGTCAAGGCAACCAGGCGCGAGGCCTGCGGATCAGGCCGGCGCGCCGCAAGAGAAGTCGCAATGTATTTTTCGTAGAACACCGGCTCATAACGCAGCGCCCAGGGATTCCAGGCGGACTCCTGTTCCACGATGGCGCAGACCAGTTCCGGCCAAAGCGCATGCGCTTCGGCCGCACGGTGCGCGAGTGCAATGAGCTCCTCCACGCCGACGCGCGCAACTTCTTTTATGGCGCGAGTGCTCGCGATCGAGCGGCGCGCGTCCGGGGACCCCGGATCGGCTGGAGGCTGCAACGGATTCATCCCTGCGCGTCGAGACTAGGGACGCTGCGGATCGACTTTTTCCTGCTTCCCATTCAGCTCGAGGAAGCGAACCGGCGGAGGATCTTCAATTGCGAGCCCATGATGCTCGGCAATGCTGCGCAGGGCGTGATAGATGTGCGGCAGATGATTGACGGCCACGTCGCGGATGAAGGCGCGTTCGATGGCGGCGTTGCGCAAACGCCGATGCAGCCAGCGAAAGAAAACACAGAGCTGCGTGACGAGCGTAAAGGCAACGATCAGCCAATAAGGATTCATGCGCGTGGCCCGCAAACGAGTTTTGCTTCGCGCCCTTGAAGTGGAGAGCGGATCCAAGTAACGATACAGGACATGCCCATTACAGAAGATCAGGTGAGAAATATTTTTGCCGCGTTGCCGTCAGGCCAGCCCGAAAAGTTTTTGAACACGTGGCCGATAACGTGAACTGGCGCGTCGTTTCTTAAAAGGGGGCACGCATCCGCTGGGCGGCACCGCCGGTTGAAGGCGCCGGCGGCGATGTGCTAGCTTCGCGGCATGCGATATGCGTTGATTTCGGCGCTGGCGCTCTGCGCGCTCGCCGCGCAGGCCCTGCCGCAAGCAACGGCACAGCGCAAAATCCCCTGCAAGACGCCAGAAATCGCCGCGTCCTGCTATTGGACTCATGGCCGTCTCAATTTCGCCAATGGCGCTCCGTCATATCGGATTTGGAAAATCGGCACGAAGCGTATCTTAGGCGTCTACAGTGGGCCATCGAGGTACCCTCCACGGACGGACAAGGACAGCGAACTGCCTGAATTCCCAGCGGAAATTGATAAAGTTTTCAGGCCACCCAACAACACCGTCTACGCGGATTTTGAAATCTGCCCGCTGGAGCCGGAGCGAAAAGGTGAGATGCAGGCTGTCTGTATCGAGTCGGCCAAAAATGTCGTCGTAGAAGGGCTTAAATCAGCACACCGGTAATGGTTCCTTAAAGCATCCGCCTACTTATCCCAATAGGTGTTTAGCC
>DASPYR010000211.1:0-12595 GCA_035636675.1 Rugosimonospora sp. | reverse complement strand
TCGGGGAATAATTATAGCTCCTCCGCGGGGGTCATCACGCAAACGGCCAACCCCTCGCGGCAAATCCAGTTTGCACTGAAGCTCTTGTTCTGATCGAGATCCGATTGGACCGGAGCAAGCGGAGCCAGAGAGGAACAATTTCATGGGGGTTAGGCACTTGCCATTGTGATTCTCGGGGGGCCAGCCGGCACCTCGGCTGCGGCCGTGGGTTTCGGCTTAAAGGGTTGCGTCCTACACAAGGAGGAGCCGTGGTCAAGAGCACAGGAAGAATCCGATTCGCGCTGCCAAGATTGTTAGCGTCTGTCATTGCATCGGTTTGCTTGATCGCCCTGGGCAATTGCCCGGTTCTGGCTCAAGGTTTCGCGGGGGCCATTACAGGCACGGTTAGAGACACTTCAGGCGCGGCGGTGCCAGGCGCGGCGGTTACCGTCAAACACCTGGAGACCGGGCTTACCCGAATGGTGGAGGTCGACGCAACTGGCAATTACAGGATTGCGCCGCTCCCGGTAGGCGAGTATGAGCTCACTGCGGAACAAATGGGATTCCAGCGGGAAGTGCGTCGCGGAATTAACTTGGTCGTGGCTCAGGAAGCAGTGGTGAATTTGACCTTACAAGTGGGAAGCGTCGTCCAGCAGGTCACGGTGACCGAGGCTGCTCCCTTGGTGAATACCACGACCGTCTCGACGTCCGGCGTGATCAGCGAGCAACAGATCAAGGAGTTGCCGTTGAACGGCCGAAGCTTCGATCAGCTTCTGACGCTCAACGTGGGCATGGCCAATAACACCGCCAATACACTCAACAACAACGCCTGGACGGCATTCTCCGTGGCGGGCAAGCGGCCCGAAACGAATCGATTTCTGATCAATGGGGTCGATTACATTGGCGCCAACGCTTCCGGTCTGTTCATTACGCCGACTGGGGCCAGCGGGATGTTGCTTGGGGTCGACGCGGTGCGGGAGTACAACGTCCTCCCGAATAGTTATGGCGCCGAGTATGGGAAACGCGCCGGAGGCCAAATCAGCATTGTGACCTCCTCGGGGACCAACCAACTGCACGGAGACCTCTTCGAATATGTGCGCAACAGTGCCTTCGATGCCCGCAACTTCTTCGATGCAACCACCTCCACACCTCCCTTCAAGCGCAATCAATTCGGAGCATCGTTGGGAGGCCCGCTGAAGAAAGACAAACTGTTCCTCTTCGGGAACTACGAAGGTTTCCGCCAGCGATTGGCGGTGAGCAGCGTCGCGGTTGTGCCCGGCACCAACGCCCGCCTGGGTCTTTTGCCTGACGGAGTGACGCCCGTTCCCAATCTGAACCCCGCGATGCTCAAGTATGCGAACGCTTTCTGGCCGGCGCCCACTGGTTCCGACTCAGCCAACGGCACAGCGAATAGCGCAACGAATCCTCCGCAGTCGGCACGCGAAGATTTTGGC
Organism: Rugosimonospora sp.; assembly: GCA_035636675.1. GTDB lineage: Bacteria > Acidobacteriota > Terriglobia > Acidiferrales > UBA7541 > Palsa-189. The sequence continues at coordinate 11,162 of DASPYR010000211.1, read as the reverse complement.
TTGGTGCGTTTTGATTACACCATCTCTCGCGCGGATTCCTTCTCGGCCAATTACACGATTGACAATGGGTTCCGAAGCGTCCCGCAAGTGGACCCCATTTTTATCCAGCTCTCTGATATACACAGCCAAACGGTCAGCTTGCAGGAAACTCACATTTTCTCTCCCCGCGTCGTGAATGTCGCCACCGTGGGTTTCACTCGCGCGTATGCGGCGCAGGTCAACAGCTCGCCATCGATTCCCTCGAACCTGGCGTTTGTTCCCGGCGGTAATGCCGGCTCGATTATCATCGGGGGCGGAGTGATTACAGCCCAGACCACCACCGTTGCGGCGGCCTCCGGCAACAACCCCTACTTTGGCGCCAGAAATCACTTTACCTATGCGGATGACGTTCACTTCACGAAAGGTAGCCACGCTTGGAGCGCGGGCGTTTGGGCCCACCGCGTTCAGGAAAACCTGGCTGGGGCGGCTCAAGGCTCGGCAGCAAACGTCGGCTACCCAACCGTAACGGCATTTCTCCAGGATAAACCCAGCGCGGCCATCCTGGTCCGCAATCCCGTTCCGGTCGGCTATCGTTCCTGGGAAGGAGCCTTCTACGTACAGGATGAAATCACGCTACGGCGCAATCTCAACTTGCGTCTTGGGTTGAGGGACGAGATGACCGACGGATGGAATGAAGAGGCGGGCCGGTGTACGAACTACTTTTATGATCCTGGCTTCGTCATCCAGACCAATCCCAACATCGGCAACTCCTGCCTGCAGAAGAACAACGCCACGCACTTGCTGCAGCCACGCGTCGGCCTTGCCTGGGATCCGACCGGCAGGGGAACCTGGTCGGTGCGGGCCGGCTTCGGAATCCACAACGATCTCGTCGATAACCTCGGCATTCGCGCCTATCCCAATCCCCCTTTTAACGCCCGCGAAGCTGTCTCGGTGCCAAACGGGATCCTTCCTCTCCTTCCGATCCAGAGGAGCGCCCCGCTGCCGCCAACCTGCGGCCCCGGAGTACCTTCTCCCTGCTCGATCTATCAACCTGCTGGCTTCGATCCCAGCATGTTCACCCCCACCATCCAGGAATGGACTCTTACGGTGGAGCGCCAGATCACCAGAGACCTCATGCTTCAGGTCGGCTATGTGGGCAGCGAGTCCTACCACACCAACATCACCATGGATAGTAATACGGCTGCGCCTCAGCTATGCCAGAGCCCTCTAGGATGCGCCAGCGGTGGCAGCGCAACCAACGCAACAGGTCTGGCGGTATGCGGAAGAACGGGCACGCCGGCGTGCCCGATTGTGCCGCAAGGCACTACCTACATGGCGCCGGGAACGCGCCCGAATCCCTTTGTGGCCAATGCAATTTCATGGTGGAATCTGGGCACAGCCAACTATAACGCGCTGGGCGTCTCACTCCAGAAGCGCACCACTCGCGGACTTAGCTTTAAGCTGAATTACTCCTACTCCAAGGTTATGGATTTGAATTCGGCTGTCCTCGCTCCTGGCGGTGAAAATGAGCCGGCGGATGTGTTCAGCCCCTATAACCTCGGGTTGAACCGGGGACCCGCGTCCTATAGCCTCGAGCATCAGTTCAACGGCAACTTCAGCTATCAGTTGCCCTTTGGGAGCGGCCAGCACTTCGCAAGCAGCTCCCATGGTGTGGTAAATCAGGTAATCGGCGGCTGGCAATGGAACGGGATCGTCACCGCTCAGGGCGGCTTCCCCAACACGCCCCTGGTCGGCTTCAATACTTCCGGGACCGGCGACACCAATCCAACCGATGTACCCAACTGGAATCCCAACTTTACCGGGCCGGTCGTTTTGGGCAAACCGGAACAATGGTTCAATCCCAACGCGTTCCTGATACCTGTTCTTGGGACTTTCGGGAACGTATCGCGCGGATCGTTCCGCGGCCCCGGCTTGGTTGATGTGGACACTTCATTTTTCAAGAAGTTCCAGGTCACCGAGCGATATACCCTGCAGTTCCGGGCGGAGCTCTTCAACATCCTGAACCAAGCTAATTTCGCGTACCCTAACTCGATTGTTTTCTCGGGCAACAGTTGCACGGCAAAGAGCCCGGATCAGGTGGGTTGCTCGGCAAACAGCATTAGCTCCACAGCCGGACAGATTACCGCCGCCGCCACCTCGCGGCAAGTTCAGTTCGCGCTGAAGCTCCTGTTTTGAAAAGACTTGACGAATGCTCTGCCGCGCAGATACCATTATCTATCCGCGCCGCAGTCGCGCGGAGCGATCTTCATGCAGAGTGGCTGAGGGGTTCGGGCCCGACGACGCCACGACAACCGGACCAGCGCGGTTCAACTGGTCGCAGGTGCCAATTCCCGCCCGGTTTGCGGGGGACATGAAGCTCAGAGATATGCTTTTCGCCTCGTTCCCCCACACCCGGAACGAGGCATTTTTTTGGCGCGCAGGGGCCCGGCGCAGCCCGGGAGATCGGTATGAGCGAACACTACACGTTGCGCTGCCGCGAATGTAATCGCGACTGGGGAAATCGCCCCGGCTCGATCTGCGAAGATTGCCTCGCCCCGCTCGAAGTCAAGTACGACCTCGATGCCGCGCGTTCGACCTTCACACCCGAAAATATCGCCAGGCGACCCGCCAATCTGTGGCGTTATGCGGAGCTGCTGCCAATTCCCGCGGGATACAAGCCCGAAATTCCCGTCGGCATGACGCCCCTGGTCTCCGCCGCAAGGCTTGGCGCGCAGCTTGGCTCTCGCCGCCTGTGCATAAAAAATGACGCGGTGAATTTCCCCACGCTCTCCTTCAAGGACCGCGTTGTGGCCGTGGCGCTGGTGCAGGCCAAGGCCTTCGGATTCCAAACCGTCAGTTGCTCTTCCACCGGGAATCTCGCCAACGCCGTGGCGGCCCAGGCCGCGCGGCAAGGCTTCGATGCCTGGATCTTTATTCCTGCCGATCTGGAGCCGGCAAAGATTCTCGGCACGCAGGTTTTTGGCGCGCGGCTGGTGCGCATCGCCGGAAATTACGACCAGGTAAACCGCCTCTGTTCGCAGATCGGAGAGCGTTTCCATTGGGGATTTGTGAATATCAATCTGCGGCCTTACTACGCGGAAGGCTCCAAAACAGTAGGATACGAGATCGCCGAGCAACTCGGCTGGCGTCTGCCCGACAATATCGTCGTGCCCATGGCCGGCGGTTCGCTGATCACAAAAATCTACAAAGCCTTTCAGGAATTGATCGCGCTCGGAATCGTGGAATCGAAAACCGTGCGATTCTTCGGGGCGCAAGCCACCGGATGTTCGCCCATCTCCAGCGCGGTAAAGCTGGGCAAGGACGAAATCGATCCGCAAAAGCCTTCCACCATCGCGCGCTCGCTGGCCATCGGTAATCCCGCCGACGGCCTTTACGCCAGCCGCGCCATTCGCACCAGCGGCGGCTGGGCCGAGGATATTTCCGACGAAGAGATCGTGGTCGGCATGGAGCTTCTGGCCACCACCGAGGGAATTTTCGGGGAAACAGCCGCGGGCGTGACGATCGGATGTGCGAAGGCCTTAATCGCACAGGGGCGCATACGCCCCGACGAAGAAACCGTGCTCTGCGTCACGGGTAATGGCCTGAAAACCACCGATGCCCTCGCCGGCCGTTACGCTCCGGAGGATGCCATCGAGCCGCGCCTGGCCGCCTTTGAAAAATTCATGGGGCAGGCCATGGCCGTTTCCGCCGTTTCTTAGTGCCTTCGGATGTCTCCGGTTCCAACCGACGCCTTTTTCGCAGTCGTTCCTGCTTCGAGCGCCAATGTAGGATGCGCTTTCGATAGCGCCGCGATCGCGCTCGGCCTGTATTTGCGCGTCTCGGCCGCTCCCAAGGAATCGGGCTGGGAACTGAGCTATAGCGGCGCGAATGCCGATCAGATCCTGCACGACAGAACCAATCTGTTTGTCAAAGCCATGGAGCGCGCTGCCGCGGCCAGCGGGGCGCCTCTGCCTTCCGTGCGGCTCGATGTGCAGAACGAAATTCCGCTTGGCGTCGGTCTCGGTTCAAGCGCCGCGGCGATTGTCGCAGGGATTCTGCTGGCAAACGAGTTCTGCGGTAGCCGGCTCGCGCCTGCTGACGTTCTTCGGCTGGCCGTCGAAATCGAGGGCCATCCCGATAACGTGGCCGCCGCGCTGCACGGCGGTTTTGTCGTAGCTGCCGCTCCGCAAGAGTCCGGGAACGTGCTCATCGCCAAGGCGGACGTTTCGGCCAATCTCGATTTTGTCGCCGTCGTTCCGGAAGTGCCGCTGCCTACGGAAAAGGCGCGCGCGGTTCTTCCCGCGCAATATTCCCGCCGCGACGTTGTGGCCAATCTGCAGCGCACGGCCGTCCTCGCGGCGCGCTTCTTCTCCGGCGGCGAACTTTCGCCGGAATTATTCCGCGATGCGCTGCACCAGCCTTACCGGAGTCCGCTGGTTCCGGGCATCGCCGAATGCCTCGCGTTTCGGCACGCCGGCCTGGCGGGTGTGTTCCTGAGCGGAGCGGGCTCGGCGGTGATGGCCATTGCGCGGCACAGCGCCGCGGAAATCGGCGATGCTCTGGTGGCCGAGTTCGGGCGCAAGGGCACGCCCGCGCGGGCACTCTTGCTGAAAGCGGATAATCGCGGGGCCCGGATTTCATCCGGTGACCTGCCAACAACTGGGCCCGCCAGATCGCGTTTCACAGCTCAGAAAACATAATCAGCAAAATTCCTGGAAGAAATTTTAGGAAAAGAAATCAGCGAAGCAACTCTTCGAGCTGCGTGCGCAGGTCGGTCTTGGCGTCGCGGTACTTCACAATCACCGGCGTGTAGAGAGAGAGTCCCCACTCCTTGCCGCGTCCGTGAGAAATCGCTCGCGAGCCGGCCACGACCACGGCTTTTTCGGGGATGACCAAGGGCTGATCGTCGCGCCCGGTCAGCACATTTCCGCTGGCCAGATCGTACACGGGCGTAGAGCGATTCAGGATCGTCCCAGTGCCCAAGACGGCTCCGCGTCTCACCAGGGTGCCTTCGTAAACGCCGCAATTTCCGCCCACCAGCACATCGTCTTCGACGATTACGGGCATCGCGCCAACCGGTTCGAGAACTCCGCCGATTTGCGCGGCCGCGGAAATATGGCAGTTTTTGCCGATCTGCGCGCAACTTCCGACGAGCGCGTGCGAATCAATCATGGTCTGTTCTCCGACATAGGCTCCCACGTTAATGAACATGGGAGGCATGCAAGTGACGCCCTTGCCGATAAAGCAGCCGTCGCGCACGCTCGATCCACCCGGCACGATACGCACTGCGTTGGCCAGGCTGACGCTTTTGAGCGGATAGGTAGCTTTGTCGAAAAACGCCTGTCCCGCGCCATGATTCGAGATGGCCACGACTGCACCCATGCGGAAGCCGAGCAGAATGCCTTTTTTTACCCAGCCGTTTACACGCCAGCCGGTCGGCGAAGTTGTATCCGGTTCAGCGGCGCGAATACTGCCGTCGTTCAGACCATCCTTGAATTTCTGGAAGAGTCGCAGATGTTCGTCGCTATATCGCTCGGGAGGCTTATCGAAGAGCGATTCAATTTGCTCTTGCAACATGCCTCTCTCCCACAAGGCCCAGGCACTCCAGCACGCCGCGAATTTTCTCCTCATTTTCTGGCCGGGGAGCGCACAGAGGAAGCCGCCACACCGGCTCGAGCAGGCCCATGGCGGCCATGGCTGCCTTCACGGGAATCGGGCTCGATTCGATGAAGTTCACTTCCATCAGCGGCAGAAATCTTCGCTGCAACCGCCGCGCCTGCTCGAAATTATGTTCCAGGCAATTACGAACGAGCTGCGTCATCTCCGCCGGAATTTCGTTGGAGACCACGGATATGACGCCCTTCCCTCCGAGGGCGATGATGGGCAGCGCCAGCGCGTCGTCGCCCGAAAGCACGACGAAATCCTCGGGCAAGTGGCCGACAATGGAAGCGACTTGAGTGATATCGCCCGAAGCTTCTTTGATTCCGACGACATTGTCGATTTCCGCCAGCCTCTTCAGCGTGGCGGTGTCCACGTTTGTGGCCGTTCTGCGCGGCACGCTATAGACAATCAGGGGCAGCGAAATTGCCGAGGCGATTGCTTGGTAGTGCTGGTAGAGCCCTTCCGGCGTGGGTTTGTTGTAATACGGAGTTACCGAAAGTATTCCGTCCACGCGCATCGATTCCAGTTCCTTGGCCAGCGCGATCACTTCCGCCGTGTTGTAACCGCCTGCTCCGGCGAGCACGGGAATGCGGCCCGCGGCTTCTTCCAGCGTGATTTCCACGACTCGCAGGTGCTCGCGCTTGCTGAGCGTAGGATTCTCACCCGTGGTACCGCAGGGCACCAGAAAGTCGATTCCCGCATCGACCTGGCGGCGCACCAAGCGGTGAAGGGCCCGTTCGTCGAGCGAAAAATCACGCCGGAATGGAGTGACTAACGCCGTGCCGCATCCTGCAAACATGTGGCCTCCTCACAGCCGGTGGAACAAAACATCGCTAAACTCAAACCAACCCTTTTTCCCGATCACCCACTTGGCCGCGGTGAGCGCGCCGCGCGCAAAGCCTTCGCGGCTGCGCGCGGTATGGCGCAAGGTGATGGTCTCGGCCGCGGAGTCGAAACCAATTTCATGGGTGCCGGGATGAGCGCCCGCCCGATTCGAGCTTACATCCACGCACCGGTTCGGATCGGCCTTTTTCATCTCTTCCACCAATTTCAGCAACGTGCCGCTGGGCGCGTCCTTTTTTGTGGAGTGATGGATTTCCCACGCCCACGCTCCGTACTCCTGGTAGGGAGCAAATTGCCGCGACGCTTCGGAAACCAAATGCAAGAAGATATTAACTCCGATCGAGAAGTTCGGACTCCACACCAATCCAATACGGCCCTTTTCCACGGCCGCTTTGGCACGATCCATCTGCTCGGTCCAGCCCGTCGTGCCGATCACGGCGTTGACTCCGGCCGACGAAAGCCGCTCGATATCCGTCAAAACCGCAGCCGGAACGGAGAAATCGACCGCCACGTCGATGCCCCGAAAGCGCTCCCGAGTGATGCCCTGGCCATTTTCATTTTCGGCGATATCGAGGCGCAGCGAAACGTCAAAACCATACTCCGGTGCCAACTGCTCCACCATATGGCCCATTTTGCCGTAACCGATGATCGCCAGATTCATAATCGCCTTGGAATTTCCTCATCTCCCTTAATTTTGGCGCGCTCTAAGGCGCTCTTTAATCGAAAACAGCCGGATCCACATTGCGAAAAAATTCCTGATGCAAAAGTTTCACCGTTTTCTCCGCATCGCGAGCGGCAACGACGAAACCAAGATTCAGCAGTGAGGCGCCCTGCGAAATCATACGGATATTGATGCCCTGTAAAGCGCCGAAAGCGCGTGCGGCCACGCCGGGCGTATGGCGCAGATTGTCGCCCACGATGCAAACAATGGCTTGATCCTGTTCGACGCTGACCTCGGAAAATTCTCGCAGAGCCTGGCAAATTTCGGGGACCCGCGCCGGGTCGTCTATGGTCAACGAAACACTGACTTCAGAACTGGCCAGCATGTCCACGGCGGTTTCCGCGCGGCTGAAAAGCTCGAAGATGCGATGGAGAAATCCGTGGGCCATGAGCATGCGCGTGGAGCGGATATTTACGATGTAAATCCCGCGCTTGCAGGAAATGGCTTTGATGACGCTGGAACAAGGCACCGCATCGGCGACGATTCGCGTGCCGGTTATTTCGGGCCGCCGCGAGTTCAACACCACCACGGGAATATTTTTTTCCATCGCCGGCAGCAGGGTCGAGGGGTGCAGCACCTTGGCGCCGAAATAGGCGAGTTCCGCAGCCTCCGCGAAGGAGATCGTCTTCACGCGGCGCGCTTCAGGCACGAGTTTTGGATCGCAGGTCATGACGCCGTCTACGTCGGTCCAAATCTGGATCTCCTCGGCGGCGATGCCGGCGCCGATAACGGCGGCGGTGAAGTCCGAGCCTCCCCGGCCGAGCGTGGTGGTCACGCCATCCTCGGTTGAGCCGATGAAACCACCGAGAACCGGCACTTTGCCCTGGCTGATGAGCGGCAAAATCTTATCTCGCGCGCGAGCGTAGGTCTCCGAGTATAAGGGCGTGGCGGCCTTATGGCGCGCATCGGTGAGCACCACGCAACGCGCATCCACATGCGCGGCGTCCATTCCGAAATGCCGGAACACCAGCGCGATCAAGCGGCTCGACAGCCGTTCTCCAAAACTCGAGAGAGCATCCACCGATTCGGGACCGAATTCACCGGCAGCCGATAATTGCCCGAGCAAATCAGCCATTTCGCGAAAATGGCAGCCGAGAATCTGCCGGAGTTCGTCCTGAGCCGACGCCGGAAGCAACGCCGCGAATTCGCGCTCGTGCATTTCCCTGAGCGCGCGTAGCCTTTCGAGCGCCCGCTCTTTTTTCCCAGGCTCTCCGGCGGCCGCCTCCTCGCCCATGGTCAAAAGCTGCTGCGTGGTCGTGCCCATGGCGGAGACCACGATCACGGGTTTGCGGACAAGCGCCTCACTGACGATTCCCGCCACGCGCTCCATGGCGGGAGCCGCTTCCAGTGACGAGCCGCCAAATTTCATCACAATCATGCCGCCATCACCTTTGCCGCATGCGCGCCGTCAGCCCTCATGTGACGGCCAGAAGCTTTTTTACCATCTGCTGATAAATGCTGCTCGCGGCCAGGAGCTCTTTCTTGGATACGCGCTCCTCGCTCGTGTGCGCCACATGGATATTTCCCGGACCCAGCAAATAAGGTTTGCCCCAGCTCTTGCCGAATACCGGCACGTCCGTCGTATAGGCAACGATGGCGGTCTCAAACCCATCGAGCCGGTCGAAATGAATTGCCGGGATGCACAGAATTTCGCGAACCTCGGCTCGATCGCCGACTGCACCGATCACGGCATCCCGAACCAGGGCGGCATCGCCGACCAGCCGGACGGCAATTTCGGCCGTTGCCGCGTCTGGAATAACATTGGGCGCGCGGCCGCCGGAGATGACGCCGATGTTCAAAGTGCTGTGGCCGAGGAGCGGGTCTTCAGGTAAACGAATTCTGCGAATCTCCTGGAGCGCATCGAGGAGCTTTTCGATCGCGGATTCGCCCAACTCCGGATAGGCGGAGTGCGCCAGTTTGCCGCGGGCTTCGATTTCGCAGCGCAGCAGGCCCTTGGCCGCCAGCGCCAGTTTGTTTTCCGTGGGCTCCCCGTTTATCAGAAAACGGGAGCCTCGCGGGCTGCGGGCTGCGGCATAAGCTCCGGCGCTATTACGTTCTTCGCCCACCACGAAGAGCAAACCAAAATTGCGCACGCCGCTCTCGAGAAGGCCCTCCGCGGCCCCGATCATGGAGGCAATGATGCCTTTAGCATCCGCGGAACCCCGGCCCCAGATAAAGTCCGCGTCTTCGCGAGAAGGAAAAAAGGGTGGAACCGTGTCCATATGGGTCGAGAGCGTAACCGCCGGATCTCCCCAATGCGCGAAAACGTTAAAGCGATCGGCTTTAACGGGGCATCGCTCGACCGCTCCGGAAAAGCGGGCGCCCAGAGGCGAAAGGGCGTTTAGCAGACACTCTCCCACGGCCGCCTCGTGATTCGTCACCGATTCGATATCCACGAGTTCGCGCGTAAGCTGAAAAATATCCGTCATTGCCAAGCGACTCATCACGCCGATCCCCAAGCGGAACTCGAGGCGACATCCTTGGCCCTAAACATGTGGATGGAGGCAGAGAAGGAAGGCGAGGAGAGAAGCCGCAGTCTTCACTTCCCGATAGCGCTCCATCCGCTTTCCAACGGATGACAGTGGACGAGTCTTGGCCTCGTCTCCCAACCGCCGCGGAGTGCGCCTCCGGCGGCGATTTCGGCGGAACCTTAGGCGGTAACAGGCTTTAGCTGCGTCCCGGCCCCTTTCGCGCGGACCTCCGAAGCGCCTCGGAAATGCCGGCCCGGCTACTGGTGGCCTCCGCACCTCTATCAAGAACACTTCAAAGCTAGCAGCTTGGCGGAAGGAGTGTCAAGCCAGCGTATCGCCATGTTTTAGTTGGGCCTGAACGTAGTAAAAGGATATCCGCGCAAAATCATCCTGGGAGTGCTGACCGCGGCCCGGTCTCCGGCTGATGGCGGTAGAAAATCATTGAACTGAGGGGATTAACTTTGAGATGATTGCGGCTTATCCAAGTTCAGCCAAGTGGCTTGGCCATCGCAGAATCTTGATCGAAACTGCGAGAATTTTCGGTCCGTCTAAGTAGTTCGGAGGAAGTAAGATGAACACCATTCGATTTGGCAAGCTCCTCTGGCTTGCGCCCATTGCCCTCATGGTGATCGCCGGGCACCCTCCGGCAAAGTTGCGCGCGCAAGCAGGCAAAAGCACGGCGGCGGCCGGGGGGCAGTACAACGTAGTTAAAGAGATTATGGATCACAAAGATACGCTCAGCTGGAAGCCGGCGGGCAACGGAATTCCGGCGGACGTATGCACCATCCTTCTCGTCTGCAACGGCACGACCAAAGTAATTGCGCTTCCCCGGTCAACCGAGGGCGGCCAGCCGGTGGGACGCGGCGTGTATCTGACGCAGGATGACAAAAAAGCGGACGTGCTGGTGCTGGAGCGCCAGACGCCCGTGGACACGTACTTTTTCCTGCTTACGCCGCAAGGGACATTGGCAAGAGCCGCCTACGCGCAGGTTGGCAGCAGGTCCTGGACTCCAGTGGGCATGGCTCTCTCCGGACCAGTCTTCGACAAGGATAAAGTCGTATGGCACAACTGGGCATCCAAGCTGGGCACAGCGGCTGCCGCCGACAAGAAGCCAGAGTCCTAAGTCTGATTCGGATTTGTCTCGCCTATAGTTCGGAAGAATTCTGAAAAGCAGTTCCCCGCAAAACCGTCCGGGACCGCAAAGCGGGCGCGTGGTATTGCATTCCGAGCGCGCTCAGGAGTTCGGTGGGTTATCGGCCTTGCCGTTTTTAGTCTCCGGCTTGCCGTCCTTGCTCTCAGGCTTGCCGTCAGACGCGCGGATCAATTCGACGAACGCGCTGGCCGCACGGGGCAAATGGCGGTCGCGGCGGTAGATCAATCCGAGTTCGCGCCACAACTCCACATCCTTGATGGGAATCAATTTCACGCGGCCGGCGCGAACGTCGTCTTTGGTGAAGCCTTCGCTGATCAGAGATACGCCGAGATTG
>DASPYR010000210.1:0-21396 GCA_035636675.1 Rugosimonospora sp. | reverse complement strand
CACATGGACGAAGACGCTGAAGCCGTCAATGCGCAGCAGTCCGGAAAATGCCGTGCCGGGAAGCATGGCCGGATAGATCGTGGAGACGAGCGCCAGGCCGGTTCCCAGCGCCGCCAGCGTGACCAGCACGGTTCGGCGGGCGCGCGTGAGAAACGGTTCGACCAGCATCAGCAGAATTCCCGAAAAGCACAGAATGATCTCGGGCATCAGGCGCAGAACGTCCTCGCGCGGAGGAAACATCAGCGCACATCCGGAATCGCGCGTCGGGCTGAAGCCAGCGCCGCCCGGGCGTTATAGGCCTGGGGCCGTTGCATAAGCTCGAATACGTTGCGTGCCGAGGCTTCGGTGCGCCGCGTGAAGCCTACGGAGCCAATCCCCATCCAGAGAATAAGCGCGGCGAAGGCGGCGAGGACCAGGCGCTCCCGGCGATCGGCATCCCGGAGCGCGCGATTTTTCTCCTGCGTGACATCGCCGAAAAAAACGCGCTGATAGGCCCACGGCAGATAAACGGCGGAAAGAATGATGCCGATGGCGGCCGAAGACGCCCAATTTACATGACGCGTAAACGTGCCCGCCAGAATCAGGAACTCGCCGACGAACCCGTTCAGCATGGGAAGCCCGGCCGAAGCCAGCGAGACAAACAGGAAAAAAGCGGCGATCACCGGCAAGGGAGTGGCCAATCCGCCGAAGTCGCGAATCAGGTGCGTGTGCCGGCGATCATAGAGCATGCCCACCAGCACGAAGAGTGCGCCGGTGGAAACGCCGTGATTCAGCATTTGATATAAAGCGCCCTGAACGGCGGTGGGATCGAAAGCAAACAGGCCGAGCACCACGAATCCAAGATGGCTGACCGAAGAGTAAGCGACCAGGCGCTTGAGATCGGTTTGAACCATGGCCACGAGAGCGCCGTAAATGATGCTGATGATGGCCAGAACGGCGATATAGGGAGCGAAACGGTGCGCCGCTTCGGGAAACAGCGGCAGGCAGAAACGCAACATGCCGTAAGTCCCCATCTTCAGCAGCACGCCTGCGAGGATCACGGAGCCGGCCGTGGGCGCTTCGGTATGCGCGTCGGGAAGCCAGGTGTGCAGCGGGAAGAGCGGCACTTTGATGGCAAAGGCCAGGAAAAAAGCGGCAAAGAGGAGAAGCTCGGTTCGCAAAGTGAGAACCACCTGGCCGCTCACGAGCATGGATTGTATCTGCGGCAAATCAAACGAGCCGCTGAGCTCGTAAAGCCAGATCATGGCTACCAGCATCAGAATCGAGCCGAGCATGGTGTATAGAATGAATTTGATCGCGGCATAGATGCGGCGCTCATGGCCCCAGATTCCAATCAGGAAGTACATGGGGATCAGCATGGCTTCCCAGAAAAGGAAGAAGAGAAAGAGATCCAGCGAGACAAAGACGCCGATCATGCCGGTTTCGAGCACCAGCAGACTCACGAAGAAGCCACGCACGCGGTGCTCGATCGATTTCCAGGAAGCCAGCATGGCCACGGGCGTGAGAAAAGTGGTCAGCAGGACGAGAAACAAGCTGATGCCATCCACGCCCAGGTGGTAGTGAATCGGCGGCGAGGGAATCCAGTTGTAAAATTCGCCGAACTGGAATTGCGCCGAATCCGGGGCAAAGCCGCGAATCAATAGCAGAGAAAGCCCAAATTCAACCAACGCTACCGCCAGGGCGACGCGACGAATCCACACATGATCATCCGCGCGCAGCATCAAGAGCGCCGCGGTGCCCGCCAGCGGCAGGAACGTCAATACCGTGAGCAGGTAGGAGGGCTGCATCTAATGCGCCGCCCACGCGAGCAAAGTTGTGAGCACGACCGCGCCCAGAATCACCCATGCCGCATAGGTCCGTGTATTGCCGGAATTGAGGTGCCGGAGGCGGTCGCCAAATTCGCCGGCCTCGCGGGCGACTCCGTTCACCAGGCCGTCGATGGTTTCCTCATCCACGGTGCGCCAGAGGAAATTCGTGGAAACCCACACCAGCGGCCGCACGATTACAAGGCCGTAGAGTTCGTCGATGAAATACTTTCCGGCCAGGAGCCGGTAAGGCGCGCGCAGACTTTCGGCCAGCCGCCCGGGCATTTGCGGATTGCGTATGTACAGCCACCAGGCGAGCAGGAATCCCACGAACGCCGCCAGCACCGGAGGGCCAAACACCGTGGCGATCAATTGGCCGCTCCCCGTGTAAGGTTCGGTTGAACTCGAGGTTTCGCCGCCAACAAAAACCGGCTTCACAAAATGATCGAAGTAATTGAGCCCGCCAAGAAGGTGCGGCGCCGCCCACCAGCCGCCCGCCAGCGCAAGCGCCGCCAGCACGGCGAGCGGCGCAAGCATGACCCGGGGCGATTCATGAATGTGTGTCTTCTTCGGGTCAAATCGCGGCGCGCCATGAAAGGTCATAAAAAGAAGCCGAAACATGTAGAGTGCGGTAAGGCCCGCGGTGATCACGCCCAGCGCATAGATCGCGGAATTGGCATAGGGTCCGCTGCGTGCCGCGAGAAGGATTTCCTCTTTGCTGAAAAAACCGGAGAAGCCCGGCGTCCCCGAGATCGCCAGCGTGGCCACGAGCATGGTGCCGTAGGTCCATGGGATGGCCTTGCGCAGTCCGCCCATGCGGCGCATATCCTGCTCGCCACTCGTGGCATGCATCACGCTGCCCGCGCCGAGAAACAGCAAGGCCTTGAAAAAAGCGTGAGTCATCAGGTGAAAGATTCCGGCTCCGAAGGCGCCTACGCCACACGCCAGAAACATGTATCCCAATTGGCTGATGGTGGAATAGGCGAGCGTTCGCTTGATATCGGTTTGCACCAGCGCGATGGTGGCGGCGAAAAGAGCGGTGGCGCAGCCGATCACGGCGACGGCGAACATGGCTAGCGGCGCGTGGATGAAGAGCACGTGCGAGCGCGCCACCACGTACACGCCCGCGGCCACCATGGTGGCGGCATGGATCAGCGCGCTGACGGGCGTGGGGCCTTCCATGGCGTCGGGCAGCCAAACGTAGAGCGGGAGCTGCGCCGATTTGCCGGTGGCGCCGGCAAGCAAGAGCAGGGTAATTGCTGTGAGCACTCCGTGGCCTGCCGTTTCCACGGGCATGGCGGCGGAATCGCGGAAGATGGACGCAAAATCGAGCGTGCCAAACTGGCGGAAGAGCAGAAATAGTCCCAGCAGGAAACCGAAATCGCCGACGCGGTTTACCCAAAACGCCTTATTGCCGGCATCGGTGGCGGTTTTCTTCAAGAACCAGAATCCGATGAGCAGATAGCTGCACAGGCCGACGCCTTCCCATCCCACGAAGAGCACCAGGTAGTTCGCCGCCAGCACCAGCGTGAGCATGAAAAACATGAACAGATTGAGATAGGAGAAGAATCGGCGATAGCCGGCATCGTCGGCCATGTAACCGATGGAATAGAGATGGATGAGCCAGCCGACGCCGGTCACGACGAGCAGCATGATCAGCGTGAGCTGATCGATTTGCAGGGCGAAATCCGCGCGCAAGCGCCCAGCCTCGATCCAGGTGAAGTAGGAGCGCAGCCAGGGAATCTGATTTGCGCTGAGGCTGGCGAACTCGCGAGCCACTTCGAGGCTGGCCAGAAAAGAGAGGCCGGTGCTCCCCAGAGCCACGGCATTGACGGCGCCGCGCGGCCAACGCGCGGCAAAGATGCCGTTGGCGGCCGCGCCCAGCAAGGGCAGCAGCGGGATGATCCAGAGGTGCTCGAGTATCAGCATTCCGGCCCTACAGCTTCAGCAGATTGATGCGCTCCACGTTGAGCGATTGCCGGTTCCGCGCGATCACGATGACGATGGCCAGGCCCACGGCTGCTTCCACAGCGGCCACCACGATTACAAAAAATACGAATACTTGCCCTTGCAATTGCCCGAGCGCCCGCCCAAACGCGATGAACGCGAGATTGACGGCGTTGAGCATCAATTCGATGGACATGAAAATGGTGATGATGTTGCGCTTGAAAACAAACCCGATCACGCCGAGGCCAAAGAGGACGGCGCTGAGAGCAAGGTAGTAGGAAATGGGCACCAAGGTTTCTCTCCTCGCCTTCCGCCGATTCGAGCGAACGCTCAGGAACTCTTTTGTTGCCCGCCTTTGGCCGGCACGCTTTCACCTCGCTGGGCCAGCACCAGCGCGCCAAGAATGGCGATGAGGATCAAAATGGACGTCAATTCAAATGGAAACACGAAATCCTGGAATAAGAGCATGGATACTCCGCGGGTAACGCCCTCGGCCGGCGGCTGCGGCGTCATGGATAAAGTCGCGGCGCCAATCTGATAGGCAAGCTCGATCAGCAGGAAAATCGCCAGCGGCACGCCTGCATAACGCGCCATGCGGCTCATGTTGGTGCGCTCTTCGGCCCCGGCATTGAGCAGCATGATCACAAACACGAAGAGCACCATAATCGCGCCCGCATAAACGATGATTTGGACCGCGGCGATGAATTCCGATTCGAGAAGCAGGAAAAGCCCGGCCAGCGCAATCATCACGGTGATCAGGGAGATCGCGCTGTGAATGGGGTGGCGCTGCAGGATCACGTTCACGGCGCCGGCTACGGCGATGGCCGCGAGCACCAGGAAGATCGCCAGTTGAGGCGTCATTTGCGCATCACCACCGCGAGGCTTGTCAGCACGACATTCAGCAGCGCCACCGGAAACAGGAACTTCCATCCGAAACGCATCAGTTGATCATAGCGAAAGCGCGGCAGCGTCCAGCGCACCCAAACATAGATGAAAAGCACCAGGAGCACCTTGGCCAGAAACCAGAAAGGCCCCTGAACAGAATCGATGACGCTCGGACGCGAAACCAGAAATGCCAGCGCGCACAGAGCGATTCCCAGACCGGGCAATACGATACGGCCAAATGCGGTGAGATAACCAACGCCATTAATGATTAGAGCCACTCCGGCAATAGCCAAGGCCGCAGCCGGAATATAGCGGGTCCAGTCCAGACCGGGCGTCTGCGGAAAAGGCGAAAGCCAGCCGCCCAGGAAAAGGATCGAGGCGAGACACGCCGCCGTAATCATGCTGGCATATTCGCCCAAAAAGAACATGGCGAATTTGAAGCTGGAATATTCGGTGTGATAGCCGGCCACGAGTTCCGATTCGGCTTCGGCCAGGTCAAAAGGCGCGCGGTTGGTTTCCGCCACGGCGGCCACAAAATAGCAGAAGAATCCCAGGATTTGAGGCAAGGTCGGGTTCAGCAGGTTCCATTTCGGCAAAAAGCCCCAGGTGTATCCGTCCTGGCGCATGATGAGCTCGCTCAGGTTGAAAGTTCCCGCCAGGAGCAGGATGCCGACCACCGAGAGCGTCAGCGACAATTCGTAACTGACCATTTGCGCCGAACTGCGCAGCCCGCCAAGAAGCGAATACTTGTTGTTCGAGGACCAACCCGCCAGAGCCACGCCGTACACGCCGATGGAGGTGATCGCGAGAATGGCCAGGAGGCCGACGTTAATATTCGCCACAACCAGCGGCGTGGCCACGCCCAAAATGTGAATGGATGCGGGGCCAAACGGAATCATGGCGATGGCGGAGATCGCCAGGGTCATGGTCAGCAGGGGAGCGGCGAAATAGAGGAAGCGGGCGGCGCCGGCCGGAGTCGTATCCTCTTTCATGAGGAACTTGACGCCATCGGCGAGCGGCTGCAGCAAGCCGTGGGGACCAACGCGGTATGGTCCCCAGCGCCCCTGAATATGCGCGGCAACTTTGCGTTCAAACCACACCAGATAAGCGACGGCGGTGAGAACGAGAAATAGCAGCACCACGACCTTAACCAGAGAAACGAGCAGGATCGAGTGCGCCATGGTTTCGTTCACGGCGTCGCGCCCGCTTCCCGCAGAGAGCGAATCATTCGGCAATAAGGGGTCAAGCTGCCGCTGGTGAAAAGCGAATCGTTGTTGGAGAAGATGACGCCCGCGGCCGGTTCCGCGGGGCGATGGCCATTTGTGGCCGCGAAATTCGGCTGTATCGGTTCGGCGGCGCCGGTGAGCAAGCCGGCCCGGGAGACGGCGTATCCGGGAACGGTGCGCGAGATTTCCTCGAATGCGGCATCAGGCGTGCGCAACGGGATCGGCTGCCCCAGTGTCTGCTGCGCCAATTGGTGAGAAAGAATGCGCAGAATGTCGAAATCCGAGCGCGCGCCCATGAAATCCCCGCCCTGGCGCACGAGCTGGACTTCACCGGCGGTGTTGGTCATGGTGCCGTTTTTCTCGAACCCGGAAAGCACCGGCAAAATAATATCGGCCAGGCGCGCCGTCTCGGAAAGATACAAATCCTGAACCACCAGCAGATCGAGCTTACCCATTCGCTTCGATCCCACGAAGTTCGTTTTCTTGGCGGGATTGGCGCCCACAACGTAGAGCGCTTTGAGCTGCCCGCTCGCGGCGGCATCCAGCATGGCGCGCGAATCGAGCCCCGGTTTTTCCGGCAGCGTGGCGCCCCAGATTTTGCCGAAAGCTTCGCGTGCGGCGGGGTTCGCGACGGGGGCATAGCCCGGCAGCAAGTCCGGCAGCAGTCCCATATCCGCCGCGCCGCGCGAGTTTGCGTAATCTCCCAGGGCCATGAATCGCGTGCGCTTGCCCTGCGCGGCGCGCTCCCGCGCGAAGTCGCTGAGGCGAGCGAGCGCGGCGCCCTGAATGGCCGCGCCGAAGAGAACGACGACATCGTTTTCGGCGGCGAGTGCATCGCGGAAGGGCTGCAGGCGCCGGTCGAGATCGGTTTCCGAGACATTTGCCGTGCCGCTCGACGCCAGCTTGCCTATGGCCGCCGCTTCTTCTCCTCGAGCAAAGAGCACAGAGGCTTGGGCCTTGCTGTTGAGCTTGTGTTCGCGGGAATCCAGAATGTACAAGCGCGAACGGTGATTGCGGATGGCTGTGCGAATCTGCCAGGCGACGAGAGGATTCTGCTCGGTCGCGTCGTTGCCGATCAGCAGAATTGCCGGCGCAGACTCCAGATCGCGCATGGTGGCGAAAATTCCGCCTGATCCACCGGCGGTGGATCCGCCATGGCCCGAACTGCCGCCTGCCAAATCGGCCGCCAGCTGCATCAGGCCGGCGTAATCCGCGGTCCGATGATGATCCACATTGTTTGTACCTATCGAAGCCCGCGCCATGCGCCCCAGCAGATAATTCTCTTCGTTGGTGGTGCGGTTCGAGCCGTAAAAACCGATGGCTTCCGGGCCGTTCTGCTCGCGGATCGCCGCCAGGCGCGAAGCCACTGCTTGCAGCGCCTCTTCCCAACTCGCCGTATCGAGCTTGCCTCCGAGGCGAATCAACGGTTGATTCAGCCGTTCGGGATGGCGCGTGAAGTCGAACGCGAAGCGGCCCTTCGCGCAGAGGAAATCGCCGTTGTAGCCGGAAAGGTCGCGATTATTGGCGCGGATGATTTCGTGATTGCGCACACTGAGCGTCGTTTTGCAGCCATTGGAACAGTGCGCGCACACCGTGGGAACATACTGCATCTCCCAGGGGCGCGTGTGGTAGCGGTACGTGCCGCTGGTGAGCGCGCCGACCGGGCATATATCAATGCACATGCCGCACTCCACGCACTCGAGGTAGCCGTCGCGATTGGGAATGATCACCGAATTGGCCCCGCGCTGGCCCACGCCGAGAGCCTTTACGTCCATGCCTTCGTCGCACACCCGCACGCAACGGAAGCACAGAATGCAGCGAGGCGCGTCGTAATAGACGATATTGGACCACTTGACTTCCGGGACATGCAGTTTTTCTTCCACGAAGCGGCTGCGATCGGCGCCGTAGCGGAAGGTCATGTCCTGCAGCTCGCATTCGCCGCCCTTATCACACACCGGACAATCCAGCGGGTGATTGGCCAGCAGAAACTCCAGCATGGATTTGCGCGCTTCGTGAACTTGCGGCGTGTTCGTGCGCACGACCATGCCATTCACCGCCACCAGCGTGCAGGCGGTTTGCAGCTTGGGAGCTTTCTCCACTTCCACCAGGCACATGCGACAGGCGGCCTGCAGCGCCAGGCCCTGGTAATAGCAGAACGAAGGCACCTCAATGCCTTGTTCCCGGGCTGCCTCGATCACCAAAGTCCCGGGCCGCACCGTCAGTTGGCGGTCGTCGAGCTTGAACTTTATTTCCGCGGTTTCTGCCATGTTCTTGAGACTACCCGAGCGCCGGAGTCAGCAGTTCCGCCGGCTGATAAGGACACTTACCTGCGAGATGCTCCTCAAATTCGTGGGGCCATTTTTTGACGATGCTTATGGTGGGCAGGGCCGCCGCGTCGCCCAGCGGGCAGAAAGTTCTGCCGAGCATGTTTTTCGATAGCTCCCCGATCAGAGCGATATCTTCGCGGCGGCCGCCGCCGGAATGGAACCGGTCGAGCATTTTGCGCAGCCAATCGGTGCCCTCGCGGCAAGGTATGCACCAGCCGCAAGACTCATGAGCGTAGAAATGCATGATGCGCCGCGCCAGGTCGACCATGCAGGTGGATTCATCGATGACAATGAGCCCGCCCGACCCCAGCATCGATCCGGCCTTCGCCAGCGAATCGAAATCCATGGGCAGGTCGATCTCCTCGGCGTTCAGCAGCGGGCAGGAACTGCCGCCCGGAATCACGGCTTTCAGCTTCCGGCCGCCCGGGATTCCTCCGGCCACCTCTTCAATCATGCGTTTTAAGTTAAATCCCATCGGCAATTCGTAGATGCCGGGCCGGTTCACGTGGCCGGAGATGCAAAAAAGCCGTGTGCCGCCATTCTTCGCAGAGCCCAGTCCGGAATACCATTCGCTGCCGCGATGCAGAATGGCGGGAATCGCGGATAGCGTTTCGACATTATTGATCACCGTCGGCGAGCCATAAAGCCCAACCACGGCAGGGAAGGGCGGACGAATGCGCGGATAGCCGCGCTTACCCTCGAGCGATTCCATCAGCGCGGATTCTTCCCCGCATTCGTAGGCGCCCGCGCCGGTATGCGTCGCCAAATCGAAATCGAAGCCGCTGCCCATGATGTTTCTGCCGAGGTAACCGCGGGAGTAAGCCTCTTCGATAGCGGCATCCATGATTTCCAGCACGTAACGATATTCGCCGCGAATGTAGATATATCCGTGATGGGCGCCGACGGCGCGGCCGGCGATGACCATGCCTTCGATGAGTTGGTGCGGGGCCATTTCCATCAGCGGCCGGTCCTTGCAGGTGCCGGGCTCGCTCTCGTCGGCGTTGCACAGGATATATTTTGGCTTGGCGGATTCCTTGGGGACAAAACTCCATTTCACTCCGGTGGGAAAGCCGGCGCCGCCGCGCCCGCGCAAGTTAGATTTCTTGACCTCTTCGATCACTTGCTCCGGCGTGAACTCTTTGAGGGCGCGCTCCAGCCCCTTATAACCGTCACGCTGCAGGTAAACGTCGAGTTTGTGCGACTCCGGAACGCCAAACAGGCGGCTGATCACGGAGACTTCGGCAGGGTGGCGCTCGTGCACCGAGCCGGAAGCCGGCACCGATCTTGCCGGCCGTGCGCCCTTGTCGAGAGCGTCCAGCAAATCATCGGTGCTGCGCTCGGTGAGGTTTTCGTAAAAGTCGTAATTCACCTGCATGGCCGGCGCGCCCGTGCAGGCGCCAATGCACTCCACTTCCTCGAGCGAAAACATGCCATCGGCCGTGGTTTGCTTATTTCCGATCTCCAGCTTCTTTTGCACAAAATCGTAGAGCTCATTGCCGCCGCGCAGCATGCAGGAAACGTTTGTGCATACCTGAACGTGATATTTGCCCGCCGGCTTGCGCCGGATCATGGAGTAATAGGCGAGCGTTTCATTAACGTGTAAGGAACTCAAGCCGAGGCGCTTGGCAATCTCCAAGATCAGGTCATCGCTAACAAAACCAAAAACGTCCTGCGCGTAGAGAGCCATGGGCACGAGCGCGGAACGTTTGACGGGATAACGCTGCACGAGCGCCTGGAATTTCTCTTCCAGTACGGGGGGAATCTCCATCAGCGGTCCACTTCTCCGAGCACGATGTCGATGGTTCCGATGCAGGCGATCAAGTCGGCCACCAGGCCGCCTTCGGAAAGTTTGGGCAGCGCCTGGAGATTGACGAACGAGGGAGCGCGCACCTTGACGCGGTAAGGTTTCGGTGATCCGTCGCTGACAATGAAGTACCCCACTTCGCCCCGCGGCGATTCGATGCGCTGATAAACCTCGCCGGGCGGCGGCGCAAAGCCATCGGTGAAAAGTTTGAAGTGATAGATCAGGGCTTCCATTTCCGTTTTCATCTTTTCGCGCTGCGGCGGAATGATGCCCGGCGCATCGGTTCTTATCGGCCCTTCGGGCGGAATTTTGCCCATGGCCTGGCGAATAATTTTCAGGCTCTCGCGCATTTCCGCCACACGCACGAGATAGCGGGCATAGGAATCGCATTCCGTGCGCGTGGGGACGTCAAAGCTGAATTCCTCGTAGCTGGAATACGGGAAGAACTTGCGTACGTCGTAGGCGACGCCCGCTGCTCGCAGCGTAGGGCCGGAAACGCCGAGGGCGATGGCGTCCTTGGCTTCGAGGATGCCGATTCCCACGGTGCGCATCAGCCAGATGCTATTGCGGGTGAGCAGCTTTTCGTATTCCTCGATGCGCGATGGAAGCATGTCGATGAACCCGCGAACGCGTTCCAGCCACTCCGGCGGCGGCTCCAGGGCCAAGCCCCCAATCCGGAAGTAGCTGGTCATCATCCTCTGGCCCGAGACCATCTCGAAGATCTTTAAGATCTCCTCGCGTTCACGGAAGCAGTAAAGCATCACGGAGGTTGCGCCCAAGTCCATAGCATGCGTGCCGAGCCACACCAGGTGCGAGTTGAGGCGCGTCAACTCCGTAAGCAAGACGCGAATATACTGGGCTCGTTTCGGCACTTCGAGGCCGAGCAGCTTCTCCACGGCCAGACAATAGCCGAGGTTGTTGGAGAGCGGCGCCAGGTAATCGATGCGGTCGGTCAGCGTGATGGCCTGGGAATAGGTGAGGGCTTCACAACTTTTCTCGATGCCGGTGTGGAGATAACCGATTTCGGGGCGCGCTTTGACCACGGTTTCGCCGTCGAGTTCCAGCACCACGCGCAGCACCCCGTGTGTCGAAGGGTGCTGCGGTCCCATATTCAGGACCATCGTTTGTGCTGCGCCGGCGGCGGTCTCGACCGTGGTGGTCATGTGCCGAATCCTTCGACGGGGTAGTCCTTGCGGAGAGGATAGCCCTCCCAATCATCAGGCATCAGGATGCGGTGCAGGTCCGGATGTCCCTCGAAACGAATGCCGAAAAGATCAAAGATCTCGCGCTCATGCCAGTTTGCAGTGGGCCACACGGGGATGACGGTGGAGACGGCCGGGTCTTTCCCGGAGACCCACACGCGCAGGCGCAGTATCTGGCGCAAGGGAAGAGAAAGCAGGTGGTAATTCACTTCGAAACGAGGCTCCATCGGGAAGCGATCTACCGCGGAGATATCCGAGAGGAAATCGAACTGCAATCCGGGCTCGGCTCGCAGGTATTCGGCAGCGCGTTGAAGCTGTTCCCGGGGCACTACGATGGTTACTTCGCCGCGGAATTCCGAAGCTTCGGCAACCGCCTTTTCATCCCAGGCGCGCAAACGTTGCACAATTGCGTTTTGCTCCAGGCTGGCCTTGTCCGTCACGGCCGGCGCTCCCGCTGCTTGGTTGAGGCGTTCCAATCGAGCGCCCCTTTCTTCCAGAGGTAAACATACCCGGCAAGCAGGATCAGGATGTACAGCAGCATCTCGGTAAAGCCGAACCACCGCAGTTCCCGGTAGACGTATGCCCACGGGTAGAGAAAAACAGCTTCCACATCGAAAAGAATAAAAACCATGGCCACGAGGTAAAACTTCACGTCAAAGGGCTCCCGCGCATCGCCCACCGGCGTGACGCCGCATTCATAGGGCTGCATCTTTTCGCGGCTCGGACGATGCGGGCCGATCAAACTCGATAGTATGAGGAGGATACCAGCAAGCCCCAGCGCCACCAGAAGATGTATTAAGAGCGGAGCGTAGGCTTGCGCGAGGTTCCCGGACATAAGTAACAGGCTATAATAACGGCGCTTCAACAACGGGTCAATCAAGTGACCTGCCAGGGACGAACTGCCGCCAAATGAAATTTGGGTTCAATTCGAAGGTGCAAGTCGGCCCGGACGTTTATGACGTGCAGACCGAGGATCGCGGCGCCTCTCATCCGTTTATCGATACGCTGGTATTGATTCGCGGCCGGGTCGCCTACCGGCACAGCACGAGCTACGAAGACTTGGCGGCCAGTGGCGCCATGGACCAGGCCATTCTCCGGGCTCGCGTGGAAAAGCAGCACCGCGAAATACTCGACGCCCTCCGCGCGGGAGCACTTTCGCTGGAGAAAAGCGCGCTGGAGAAAGCGGCGCCCTCCAAGGGAGCAGGCATCGCCGTCAAGCTTCTCAACGCCAGGTCCTGGCTCCACTCCGGCCACGTCACTCTGGATATCGAAGTCTCCTCCAAGGGAGGCGGCCAGCCCGTGACCGGGGCGAAGGTGGAGGCCTTTGTCGAAGGCGGAGAGGGCGCGCCCGAAAGCTATTTCGCGCACACGGATGCGGAAGGCCGCACGTCCTTGCACTTTCCCTTTCCCACTCTCGTGGAGCCGTCTATCGGCGCGCTCGTCATCCGCGCGCAGGTGGCCGAAGCGCTCGGGGAACTGCGCTATCAATTGAAGCCCAGGCGGCCCAGTCGATAGCCCAGTCGAAAGCCCGGTCGAAAGCCCAGTCGAAAAATGGATCGCCCAATTGATGAATCTTGATGAGCGAGACGCTGACCATACACGTCAATGGCGAGCCGCGTGAAATACCGAAGGGACTGAACGTCACGCAGTTGGTGGCCCTCCTGGGGCTGACGGCCAATCGGCTGGCCATCGAGCGCAATTTGGAGATTGTTCCGCGGGGCCAATGGGGAACGACGGCGGTGTCTGGAGGCGACCGATTCGAAATTGTGCATTTAGTCGGAGGGGGTTAGGCATCTCCCGGGTAAGACCGGCCGCCCCTCGAAGGGTTCCCTCCCTTCCTGCCATGTCGGCGGAGCCTGCTTCGGTACTGCTCAAAAGGCAAGTGCGCATATTACTGCTCATGACTTGCGTCTTGATTCTGGATGTGCCTTGGGCCTTTACGCAGATGAATACGGGGGATATCGGCGGCCTGGTAAGCGATCCCTCAGGCGCCGTGGTGGAGGGCGCTTCGGTCGATGCCGTAAACCTGGAGAGCCAGCGGAAGTTCAACTCGCTCACCAACGCCGCCGGCCAGTATCTTCTTTCCCAAATTCCGCCGGGCGTGTACGCCCTGACGGCCAATATGCAAGGTTTCAAACAGGCATTGGCGGAACACGTCCAAGTTCACGTGAACGAACACCTCCGGCAGGATTTTTCACTTGCACTGGGCGACGCAAGAGAATCTGTGATCGTGCAGCTCGCCCCGGGATTGGTGCAGACGGAATCCGCGGAAATCAAAGACGTGATCCAGAACCAACAGGTCGCCGACCTGCCGCTCAAGGACCGCCAATTTCTTGAACTTACCTTGCTCAGCGAAGGAGTGGTCAACCCGCCCGGAGGCACGCGCGGCGATTCTCTGCAGCAGACCGGCACGCTCATAAACGTCCTGGGACAGCGGACCGGCCACAACCTGTTTCTGGTGGATGGAGTGAGCGTCACGGACGAATACTTCAACAATGTTGTCCTTAGTCCTTCGCCGGACGACACGGCCGAATTCATAATCGACAAAACCAACTACGACGCGGAATTCGGCGGGAAATCGGGTGCGGTGATCAACGTCATCGCGAAATCGGGGACCGACCAGTTCCACGGCAGCGCCTACGAATTTGTGCGCAACGACATCTTCAATGCTAAAAATTTCTTCGACCTGCCCGGCCCCGCTCCCGCATTTCGGGAGAATCAGTTCGGCGCGGCCCTGGGCGGCCCGATTAGGAAAACCCGCGCATTTTTCTTTGTCAATTACGATGGCCAGAGGACCCGGCAATCGCTGGCCGACCTGTTCAGCGTTCCCACCCTGGCGGAACGCTCCGGGAATTTCGCCGGCGCCGCTACCATTTTCGATCCCCTCACGCGCCAGCCCATTCCCGGCAATGACATCGCCAACGATTCCGCGCTTCGTCTCGACTCGGCGGCCGTGGCCCTGTTGGCCAAGCTGCCGGCGCCGACTGCGGGCCTTTCGGCCAAGAACAATCTGCTCTCAATAGGAAAACGGAGTTTTGAAAGTAATCAATACAACGTGCGCCTTGATCATCAATTCTCAGATCGCGATAACAGTTTCCTTCGCGCCTCCGTTTTCGAGGCGAATGAGTTCGATCCCTTCGGCTCCAGCGTGCTCAACGAGGCGCTACTTCCCGGCTTTGGCCGTACTCTTTCGACGCACAGCGTCAATGTGGCCGCGGCCGAAACGCACACGTTTTCTCCCAATGTCGTGAATGAATTTCGGTTTGGCTGGCTGCGCGTCTCCGGCGGGCAGGGCGATCCCAACGCCGGCAATCCCTTTGCTTCGCAGTACGGGCTCCAGGGCGGCACACCCAATCCGGCCGATATGGGCTATCCGCAAATCTCGCTGAGCAATGCTTTCAGCACCATCGGTTCGCCGGCTGGTTTTATCTCCCGGACCGATCGCGATTTCGAACTCTTCGATAATCTCCTGATCCATCGCGGGCGCCACAGTCTTAAGTCCGGCTTCTACTTCTTCCATCTCGATTTCGATCCTTCCTTCCCGAACGCCGCGCGCGGCGTCTACACCTACAGTGGTGCCTACACGGCTAATGGCCCGGGTACGGGCAATCCGCTGGCCGATTTTCTGCTGGGATATCCCTCTCAGGCGCAGGCCGGTATCGGCAGCGGAGCGGAAAATGCGCACACGAATTGGGCGCATTTCTACCTGCAGGATGGCTGGCAGATCACTCCCAACCTCACCGTCGACGCGGGGCTCCGCTACGAATACAACGCTAACCTCGTTGCAGGGGCCAATCAAACTGCGGACATCGACCTCTCCGGGCCCGGCGGCCCGGCCTTTGTGGTGGCCGGCAATCCATCGAATTTGTCGCCTGCGGCGGCTCAGCTTGCTTCGCTAAGCCCCCTTCCTATCGTCTCGGCATCTAGCGTTGGCTGGAATGACAGCCTGCTTACTCCGCGCTCCATCCGGTTCTCTCCCAGGTTGGGACTGGCTTGGCGAATTCCCGGTTCGCGGGAGACGGTGGTTAGAGCGGGATTTGGGATATACACCAACCAGGCGGCCTACAGCATCCTTCAGAATCTCGCGGAAAACATGCCCTTCTTTCTGGTGAAAACAGTCACCAACTCCAGCGCTCCTGTTCTTACGACTGAAAATATCCTCGCGCAAAGCCCCACCGGCGCGATCGGCGCTAATGGAGTCAATCATGACTACCGGATTGAATACAACGAGGTTTGGAATCTCAGCGTGCAGCGGGCCATCACCGCCAACACGGCAGTTGAAGCAGAGTACGTGGGCTCCCGAACCGTTCACGCCGACAGCGCCACGGCGGTCAACATTCCTCTTCCGGGTTCCGGAGCCATTCCAGGGCGCAGGCCGTATCCGCAACTGGCAGCGTTCACCACGATACGCTGGGACGGGTGGGCCACATTCAACGCGCTCACACTGAAGATGACCCGCCGCTTCAACTCGGGCCTGTCATTTGAGGCGGACTACACCTTTTCCAAGTCCTTGGACGATGCCTCCGATGCGGGAACGACGAATGCGGAGTACAACCTGCCGCAGAATGTTTATTCGCCGGCGTTGGAGGCGGGCCCTTCGAGTTTCGACCACCGGCACCGGCTGACGGGAAATGCCGTCTACGATCTCCCTTTTGCGAGGAATTCAGCGGGTTGGCGGCATCGCCTTCTGGGGGACTGGCGTGCCAGCGGCATTTTGATCATTCAGAGCGGCGCTCCGTTTACGGTCAACTTGTCTTCCGCGCAAGACGTGGCCAATATCGGCCTGATCAACGGCGTGAATGTGCAGCGCCCCAATTTGCTTGCCAGCCCCAACGACCGTCCCAAGACACCGGAACGATGGTTCAACACCGATGCCTTCGCGCTTCCGGCGCCATACACCTTCGGAAATTCGGGCCGAAACATCGTGATCGGGCCCGGATTGGCAAATCTGGATCTATCGCTGCAGAAGAAGTGGGTCTTGCACGAGAACCAGGCCTTGGAATTCCGCCTCGACGCCTTCAATGCGCTGAACCATCCGAATTTCAATCTGCCGGGCCGAATCTTTGGAGCCGCCAACTTCGGCGTGGTGACCAGCGCGCAGGACGCGAGAGAGCTTCAGTTGGCGTTGAAACTGATGTTCTGATGATGGAACATCGGCGTGTCACGGCTGATAGCCCGCCAAGACCCACCCAAATTGCCGCGTGCTGGACCCCGTACGCGTCTGTGGCAAGACCATAAATTGTCATTCCGAGGAGTCCGCCCATGCTCCTGCAGGGGCGGGCGACGAAGTCCGGTGTCGGGGTGGAGAGCCGAGCGATCTGCTTTTTCACAATCTCAACTGCAATCAGAAGCCCGCGAGCAGGTGTCCCAACTTCGTAGATTTGGTCAGCAGGTAATTTCGCGCGGCATGCGTTCCGCGCGGCTGGCAAGGCACCCGCTCGACCACCTTTATGCCGTGCGATTCGAGTTGGCGAACCTTGTCTGGATTATTCGAGAGCAGGCGAACGCGGTGCACTCCTAGAGCGCGCAGCGCAGCGGCGGAAAAACCGTAATCGCGGGAATCGGCGGCGAATCCCAGGTGTTGATTGGCTTCCACCGTGTCCATGCCGCCATCCTGCAGCTCATAGGCGCGCAGTTTGTTCATTAACCCGATACCCCGGCCCTCTTGCGGAAGATAAATCAGAAGGCCCGCCCGGGCTGCGGCAATTTTCCGAAGCGACAACTCGAGTTGCGCCCGGCAGTCGCAACGCTGCGATCCCAGCACGTCGCCGGTAAGACATTGCGAATGGATGCGAACCAGGGGAACGGACCCGCCGTTGAGGCGCCCGCGAGTGAGAACGACAGCGGTCTCTTCGGGTGTTTCTCCCTCGATTCCCAGGATCCTGAAGCGGCCGTACTGCGTGGGTAAGTTGGCCTTGGCCACGACGCGGACATTGTGTACGCCGCGGCCAACACCGACACCATTTCCGCCCTTGGCCTTCATGGGATGCTCGTAGTATAGCAGTAACCTGGCTTTACATCGCCGGGGGTGATTGGCTAACGTAAGCGAGCGCCGAGCTATCAGTCCATGGACATACTTTCCAGTCCCCAGGTTTTGCTCTTCACTTTGTTGTTGAAGGTGGGTGTAGCTGCGTCCATGGCCGCCCTGCTGGCACGCTGGGCCGTTTTTCGACGCGTCCTCTTTACCGAAGTGCGCGACTCCGATCAGAAGGTAAAGCTGCTGTTGTTCCTTACGCCGGTGCTGGCCATCAGCGTTTTGTTGCGGCTGGTGGGCACTCCTTATCGGTTTGCCGACCTCATGGCCGAGGGTTCTTTCCTCCTGGGGCTGCTCGGGGGGCTGGTGGTGGGGCCTCTGGGAGGCTCGATCGTCAGCTTGCCGGCGTTCTTTCATCACGAATGGCTGGCCGCGCCCGTCGCGGCGATGGCCGGCTTGATGGGCGGCTTGATTCGCCAGGCGATTCCGAATAAGGAGGACATCTGGAGTTTCGGACCATTCACGTTCCTGAATTTCCCGAAATGGATGGCGCGGATGGCGAAACGCTCCAGTGTCGGGTGGGAAGTGCTGCCGCTAGCCGGCTGCGTCGGATTGGAAGTGGGGCGGCTGCTGCTGGGCCATGCTGTCCCTCGCTCCTGGCTTTTTTTTATCGATGCCCACAACTGGTGGTCGGTACTGCTGCTGATGCTGGCGACGGTAATGGCCGTGGCGGTGCCGATCAAGATCTGGAACAACACGCGGATTGAGATGAATCTCGAGCAGCATCAGCAACTGCTGCTCGAGGCGCGCATGGCTGCCCTCAGCAGCCAGATCAATCCGCACTTCCTGTTTAACACGCTGAATACGGTCGCTTCGCTGATCCGCTATGACCCGGATCAGGCGCGCGTAGTGGTTTTGAAGCTGGGCAATATTCTGCGCCGGCTCCTGCGCCAGCATGAGACCTTCGTGGCCTTGCAGGAGGAACTCAATTTCATCGACGATTACCTGGATATCGAGGTGGCCCGATTTGGCCGCGACAATCTGCAGATCTTCAAGCACGTGGATCAAAAGACCCTGGAAGCCTTTGTGCCCAGCATGCTCTTGCAGCCCATTATCGAAAACTCCCTCAAGCATGGCCTGGCGGCAAAACTCGAAGGCGGGCAAATTAGCATTCGCACTTCGCTAAGCGACGCCCGATTGGTGATCGAAGTGGAAGATAACGGCGCGGGTATACCCGAGGAGCGCATGCCGCAGGTTTACGTGGACGGCATCGGGATCAGCAACGTCCACGAGCGGCTTCGCGTACTTTACGGCAATGACTTCCGTCTGCAAATTTCCAGCCGCCCGGGCGCGGGCACGTTGATCCGCATTGAGATTCCGGAGTTGGTGTCGGAGATGGCCGGGCCCAGCGCCGATCTTGCCAAGCGCGCCGAGCAGATCCCCTAGGTACTGCGGCGCTCGCGCCGGCGCTTTTTCTCGCTCTGCAAATTTTAAGGCCGCGGCTTATTGCCCGTTGTTGCCGCCCCCGGCCGCTTCCTCCCCGTCCTTGTAAACGTACTTGATCACCTGTTTGTAAATCAGCAGATTGGGGCTGCCGAAGCGGGTCAGCTTGACGCAATCCCGGTCATACCATTCGATCGTTCCACGCAAGATCTCGCCGTCGCTCAGCACGATGGTCATAGGCGTGTGGGCCTGCATCTGCTTCACCCAGTAAAAATTTTCCGCATGTGTCTGTTCGGGTGGCGCAGGCTTTTTGTGCGGCTGCGGGCCGCTCGCGTGAGCGCGGGATGCCGGCGCTTCTTTAACCTCGGTTAAAGTCGGACGGAATAATTTGCGATTAACCATCCCTCCTCCTTTATGATTTCATGCTCCAAAAATTAACTAGTGCCGTTCCAACTAATTTTGACTATCCACGGCCAGCTAGATAGCCTTTGCCGGACACTTTGCTTAGGCTCATCAAGTTGAAACGGCACTATGGAAGGTGCGGCTCGCCGGTTTTGATGCATGCTGTCGCGGGTTAGTTACGTGATAATCGCCGCCGCAGCCTATTTTTTGCAGGCTTCGGATAAGGATAAGGCGATCGCGTCTAACCCAAGTTGCTTGTTTACGTTTCGGCGCAGACGCCCGCCCAGTTCATCGAGCGCATCTACGGCTAATGCAATCCACGCGCTGTCCACCTGCCGGCTGAGCTTGGCGAGTTCCTTCCCCAGTGCCGGGTTGCGCACGCCCTGACCTGCGAAACCTGCCGACAGCTCCAGCAGATCGTTGAGCAAACTATAGAACACTTCCAGCACGGTTTCAAACGGCGTCTTTTGGCCCTTCACCAGGCCTGCGGTTTCGTTGAACAGATCCGCCGAGGAGCGCCTTTCGATAATTGCTGTGAGCACCCGCAGGGCTGTTTTTCGCAGTTCGACAGCCTCGGCGAGGTCCATGCCCAAGGCGATCCCGGGGCTGCCCTCGGCCATTTGGGCGGCAACCTTGCGTTGCGCGGCAGGGAGATCGGCTCGCTGGCGCAGCACTTGCTCGACCTGCTCCTGCGCGAGCGGGCTAAAAAAGAATTGCAAGCAACGCGATCGAATCGTCGGCAGCAGTAAATAGGGATTGGGCGCCAGCAGGATTAAGGTGGCGGTTTCGGGTGGCTCTTCCAGGATTTTGAGGAAGATGTTGGCGTGATCCCAGCGCATGGTTTCGGCGCCATCAATAATAAAAACGCGGCGCCTGGTGAGCGGCTTGAAATAGGCGGCGCGCTGCACGGCTCGCAATTGGCCGACGTGCAGGACGGGACGCGCCACGGGATTCTTCAGCCGCACGGGATCGGGGACCATGGCCCACACATCCGGATGCGTTTCCAGCACCAGCGGGACGCGTTCGACGGTTGCCGAGTCCGCGCTTTCTCCGCGCTCGGCAAGGCCCTGGTGGACGAGCGCCGGCGTGTCTTGCAGCCGGGCGATCGCCCGGCAGGGGCCGCATTCGCCGCAGAAATCGTCAGGCAGCCTCTCGCAATTGGCGGCCTGCCCGAACATCCGCGCCAGCGTGAATTTTCCCACGCCGCGCGGCCCGGCGAACAACATGGCGTGAGGGATTCGTGCGGTGGCGAGCATCCCGCGCAGAGCGGAAACAATTCGCGAGTTGCCGAGAAATTCTGAGAATGGCATGAGCGATTCGGATCTTTTGCAGCGTTGCTATGGCATTGATTGGGCCAAGGATTCGGCCCAGCGCCATCCCTGGTTCACGGCTGGGCCACGCGCGAGAGGACGCGGGAATCGACGGCCTCCAGCAAATCCTGATGGATCTCCTCCGGCGGCCTGTGTTTCCCTGATTTGGCGTCGAAACACTCGATGGTCACCCAGTTTGGCTGTTGCGCGAGCTCATCGTAAACGAGGGCTGCGTCCTTCAAATGAAGAAGGTCCGATTCCTGCAGATCGCGCCGCTTCTCCGTGTAGCTGCGCGCTGACTTGAGGCCCACCAGCCTGTGTCCTTCTTTCGCCGGGACGCGAAGATAAATGACCAGGTCTTCCGCAGGAAGGCGATAGATGCCGTATTCGAGTTGCCGCAGCCACAAGATGAATTCAGGGCGCCTTTCGGCAGGCACGCGCGCCGCTTGGTGCGCCAGATTGGAAGCGATATAGCGGTCGGTCACGACTGCCTGGCCGGCGTTCAGAGCCGCCTCCAGCTCGGGCTTGGCTTCAAAGCGGTCCCCCGCATAGAGCACCGCCGAAAAGTGGGCGTCCACCGCGGGCAGCGGGCCGAACTCGCCGTTTAGAAACCGCGCGATGAGGCGGCCAAACGAGGATTCGTATCGCGGAAAACTAAACCTCACGAAGGGAACGCCGCGCTGCTGGAAGGCGCGAGCCAGCAGATTGGCCTGCGTCCGCTTGCCGGCGCCATCAATGCCTTCGATCACGATGAGCTTTCCGCGAACCATGCGCGGGTCAGTGTAACCCGCCCCGCCACACCCCGCAACGGAGCGAACACCACTACCATCCGCGCAACTCTGCTAAAATCCGCGGCATGGGCACCTCGCACAGCAGCGTAGCCGAGAACGTCGCCGCCATTCAGGAACGCGTCGACCGCGCTGCCGCGCATGCTGGACGAAAAGCTTCCGACGTAACCATCGTGGGCATCTCCAAGACCTTCCCCGCGGAACGAATCCGTGAAGCCTTTGAACTGGGCGTCCGGCATTTCGGCGAAAACCGGGTTCAGGAATGGGAGTCGAAGGCGCCCGT
>DASPYR010000209.1:0-8125 GCA_035636675.1 Rugosimonospora sp. | reverse complement strand
GAGGCCGTCGGTAACGAGGATGAGTTCCACGTCCGCATGAGGATCGATGTAGCCGTGGAGATAGCCGGGCAGAGAGATGTACTGCTGCCAGAAGACAATCCAGTAGCCGGTGAAAATCAGCAGGAAGAGCATAAACTTCGGATTTGACAACACCGTGAGAAAGTTGCGAACCGTCTGCGCAATGGTCGGCGAGGGCGCGTCGCCGGAGCGCCGCGGCTCCTTGAAAAAGAAAAGCACGGCGAAAAACATGGCGAAGACGCTGAGCGCGGCGACGCGGAAGACGTTTTCGACGCCGAGATGGCGGTGGGCCCACGACGCGACGTACGGCCCAGCCGCTCCACCGATGTTCACCATGGTGTAGTAAATGGAATAGCCGATGGAGCGGACATTCTCTTTGGAGGCGTGCGCGGTGGTGCCCACGACGCAGGGCTTGACAAGAGAAATGCCAAGCGCCGGAAGCAAAAGCACAAAGCCAACGAGCGCGCCGAGGGGCACGGCATTGCGCACGGGGGCGAGCCAGGGGGCGCCGATGGAGCCGAGCGAGAAATACGCGAAGGTCAGAATGAGGTAAGCGAGCCCGAGCGAGCGACGAAAACCGAGTCGGTCGGCAAGCGCGCCGCCGAAGATGGCGAGGAACCAGACCATGCCGCCGAAGAGGCCCGTGAGGTTTCCGACCTGCTGGGTGGGGAAGTTCAGCGTTTCGTGGAGATAGTTGGCCAGGGAAGCGAACGCGCCGTAGTAGGAGAGGCGCTCGAAGATTTCGCTGATGTTGGCGACCCAGAAGGGCCGCTCGAAGCCTTCGCGGATCTCGTGGAGCCGCTGGACGAAAGTCATGTGAGTTGTGACCCCGCGGGGCGGGGTCAACCTGCCTCCGGAAGATGGCGCGGGGATTGTAATGAAGCCCGGCAAAGAAGCAAGGAAGTAAGGAGTCAACGGGCGGCTTCTGAGGTTTTCCACAGGGCCTATTCCCCACCGCCGTGTTTTTCGTAAGAATGTGCCGATAAAGGGCTTTAGGGGCGGCGTGTTTGTAAGAATGTGACTGTAAAGGGGTTAGAGCGGCCGCTGGGGGCGCAATTCGGGGAGGAAGGAAAACCGTCCGGCTAGAGAGGGGAATGCTACCCCCCACACCCCCATGGCGATAGAAAGAGTGCGGAACGGATTGATTCCCAAAGGGTTGCCGTGCGCCCGTTGCGGAAAAGAGTGCGGAAAAGGCGGAAAGGAAAGAGGTTAGATGGGAAAGTGCCGTGCTTTGCAGGGAATTGACCGCAGAACTGGGCAGGCAGCTATTCCGAGAGTTTGAAGGGAGCGGGCGGGGACGCATCAGTGAGCCGGCGCCGGAGAAGGGCGCCCAAGTGATGAGTCCATCATAGCACAGTTCTATTACTTGTCAATACATATCGTAAGTAGACCGTTGCCGCGAAGCCCGCTCTACGGCCAAGTGAATTACTTCCGGGTGGCCCGTCACTCGGGCAAAATTGGTCAAGGCGCTGATGCTCCCCTGCAGTAGTATGATCGACAGCACCATGGGCGCGATAATCTTGGCCTGAATCCTTTCCTCCGGAACTTATGAAACGGCAAGTGCTGATATACGGGTTAATCGGTGGGCTCCTGATTACCGTGCTGAAGTGGACGGAGTACCGGTTCCTGGTAATCGAGCATTCCATCGAAATCTACGGCGCGCTGGTCGCGGCGCTGTTTGCGGGACTGGGCATCTGGCTCGGGCAGACACTCACCAGAAAGAAGCCGGCGGTGATCCTCAAGGAAGTCCCGACGGCGGCAGCGGGTCCGTTCGCCGCCGACGAGATGCGCGTGAGCGAGCTCGGCATCACCGCGCGCGAGCTGGAGATTCTCGGGCTCATAGCCAGCGGGTTGAGCAATCGGGAGATTGCCGGGCGGCTGTTCGTCAGCGAAAACACGGTGAAGACCCATTCGAGCCGGCTGTTTGATAAGCTCGGCGCCAAGCGGCGGACGCAGGCCGTGCAGATCGGCAAGACCGCCCGGCTGATCCCGTGAGGCGTTTGCCTGCCCGGAGGCGCCCCACCCGAAAAGGTCATTTTTCGCGCTCCCATGCAAAATCACCCAAAAGGGTGACGACAACGTTTAAGTCCCCCGGTACACTTCGGGCCCGTGAAATCAGGTAAAGGAGGCTCATGAAGCGCGTAACCGGTATTGGTGGAATTTTCTTCAAATCAGAGAGCCCGCCGCAGCTCTATGACTGGTATGAGAAGCATCTCGGCATCCAGCGCGAATCGCACGGCCAGGGAGCATCGTTTCACTGGCGCGAACCGCAGGCAGCAGACGGCACCGAGCCCGGTCCCAAAGCCTTGACTGCGTGGTGCATCTTCCCACAGACGACGAAATATTTCGGCGCGAGCAAAGCCAGCTTCATGGTCAACTACCGCGTCGACAATCTCGAGGCGCTGCTCGAAGACCTGAAGAAATCGGGAATCGAAATCGATTCCCACCGGGAAGACTACGACTACGGCCGGTTCGCCTGGATCACCGACCCAGACGGCAACCGCATTGAGTTATGGGAACCGCCAAAGCCAAAGGAAGACTGACCGCAGCGCCGGCGGCCCCCGCTAAATTTCGGGCACGTTAAACCAGGTTTCACGGAATTGAGGGAAAAGGAGACTTAAATCGATGAAAAAGACGGTGCTGACTTTCGGGCTGATTTCGGGCGCAATTTCCTCGCTGCTGATGGTGGCCACTTTGCCGTTCTTGCACAAGATAGGCTTTAACAAGGGCCTGGTCATCGGCTACACGGCCATCGTGCTCTCGTTCTTGCTGGTATTCTTCGGCATCCGCTCGTACCGCGACAACGCCGGCAACGGCCAGATCACGTTCAAGAAAGCTTTTGCCGTCGGGATCTCAATTACCCTGATTTCGTGCATCTTCTATGTCGTGACCTGGGAAATTCTCTACTTCAACTTCCTGCCCGATTTCATGGACAAATACGGCGCCCATATGATCGAGAAGCTCAAGGCCTCGGGCGCGGGCCCTGCCGCCATCCAGGCGCAGATAGAGCAAGTAAAAAAATACAAGGAGATAGAAGACAACCCGCTCCTCAACGCAGCGATGACGTTCATCGAGCCCTTCCCGATTGGGCTCGCCATCACGCTGATTTCCGCGGCGGTCCTGAGGAAAAAGGCGCAATCGCAACCCGCACAATTGCCCTTGCCGGCATCCCATTGAATCTGTTCCGGCGAATCCGCTCCTTCTTCTCTCAGCGTTGGCGTTGGCGTTCATGAACAAGCCGCGGATATGGCGATTCTGTCCGGTTTGTCGGCAAGCCGGAAGTAATTCGGCTACTTCCGCATCCCTTGTCATCCAGGCATGATCACCAAAATTTTAGGTCTACAATCGTTGAGTGGACCACCACACAGTCGCGGCCGTCAGCATTACGGGTACCTGTCTTGATGTGCTGGGTAGTCTCTATCTGGCCTACGACCTATTGGGTGGACAACACGGGCCGTTGCGGCTGCTCACCCGTGCGGTAACGTACTCCGTTGTCTTCGGCATCGGCTATGGCTTCGGTCTTGGTCTATTCTTTGGCTTGGCTTCCGGTATCGCGACCGGCATCACCGTTTCGATTGAACTCAGTCGAGCAGCTCGCGGGCTAGATCATTACTCCTTGCCTTGGGAAGCATTGTTTTCCGCAATTCGCGCGTTCGGTTTTGGAGCTGGGCTCTACAGGACTTTGGGCCTGGGATTCGCAACTTCGTTTGCCATTCTCATCACAGCCGGCCAGGTATTGGCCTATTCTCGCGGCATGCGTCCCAGCATGGATTATGCAGCATCGCGTCGTCCACGTCTTACGCGTCGTCAGTTTTGGGGAACTGTCGCCCGTACCCTCGGCTATATTGCCACGGCGCTTATCTGTAGCGCTTTCATCCATCACGTGGACCACGCCTGGTCTTTTGCGATTCGCGTGGGGTTGGTGACCGGCATTGTCACCGGCGTAGGAGCGACGGTCAATCCATACATCGAATACTACGCCGACAATCTCCCGGAGCGATGGCTTGGGGTATTCGGCATTGGACTCATCCTATGCGGTTTTGCCCTGCAATCCCTTCAATATTGGCTGGCACTATTTGATGTACGTCTGAGCTAGGCAGTCGTCCCCTCACGCTCCATCATCTAGGCGAATGGTCGGCCACTCGGAAGTTGGCCCCAAAAGGGGTCTCCGAGCTACGCAACCGGCGGCCATAATGGTTTCAGGGCCGGCCTGCATCGAATCACCTCTCCGGAAATTCCTGCTAATCTAGTGCCGTTCCAACTTGCTGAGGTAAAGTCCGCGCATGGAAGCCGCCGGGAATGGGGTTGTTTTCCGCGTGCGAGTCCAGCGCAAAATAGTTGGAACGGTACTAGTCGTCTGGCGGCGGCTGTGCCTCGCCCTGCAGAATCCGCTATGGAAGCCAAAATCCATCGCCCGGCGTGGAAGACCCTGCTGGCTTTCGCGATTATCTATTTTGTGTGGGGATCCACATTTCTCGCAATTCGCGTTGGCGTTCGTGAAGTGCCGCCGTTTCTTCTGGCGGCGATGCGTTTCTTGATTGCGGGACTCGTTCTTTATGGCTGGACGATTGCGCAGGGCGAGTGCTCACCGAGCGGGCGCCAATGGATGTCCGTATCTCTACTCGCGATCCTGATCTTCGTCTTCGACTACGGGCTATTGTTCTGGGCCGAGCAGCGTGTGCCTTCGGGCATTGCGGCGGTCATGTTGGCCACGATCCCGGTGTTTATGGCGCTGTCGGAGATCATTTTCCTGCGAACGCAAAAGCTCACGGTGCGCTTGGCCTTGGCCCTTTTGATTGGGATTGGCGGAGTGGCAGTGCTGGTGAGCCGCTCGTTGAACCTCGGCGGGGCCCCGATCGACAGGATGGGCGCCGTGGCGCTGATGGTTGCATCGGTGAGCTGGTCGATATCGTCGGCGCTTACGCGCAAGCTGCCGCTGCCGCCTTCCAAGGTCATGAGCTCGGGAGCGCAGATGCTGGCCGGCGGGGTGTTTCTGGCTCTCGCGGCGGCCGCGCTGGGCGAATTTCGTAATTTCCATCCGTCAACCGTTTCCCGCGGAGCGTGGCTCTCGTTGCTCTACCTGATTGTCGCCGGCTCCATCATTGGGTTTACGGCCTACGTGTGGCTGATTCACCATCAATCGCCCACGAAAGTCGGCACCTATGCGTACGTGAATCCGGTTGTCGCCGTGTTGGTTGGATATTTCCTGGGCGGCGAAGCACTTGGCCTGCGAACGATTCTGGGAACGCTCTTTGTTCTGATCAGCGTGGTTGTGATCACCATGACGCCGGCGAAGAAGCCGGAAGCGGCACTCCCGGCAGCAGACGCTGCAGAAGTTGTGGGATCGTAATCCACAAGCGCGGCGGGAAGCGTGTGCGCCGCGGAGGTGGTCGTGTTACGCAGGAATGTTATAGGAATTCTCTCACATCGGGTCGCAGAGATGGCCATGGTCGCGGCAGCGGCCGCGTTGGGCGCGGGGACGGCGTTTGCGCAGAAACCGCCACTGCTGCCGGAGAAAGACGTGGCGGCGCTGGCTCAGGAGCTTACCGGAGAAACGGCGAAGCGCAATCTCGAAGGCATCACGCGGTTTCACCGGCAGCGGGGATCGAAGGGATTTCATGCGGCGGCGGAGTTGGTGGCGGAGCGGGCGCGGGCGTATGGACTGAGCGACGTCGCAATTTTGCAGTTTCCTACGGATGGGAAGATTTTCTATGGGACGCAGAGGTCACGGCCGGCGTGGGACGTAGAGGTGGGGGAGTTGACCGAGGAAGGTATAGGCATTGATCCGTGTCCGCCGCCGCGTCCCGACTACAAGCGAGCGCCGGGAGTCGGTATTGGGTCCATAACTTGCATCGAACTGACCGCGAAATTGATCGGCAGCTATGAGGCGGAGCCGATTGTGCTGGCGGAGGACAGCGAGTCAGCGGATGTGACGGCCAATCTTGTGGACGTAGGCGAGGGAACGAAAGAGAGCGATTACGCCGGTAAGGACGTGAAGGGGAAGATTGTACTGGTGAGCGCGCAGCCGGGAGCGGTGCAAGACTTGGCCGTGGGGAAATTCGGCGCGGCGGGGACTGTGAGCTATGCGCAGAACCAGAAGACGGCTTGGTGGGGAGAGGATGAAAACCTGATCCGCTGGGGACATCTCAACACGTTTTCGGCGAACAAGACGTTCGGCTTCATGCTGTCGCTCAAGACGGCGCGGGGCCTGCGCGAGAGGCTGGCGCGCCGCGAAGAGATTCGGCTGCATGCAGTGGTGAAGGCGGGGCAGCATCCGGGCGCGTATGAAGTGGTGACGGCGACGATTCCCGGCGCCGACCCAAAGCTCAAGGACGAAGAGATTGCGTTCAGTTGCCACCTGGACCACCAACGGCCGGGGGCGAATGACAATGCCAGCGGGTGCGTGACGATACTGGAAGTGGCGCGGTCGCTGCAAAAGTTGATCAATGAAGGAAAACTCGCGCGGCCGGCGCGGACGATTCGGTTTATCTGGCCGCCGGAGATCGAAGGAACGCTGGCGCTGCTCAATGCAAAGCCGGAATTCGCGCGGAGAATCAAGGCCGTCGTGCACATGGACATGGTGGGCGGAGGGCCGGAGACAAAGGCGGTGTTCCACGTGACACGCGGGCCAATGAGCCTGCCATCGTTTGTGCACGACGTGGCGTGGGCGTTCGCGGAGTGGGTGAACGAAGAGTCTTACAAATTCGCGGCGACGGGAAAGGCGGAGTATCCCTTAGTGGCGCCGGAAGGAGGCAAGGAGCCGCTGCGGGCGGAATTTTCTGCCTACACGATGGGAAGCGATCACGACGTGTACCAGGATTCGTCGTTCAAGATACCGGCGATTTACTTGAACGACTGGCCGGACCGCTACATCCACACGAATTTCGACTCGGCGGCGAATATTGATCCGACGAAGCTGAAGCGCGCGGCGTTTATCGGGGCTGCGAGCGGATACTTTCTGGCGAGCAGAACGGATAGCCAGACGATTGCGCTGTGGAATGTCGCCTTGCGCGGAGGCTTACACCGTCAGGAGGTTCGCAATTGGCGCGCCGAGAATCTACCGGTGACCGAGAAAGAGACGACCAATCTCGAGTCCTGCCTGTACGAAAAGGCGCTATTCGGCGAGCTAGGCACGTACATCGATCGCTTGCCAAAAGGTTCTTACGAAGGCAAAACGCGCGAGCCAGCGAACTGCTTTACGGGATACCCGCCAATGACGAAATTGCCTGAGGATGTTGGGCTGCGCTTCAGGCGCAACACACGGCCTACAGGTCCGCTGGCGGTGTTTGGATACGACTATTTCGCGGAACATGCGAAGGCGGCGGGAGTGGCCACGCCGAAGCTGCTGAGTTACGAGGGCTTGTGGGGAGCGGGAGAAGAGTACGCGTACGAAGCGTTGAATTTTGCGGATGGGAAGCGGAACGCGCAGGAGATTCGCGATGCGGTTTCGGCGGAGTATGGGCCGGTGTCGCTGGAAATGGTGGTGGAGTATTTGCGGGCGCTCGAGAAGATTGGCGTCGTGGAGCAGGTGAAGTGAATCTGGAGATTCGACGTGGGGTTTCTCATCCAGTGAGCCGTAGAAACGTGCGTCTCC
Source organism: Rugosimonospora sp. (assembly GCA_035636675.1). Lineage (GTDB taxonomy): Bacteria > Acidobacteriota > Terriglobia > Acidiferrales > UBA7541 > Palsa-189. Next base: position 513 of record DASPYR010000209.1, on the reverse strand, counting down.
AGCCGGGATTCCTCGACTGCGCTCGCTAGGCCTCGCTTCGCTCGGAATGACAGAGAAAGACGCAGAAGAGCACAGGCAGGAGTGCCCGTGCCACCTGTGCTAACATCGCGGCGTTGCGCAACGGCGAGGAGCCGCGCATACATTTTCCCCTATGCCGACAACGATGAAAGCGCTCCGGAAAATGCGGCCGGCGCGCGGGCTGACGCTGGAAACCGCGCCGGTGCCCACGATTGGGCCGACGGAAGTGCTCGTGCGCGTGAAGGCGGCTTCGATTTGCGGCACGGACCTGCACATTTACGGCTGGGACCGCTGGTCGCAGGGACGGATCCGGCCGCCGGTCACGCTGGGGCATGAATTTTGCGGCGTGGTCGAGCGCACGGGCGAAAAAGTCACCGCGGTGATGGCGGGCGACTTCGTCAGCGCGGAGATGCACATCAATTGCGGACACTGCCACCAGTGCCGGCTCGGCGAAGCGCATATCTGCCAGAATCTGCGGATTATCGGAATCGACGA
>DASPYR010000208.1:0-4876 GCA_035636675.1 Rugosimonospora sp. | reverse complement strand
CTTCTGCTGGCTGCGCTTGGCTTGTACGGACTGCTGGCGTACACGGTCTTGCAGCGGCGTCGTGAAATCGGCATACGGATGGCGCTGGGAGCACGACCGCGACAAGTTTCAGCTGCCATACTCAGGGAAGGATTGAGCCTGTTGATTTCAGGACTGGCCGTTGGGGTGGCCGGATCATTGATCGTCATGCGAGCTTTAAAGAGCCTCCTGTATGGTGTTACGGCGACGGATGCGTGGGTATTGGCAGGATCGACGTTGGTGCTACTCGTCGTGGGGATCATCGCATCCTATTTGCCGGCACACAAAGCGGCCGGAATCGACCCGATGACGGCGTTGAGATACGAGTGACGAAAAGTCCGGGTTCGGAAGGTGGGTAGAGAGGCTCCAGCCGGGCCTGTGCGGCTGATAGATACCGATCAGTCGCCAATAACCGGCCAATGTTCTGAGTGAGGGGCTCGCGGCCGGCACCGCAAAGCTGTATTCTTTTTTTCGTTCGAAACTGATTTAGCCGGAGGGTGAAGGCCCGGCCAGCAGATCGAAAACTTTGGCAGAGAACGGTCACCGGCGGGCCTTCACACCAGCCGTGATTCTCTTTATCGCACTGCCAGAGGAGAAAGACAACATCGACCCGGGGTGATCCCGTTGGCCCTCCTGCCGCGGCAATGTCCGGTTTGCCGGAGCCCCACGATTATCGGCCACGGACGGCGAGTTCGCCAGGCCCACGATGACCGGCACGAAAGCATTTGGGTGCGACGCGGGATTTGTAATCCGTGCGGAAAGACCTTCACGGTTTTGCCCGATTGGCTCGTGCCTTCGGCGCCTTTCAGCTTGCGTTGCCGGCAGCAGGCCTGTGAACACATCGCCGCCGGTGATTCCGTTGAGCAAGCAGCGCCGCACTGCAAAGATCCGTCGCGCTCGCCCGATCCATCCACCCTGCGCCGATGGGCTCGCCGTCGCCTGCTCAGCGTGCGCTGTTGGGTGAAGGCTGGAGCCATCGGCCAGCACTTTTTGCGAGCACCCACCATCGTTGCCTGGGATTTCAGCACGCTCTGCCGTATTCTGCCCATCGAGGCAAGAAGTCCGTGAATCGCCAAGCTCTCGACGACTTAAAACAGCAGATTCCCTTGTTGGGCTATCTGCAGGCGCATGATTGGACTCCGGCGCGGCCCCTCAGCCCTGGGCGATGGATGGGGCTGTGCCCTCTGCATGGAGATCACAAACCGAGTTTCCTGGTGGATGCCAACAAAGACCTTTTCTACTGCTACGGCTGTGGCCGCGGCGGAGACGTGATTCGCTTCGCCGAACTCTATCACCAGGTGAAGTTCTCGCAAGCCCTGGTATTGCTGCGCCAATGGCGCGGTGCCGAACCTCTGTTACACGAAGTGGCACGCTTTTATGGCATTCAGTTCCACCGCCACAGCGAGGCGTTTGCCTATCTATACCAACGCGGGGTCCGCTCCCCGGCGCTGATCGAGCACATGCGCATCGGTTACGCACCTGGTGGTTGCCTGCGGGGTTGGCTGACACAGTTGGGCCACTCTTTGCCGGCTCTGCGAGAAGCCGGCCTGGTGACCGGCGCGGGTTACGACGCATACGTACGTCGAATCGTCTTTCCGTTGGAAGGCAATCTGTATGGCCGCAGCCTCTCGACCCAAGCGCCACCTCACCGGTTTCTGCCGGGCGCGAAGGGCGGCTTGTACTCATGGGCGCATGTCCAATCCTTCCCGGAAGTAATTCTCGTCGAGGGCCTGTTCGACTACGCCGTGCTTTGGGAGGCGGGTTTTCACAACGTAACCTGCTCGCTGGGAACCCATCTCAATACCCGCCAGTTTAGGCAACTCTGTGATGGTCCTCGGACCGTCTATCTGACCTTTGATGCCGACCGAAACGGCAGCGGCCAACAGGCAGCCCAACGCCTCTCACAAAGTCTCCGCGAACAAGGCATCACTGTTCGCCTGGTCTCACTGCCAGATGGTCACGACCCCAACAGCTTTTTCGTGCAAGGCGGCGGTGATGCGCATCAGTTTCAGACACTGATCGAGAAGGCGCGCTCGTGAGTTACGAATTGATCTACCGGGTCGACCTCGGCAACGCTCAGAGCCCGTTTCGGGTGGTCGCTCAGCCCACCGGCCGTGAGGTGGGTTGGATTAATCGCTTTCTGGATCAGTGCTGCGTCCGCGGCTTGGCCTGGCACACCCTGCGTGGTTATGCTTTCGCCCTGTTGCAATTCGTGCGTTGGTGGGCCAAGCGCCATTCCACTGATGAAGTAACCGAGCAGGCGCTCACCGCTTCCTCCCTACTGGACTACATGCGTGACCAGGTCAGCCAACAACCCCGTCCGGCTGCCAACACCGTTAACACCCGGGTCTGGGTTGCCGAACGTGCTTTGCACTGCCAGTTCCCCGGCATCGTGCCGCCAACGGCGCCGGGCTTTCAGCAGTTCTATTGGCGACAATCCAAGCTCGGCTACGGACGCTCGCGTCCGGCGCTGACGCGCTTGCGCGTGAAAGTTCCCAAGCGGGTGGTGACACCCTTGTCCATTGACGAAGTATCTCGTTTCTGGAGCAGCTTCCACACCTGCCGCGATCTGGCTATCGTCGGCTTGATGTTATTGCAAGGCCTGCGCTCATGCGAAGTGCTGGCACTTGATCAGGAAGATCTCATCCTGTCGGAAGCACAGATCCGCGTGTGCGGCAAAGGGAACAAGGTCCGCCTCCTGCCACTGGCTCCCGAAGCGGTCCAGTTACTGGATCACTACCTGCGTCTGGAACGTCCGTCCCGCTGCGGCGCAGCCCTGTTCGTTTGTCTGAAAGGACGCGCCCGCGGAACACGCATGACCGCCGCGGGTCTCCGTTCCCTGTTCCGGCATCATCGCCAGACCACCGGCGTCGCCAAAGCCAATCCCCATCGATTCCGGCATACATTTGCCACTGACATGATCCGTGCCGGCCTCAGCTTGCCCGCCCTCATGCAACTGATGGGTCACGCGCAGATCCAGACCACCATGGTCTACGTCAGCATCACTCCGCAGGATGTCTACCAGCAATACGTCCGCGCCGTGGCTCAACTGATGCGTCCCGCTCCACCGGCTCAGCCATGAACCGCCACCGCTCCCGCCTCCCACTCCAGCATTCCTTGCTCAAGGTGTTCCTCGGCGCCATTCAATCGGTGACCACCTCCATGAGTGACTCCTCCAAAGGCCGCTATCGGACCACGACGGAGTACTTTCTCCGCTATTTGGGGGAGCATCATCCCGGCGTCCGGGATCTTGACCAACTGCGGCGGGAACCGCACATTCTGGGCTGGCTGACCTGGCTCTCCTCGCAGAAACCACCCTTGGTCAAGAGTACGCGCTCCCTGCACGTTCTCGCGCTGCGCCGTTTGCTGGAGGAGTTGGCGTGGCTCCACGAACTTCCCGCCCTGGTCCGTCTCTTCCATCCCGATGACGTGCCTCAGCCCGATGCCCGGTTTCCGCGTCCATTGACTCCTGAACAGGATCGCCTCATCCAGCAAGAGCTCCTGCGCCGCAACGATGTCGCCAGCAACACTCTTTTGCTCATCCGCCATACCGGTATCCGCATCGGCGAGTGTGTCGATCTCTCCTTCGATTGCCTGCGCCCGCTCGCTCCCGGACAATGGGCGCTCCATGTACCGCTAGGCAAGTTAAACACCGAGCGTCTCGTGCCGATCGACGATTCCGTCTGCCAACTTGTCCACCGCTTGCGTTTCTTCCGATCTCTGAGTGCCGTTCCTCCCGACGGGTTGCTCCTGGCTCGCCGCCGCAATCGCAGTACGCTGTTGCGCGATCTCCGCACCGAACTGATCCAAGTGCGAACCGCCCTCGGCATTGGCAGGACCATCGTCCCCCACATGTTCCGCCACACCTTCGCCACCGAGATGCTCCGGTCCGGCGTCAGCTTCCCGGCACTCATGAAACTGCTTGGCCATTCGTCGCCAGAAATGACCCTGCTCTACGCTGAGTTCACACAGACCGACCTACAACATGAGTTCCGCACCGCTCGCTCCCAAACCCGGCATCTCCTGCCTCCGCCCAAGGCCGATATCGGCCTCCACGCCGACCTCACCAGCACCCTGCAAGCTGTACAGGTTACCCAGCATGTCCTGGAAATGTTTCGGCGCACCCTGCCCGACACCAGTGATGTTTTGCCCGTCCTCGATCGATTGGCAAACCGGCTCACCAAAATCGCTGCCGAACTCCGCAAACTCGGCCCCCCATAGAAGCGGGCAGAGATTGGCCGGATAAGTCGACTTCCACAGAGTGACGAGGTGCAGGATCTCGCCTTCTTCGTCCTGCCGGACTTCATAGATCACGGAGTACAGGCGTCCGGACACCCAGCCTACTGCCAGGAACTGCTCCGGAACGTCGGACCGGCGATCGAGCCAATAGGGTTGCGAGAACAGTTCGCAAACCTCTTCAAACCCGATACCGCGATGCGGATTCGCCCTGAGGCGTTTGCTTTTCCGGAGATCGAAGCTGAAGCGCATCTGATATGACTGTTATATCACTCTGCGAAACGGTCCGGAATTTCACTTCCCGTAATTCTTCGACAAGTACGCAACCACCGCGCGTATCTCATCCGCCGTGCCGGTCGCGCCTTTTTCGATCATGGACGCGACCTCCGCGCTCCAGCCGTCGCGGCTCATGCGCATGCCGGTGAAGACCGCCGTGCCGTGACAGGTCGTGCACATCTTTACGACCGCGGGCTTGCCGTCGCCTTCGGGCAGCACGGGGCCGGGGGCCTGCATCTCCGCCATAGTCAAATGCGGCTTCGCCGCGGGAGCTTCACCGCTGCCGTCGAGCGTGAAGGCGATCAGCGAATCGGCTGTCTCGTCGGCCGTGTTGGCGATCATGCGG
>DASPYR010000207.1:0-6071 GCA_035636675.1 Rugosimonospora sp. | reverse complement strand
CGCCCTGACGACGCAAAAGTTCAACAAGGGCCGAACGAAACCGAACCTGTCCCCGAACGGGGACCGGTCGGGATACAAGTTTCGTTCGGTCCAAGGTCGCGGACAGGCATTCTTTGGCGAGACAAGTTGGAACGGCACTAGCGGGCCAGTTGAAATTTTGGAAGGTCGAATTTCGGTTGGATTTATTTGTGGGCGAATTCGCTGCCGGCGGGGTTCCCAGAGGCTTGATCATCCGCTAGGGAATCGCCTCCGTCAGCGATATTCCCTCCGCCAGCAAATCGCAGCGGGTTGAAGATCTCCCACTCCATCGAGACCTGCTTCTCGACGATCCACTCGCGCACGAGTTTTGCGGTTATGGGCGTAAGCAAGATGCCGTTGCGAAAGTGGCCTGTGGCGATCGTAAGTCCGTCCACCCCTGCGGGGCCAAGCAAGGGGAGATGATCGGGCGTATCGGGACGCAGACCACACCAAAGCTCCACGATTTCGGCGTTCGCGAGCTTGGGAACCAGTTCCTGCGCGGTGGACAGAATCTTTTCGATGCCACGTGGGGTGACGCATTTATCGAAGCCGGCGTCCTCCAGCGTACTGCCCGTAACCAGCCGTTGCGGCACAGCGGAGTCGCGCGGCACGATGTAACCTCGTTGGCAACGGATGACGTGCCGAATGGGCTGCTCAGACTTGAGGCCCGCCATCTGTCCGCGAATGGGGCGCGTGGGCAATCGCGGAACAATTCCCTCGAGGAGGCTGGAAAAAGCGCCCGCTGCGACAATTACTTCCTGCGCTGCGAAGATGGTTCCATTCTCGGTTCGTACGCCGGTACAGCGGGCATGTTCAATCAGGATTTGGCACACATGCGTACCCGAAAACAACTCCACTCCGGAAACCGAAGCTGCCGCCAGCAGAGCTTCGATAAGAGCGCGATTGTCTACGCAAGCTTCATAGGGGAAGTAGGCCGCCGCCTGAGCGCGGCGCGTCACGTCAGGCTCGATTTTGGCGGCTTCGTCGAGAGGAAGCGGCTCGCTAGGAAGGCCCAGGGCATGATGCAGAGCAATCAGCGTACTGAGCTCGCGTTCCGCATCGGCAGAGAAGAGCAACTCGATGGCGCCGTCGCTCCGATAGCCGGTGCGGCATCCGGAGATTTCCTCGATCTCAGCGATAAATTGTGGATAGAGGCTCAGGCTGGCGCGGCCAAATGGCACCAGCGGAATCGCCGCGGGAGCGTCGGGCGCCGGGGAAAGCATACCGGCCCCAGCCCAGGAGGCTTCACGGCCGGGCATATTTTTTTCGAGCAGGGCAACACGAAGGCCCTCCTGCGCCAAGCGCAGGGCGATGGCTGAGCCAACCAATCCTGCACCAATAACAAGTGCATCATGGGAGCGCATGCATCCATCTTAGCAGCCTTGCCACTATTCAGGTGGAGCTTGCGTGGCTCTCCAGGGCGCGGAGGCCTCGAGCACTTGAGGGCGGTTGTCGCTTTGTGGGTCCGACGACAGCTACAAGTCAAGAGAACGAACAATCAGAAGCGGGCCAACCTCTAGAGAGATTTAACTAGTTCGACGGACAGGACCTGGGCCTTTTGGGCCAAGTTCTGGGCACGGACCCAGTCGCCTGTGCGTATCGCCTCATGGGCCTGACCCAGGAATCCGCCGATCTTCGCGACGAGATCGTTTTGTGAGGCATTCAGCTGGCGGCCATAGGCAACTTGCAAATTGCGTTCCGCGATGCGGATATCGTCAGTGGTGGTGCGAACTGCGGTGGCCTGATCTTTTGCCGAAAGTTGCGGCGCGATCTGAACTGGCTCGGGCTCCGGTTCGGATTTCGGTGTAGCCGCTTCGGCTTCGACGGGAGGCCGTGGGCGCGGCTGCTCACCTACCACCGGCACCGGTTGAGCCGGCGACTTGACTTCCGGCGGCTCATCAGGAGCGGCCGCGGGTGGTTGAGCTACCACGGTAGGTTGCGGGAAGGGCTCGGTGTCCGGCGGAGAGGCCACCGAAGGAGGAGCGGCGCGAACGATGTTTCGGCGGCAGCCACAAAGTCCGGCAGCAGCGAGGCATAAGAGAGCGACGAGAATATTCCGGCGTAGCTTCACGATGCGTTCCGTGCCAGCGCGCTGTTGGCCTCTCGTGAGCGTGAAACTGCGGGCTCCACGGGGCGCGCCAGCGGTAATTCGATGCGAAAAGTCGTTCCGTGTCCTATTTGAGAATCAAAATCGATGGAGCCGTCATGTAATTGTATCGCTTTGTAGGCGCTGGCGAGACCAATGCCGTTGCCACCCGGCCGCGTAGTAAAAAACAATTGAAAGACACGAGCGCGATTTTCCGGAGCGATGCCCTGTCCGGTATCTTCGATGCGAATTTCGGCTGTTTCTCCCCGGCGCTCCAGACCGAGCGTTAGCGTGCCGCCCGAGGGCATGGCCTCGATGGCATTAAAAATCAGATTGAGAAGCGCTTGCGTGAGAAGAGGCCGGTCGACACGCACGGGCGGAAGATCCGCATACTGTTTCTCGAGCTGCACGTGCGCGCGTTCCATCTGGGGCCGGGCAAGTCCGCTGACTTCGTTCAGCAACTCGTCGAGGTGCGTCTCCTCGAGCCGCAACTCCTGTGAGCGCATGAAATCGAGGAATCGTTTCACGACGGAATCCAGGCGGTCGATTTCGCTATCCAGCACGGCCACGGCTTGCCGGGGCACGCCATCACCGGCGGGGAGGTGTTCCTTGAGGTTTTCCAGCCAAAGCCGCATGGAGTTCAGCGGGTTCTTCACTTCGTGGGCCACGCCCGCGGTGACGCGGCCGAGCGCCGCAAGGCGCTCGGAAACCTGCAATTGACGGCTGATGGTTTCCAGCGATTGTAGGTCGCGCAACGTGACCAGGGCGCCCATGCGTGTACCGTGTTCGTTGATTACCTGCACGCTGACGCCGACGCGCTGCGGGGGCAGGCTGGGATCGGATGCGGGAACATCGGCCTCCGCGGCAGCTAGAGCTTCAAATTCGTCACCGATGAGAACGAGAACGGAGCGCAGGGGATGGTCCGGCGGAAAAATCTCGCTCGCTTTGCGGCCCAGCAACTGGTCAGCGGGCGCGCCGAGGAAATTTTCCACCGCAGGGCTGACCATCACGGCGCGGCCATCCCGGGTGAACAGAAGCAGCCCGTCTTCCAGGCCGCCGAGAATCTGGTCCAGATTCTCGCGGAGCGTACTGAAGATTTCGCGCACTCCGCGCAACTGCAATCCGATCTGGCTGATTTTGGTGCTTACCTGGCCGAATTCATCCCCGCGCTCGAGCGGCTTTTGGTCGAATTCGCCTCGTGAGATGCGGTCCAGTTGAGCGGAGATGCGTTCGACCGGCGCGAGGATCGCGGTGCTCACGATGGCGGCGAAAAGCACGGAGGCCAGCACGGAAATGAGCGCCAGAAAGACGGCGGAGCGGAGCGCCGGAGTGATCTCGATGGCCAGCAGACCGGTGTGCAAGGCGACGCGAATGTCGCCGAACGGTACCTGGCGTCCGGGAGGTCCGAGTTTAAAGGGGTCGGAAACATCATAGGCTTGCGGCGAGCGATAGATCAATCGAAGCTGTTGAATGAAGCCGGAATTGACGAGCTGGCTGAAGGGCGGACGCGGAAGCACCTTGCGGCCGGGCAGGGAAGCATCGCTCGAGATTAGCGCGGTTCCATCGTGATCGACGATGGTGACTTCGTAGACTAGAAACGAGTTGCCCACCTCAGCATCGATCAATGATGTGAGCGCCGAATTCTGGTCCAAAGCGTTGCGGACGTATTCCCTCACATCTTCGGGGCGATTCGAGGCCGGTACGCGTCCCTCATTGGCCGCCTCGGCCAGGGCATTCTGGGCCTGGAAAAAGACCTGCTGCGCTACGAGGTTTGCGCGGCCATCAGCTTGCTGGATCACCTGGCGCGTCAAAGTCAAGACGTGAAGCCAGGAGGTGACCCCCACCACGGTGAGCACGAGCAGGGCGATGATCAGCGTGATTTTTGTTTTTAAACGCAGGCGCATCTCGAAGTTCAGCGGTGCTCCGCCCGGTCCGCTTCGTATTCTTTCAGCTTATTATGCAGTGTCTTCAGGCTAATTCCGAGAAGTTCCGCTGCACGTGTTTTGTTATTGGTAGCCGCGAGCGTCTGTAAGATGAGCTCGCGCTCCATGGCGTCCACGGTGGTGCCAAGAGGGAAACGCAGAGAAGAGAGCTCGGAGGCGGCGGTAGCGTGGGTGCGGCCGAAGTCCGCAGGAAGATGGCTGCGGCCGATGAGGTCCCGGTCACACACAATCACGGCGCGTTCGAGTACATTGCGCAACTCGCGGACGTTTCCCGGCCAAGCATAATTGTGGAAAAGCTCGCTGACTTCGGCATTGACGCCGCGAACCTGGCGGCCGTGTTTGGCATTGAGGTCGCGCAGAACGTGCTCGACGAGCAGGGCGAGATCCTCCTTGCGATCGCGCAAGGCGGGCAGATGAATATGAAAGACGTTCAGGCGGAAATACAGATCCTGCCGGATCTGGCCGTGCGCGACGGCCTGCTCGGGATCCTTGTTGGTGGCCGCGAGCACGCGCACATCCACCGGCGTCTCCACCTTACTGCCCAGGCGGCGGACCTTTCTGTCTTCGAGGACGCGCAGCAATTTGGCCTGCGTGGGCGCCGGCATTTCGCCGATCTCGTCCAAGAGCAGCGTGCCGCCGTCGGCAAGTTCAAAACAGCCGATGCGGCGCTCCGCGGCTCCCGTGAAAGCGCCGCGTTCATGCCCAAAAATTTCGCTTTCCATCAGCGATTCCGGAATGGCGGAACAATTGATAGCCACAAAGGGCCGGTCGTTTCGCGGTGAAAGCTGGTGGAGAGTGCGGGCGAGAATCTCCTTTCCAGAGCCGGTTTCCCCGGTGATCAGCACGGAGGCCGAGGAAGGAGCGACCTGTTCGACCAAGCGCATGACCTCCTGCATGGGCTTAGCCGCGCCGACGAGTTCGCCGATGCGCCCGGCCTCCCGCAACTGCCTCCTCAGTGCAGCTACTTGCTGCTGATCGCGGGCCTTCCCCAGAGCACGGTTGAGCAGGGAGCGCAGGATCGCTCCTTTGAGCGGCTTTTCGATGTACCAGAAGGCGCCGGCCTCAATCGCGGCAACGGCGCGCTCCTCACTGCCCTTTCCGGTGATGATAATGGCCGGCACAGAGGCGAGGTCGTCGCCAAGTTTCTCGAGAAGGCTTAAGCCGTCCATGCCGGGAAGTTCGACGTCTGCAATCAGTACGGAGGGATGATAATCGGAGAACCGAGCCAGGGCGTCTTCCGCGCTGGAGACGCCCAGAACGTCCAACCCCCATTTTTGGAGCAGGGCTTCATAGCCGCGGCGGGCGTTTTCCTCGTCTTCGACGATCAGCACGCGATCAGTCGATCTATTCTGATCTGTGGGCATAATTCCTTTCGATTATATGAATTGAATCTACCAGCCAGAGGCAGGAATGCCAAGCTAGCGTAGTGGCCACACCAATCTCCAGCCTGCATGGCCCCACCCGAAAAGCCGATAGTTAATCTGCTTTGAAACCGGCTGGGAATTCCCCTCGTCTGTGTTTCCCTGTGCATTATACTGTGGCGACTTTTTGGCTCTCTCTCTTACGCCCTTGCAAGCGGCACCCTGGGGCTTTTCACGCTGGAGACAGGCGAGGTACTGGAATCGGGATGGTCGGCTGGGCATTAGTAGCTGGCCGTTCTAGCCGGAAGGAAGCCCCCTTTTAGGGTCGAAAAGCATATCTCGGCTGGCGTGGATCCACAGGCGCAAAAAGATGTTGCTGCCGCAGGCCTCCCATATCAGAACCAAAAGGCTTCCCATTTTTGCAATTCGCGGAATTTTCATGACTTGCTGCCGAATGGCTGGGATTGCCGGTTGACATAATTCCCTTTTCGGTATACACCTCCTGGTAAATTGTGCCATCGGTTCGGCAAGTACTGTTCTGGCAAGCATTTTGCTGGGTCGTTTTGGCACAGCTCTTGCTCGTTTTTGAGCAAGCGTTGCCGTGGAAATTGAAGCCAAGCCCGCTAATCTGAAAACCAACGCCGCTGGTTTTTCCGTTCTGAT
>DASPYR010000206.1:0-4865 GCA_035636675.1 Rugosimonospora sp. | reverse complement strand
CCGGACTCGCCCTGGCCGGCATTCAAGGTGACCTATCACGCCAGCTTGAGCTACGCCGTTCCGGCGATGCGCGTCGACGTGATGCGCTCGAATCCGGATGGGCTTATCCAGGGCGGCGGCGGGCTGCCTCTGGCCGCGCCGCAGCGGCAGATCCAGGTGGTTAGCGGTAAATTCGCGTGGAACGAGTCCGTGCCCGGCGCCGGTTTCATGCCCGGGAGCACGGCGGCGCCGGCTCCCGGCGCGTTCGATGACCGGCTGCTGCAGCTCTGGACGACTCCTTTCGGAGTTCTGAAGATGGCGGTGCAGGCCGGCCCGGCTGCCAAGGTCACGACCGAAGCGGGCGCCAGCGTCATCACGTTTCCGCTCTCCGGGGCGCTTCAGGGGATCACCATGAAGGCGACCCTCAACGCCAAAAACCAGGTGGAGCGGGTGGAGACGCGAACGGAAGACCCCGTGCTCGGCGACATGGTCACGGAAACTACCTACTCGGACTACAAGGAGCTGAGCGAGATCACCACGGACGTCCTGTTCCCCACACACATCGTTCAGAAGCAGGGCGGCTTTCCGGTGCTGGACCTGACCATCACCAAAACCGATACCAACAATCCCTACGTCGTCTTCCCCGTGCCGGACAGCGTCGAGAAGGCCGGGCAAGGTGCGGCTCCAATCAAGGTGGAAACGACAAAGGTGTCCGACGGGGTGTGGTATCTCACGGGCGGAACGCATCACAGCGTGGCCGTGGAGTTCAAGAACTACGTTGCGCTGGTCGAATGCCCTCTGAATGACGATCGCGCCGCGGCGGTCATCGATGCCGTCAAGAAAACGATTCCCAACAAGCCGATCCGCTACGTGGTCAATTCGCATCACCATTTCGATCATGCGGGCGGTCTGCGGGCATGCGCGGCCGAAGGCGCCGCCATTTTGACCGCGGCCGAAAACAAGCCGTATTACGAAAAAGTGTGGGCTCTACCGCACGCGCTGCGTCCGGATCGGCTGGCCAAAGCGCCGAAGAAGCCCGTCATTGAGGCTGTGGCTGACAAACGCGTGCTCAGCGATGGCACGCGAACCCTGGAGCTTTATCACCTTCAGGGAAGCAATCATGCCGATGCGATGTTGATCGGCTACCTGCCGAAAGAGAAAGTGCTCATCGAGGCGGATGTGTACAACCCCGCGCCTGCCAATGCCGCGCCTGGTCCGGTGGTGAAGGAAAGCGTGAACCTCTACGAGAACCTCAAGCGCCTCAATCTGGACGTGCAGCAGATCGCGCCGCTGCACGGACGCCTGGTGATGATGAGCGATTTGCAAAAGGCCATCGGCCGGAACTAATCGAGACCCTCCGCGCTGGAAAGTTCGAACCTACCTGCCTGAATGGCGAGCCGGTGGCGATCAAGTGGAATGCATCGGTTATGTTTCGCAGCGCGCCGTTCCGCCAGGCGCCTTAGCGTTCCTGTGCTCACTTCGGCACGTTAACTGATGGCAACGCGTTTCTCTGGCAGCCTTGCACCGGGAGTCCGCGCCCCCCAAAATTGAAGCACTATGAAAACACCTAAAAGATGGGCCATTTTCGCGTTTTCGGCGATCTGCGCGGTCTCCTTACCATCGTTTGGCCAGCAACGAGTCTTCAACTGGCTGCCGGCGAATGACGAAAGCGTGCGGCTGGACCCGGCGAACTATCATTCCGGGCGCACCTACCATCCGGGCCCGAATGGCGGCAACATGCATGTGGATATCAAGGCGCAGCAGCCCGTCACGATATTCCTGGCCAATGCGGACGCATGGACCCAAGCCTTACAGCATCCTGAGAACATCGCTGGATTGAGCCAAGTTTGCCTGCGAGAGCACGTCGTCGAAACCACTTACGTTTGTGAACTGCCCCCGGAAGCCATGACGCTGGTCATTCGCGACGACCGCGACACCCCCGATCACGCGGTATTTGCGGGCCTGGGCGCGGTTCTGGACCCCAATAATGGGGTCGTGGACCCGAATAATAAGGTGGGGCGCACGGTGGGTATTGGGCTCACCACGGTATTGAGGGCCCGGGCTTCAGCCACTCGTCATTTCGTCTCCCCGAATGACGTGCACATCCAGTATTACCGCTGGGATTGCGTGCAAAATTGCATCCAGCCGGAATATCAGTGGTTCGAGCAGGTCAAAGAAAAATATGAGCTCACGTCAATCCTGAAAGTTTACGGGGGTTTCGCGCCCGATCACGACGGCACGCAAGTGAGTATTAAAGTGAAATCTCCCGTGCCCATGGTCATCGCCATGTTGCCTTCGCAAACCGCCGATCAGTTGCATGCGCAGCCTGGCGCGCTGGAGTCCGCACTGGAGAAGAGCCCCTGCCAGCAGCGGGGCGTGCAATCGTTGCAGTTCCAATGCACGTTCAACGCGGCGGATGGGCCGCAGTCGCTCATCGCCGTCCCGGAGTCCACCTCGAACGTTCCTCACAAGAAAGCCGAAATTCAAATGCAGGCGGTGAAGTGCATCGCCAATTGCGCTCCGCCCCAAGGCAACCAATAAGCAGTTGCGAGAGTCCGGCGCGCAACGTGCCGGACTGCGGCTTACTTCTCGACCTCGATGTGCACGAGTTCGCCGTCGAGCCATTTCGCTTCTGAGGGGGCAAAGATGAGTTTCGCCCTGTGTCCCTTGAGTTCGCTGCACGGATCTATGTCGTTGTGAATTGCGGAGACATTGCTGGTATAGCCGATCCGCTTACGGTCTTTCGCGTGAAAAACAAGCGGCGCAGGCCGGCCATCAACCCTCGTTGTGACTTCCATTTCAGTGCCATCGCAATGCACCTGGATTACGACGCCGATCACATCAGTTGGCTGCCCCCGTCGCTTTAGGACGGGCGCGTTCGGATCGCCAGCCGGCCCAGCTGGCTCTGAGGCTTTTTCGGCGGGGGCCTCATCGGATCGCGCCGCGACTTCATCCGATCGGGAGGCGGCCTGATCGGCGCGCGCGGCGGACGCGTCTGCACTGGCGCGAGCGGCCGACTCCTCTTGCGTCTGCCGCATGCGAGCGTCGTAATCGCGGGCCTGAGTAACGTACGTCAGAATCTGGTCGGCTTCGGTGCGGATGCCATCGTCGGTCGCCCGCGCGAGCACGCGGCGGCCGAGAGCTTCGGCATCGTCATAGCGGCGCATGCGAATGAGCACCTGCGCGAGGGCGAGCTGGAAATTAAAATTCCCCGGTTGCAGATGGACGGCGTTCTGTGCAAGCCCAAGCGCCTCGGGCAGCTTTTCGTTTTTTGCCGCGAGGTAGACGGCCAGCAAACCGTTGGCATCGGCGAAATCCGTTTTCAAAGCTAGCGCCTGCCGCAGATCCTCTTCGATCTGCGGATCGGTGTGAGATACATCATCGAAGGTCAACTGCGCGCGAAGAAAGCGCGCGTTGGCATCTTGCGAGTCCAGGGCAATGGCCGCGGCGAAGGAAGCGAGCGCGTCAGGGCGTTCGTCACGGAAATAGTGCAGAAATCCGAGGTTTCGCCGGGCGAGAGCGAGCTTGGGATCGAGTTGCGCGGATTCCTCGAGAAGAGGCTCAGCTTGCTCAAACTGGCGATGAAGCGCGAGGAACCCGCCGGAGTAGGCGTCTACTTCCGCCGGCGAAAGAATGCGCGTGCTGAGACTGCTCTCGGGGATTTTCGCAGGTGCAGGATAGCCGAAGGCCAGAAATGTAAAGCGTCCGATGTAGGCCACGAGATTGTCCTGGAGTTTGCGGAGATCTCCGAAGGCCTTCGTGGCGGCTTCCTCCTGGCTCGCACCCTGACTCAAAGCGCTCAAGTACACTCCAAAAGAAGCATTGTGAGCTTGCTTATCGCCGATCATCAGATAGTGGATCAGCGCCCACGACTCGGCGTAAAAGATGGAGACCTTTTTCTGCTCGTTGTAGTAAGGCGACTTGTGGTCCACTTTGAACAAGACGGGAAGAGGGATCAGCGGCTGGCTGCGAAGCTCCTCGATCAGGCCGGCATTGGGCATTCCCAGCGTCGCGGTCTTATCCCCGATTGCCGAATTGCCGAAGAAATCGGCCATGCCTTCGGCAACCCAGAGCGGCAGGCCGGGGAAATAGGGCACCGTAACGGAATGGTAGTATTCGTGATACAGGCTCTCGTAGGGGTTTTCCCCGGGCGCGCCGAGATTGAGGGCCACCTGGAATTGATCATAGGGGCCGCCGATGAAAACGCCGGCAGGATGCGCGTGTCCCTTTTCCGCCCAGTATTCCGGCAGTAACTCGCGAAGGGAATTTTCATCCTTGACCGCGAGAATGGTGATGACCGGCGAGGTGCTTTTGTTTGCATAGGCAAGAGACTCGCGAAACAGTGAGCGAACCTGCTCAAACTGCACCGCGATCTTCCGCGCTTGTCCTTCGCCGGCATTGCTGACGACGATAAAATTCGGGCTGCGCACCTCGACCCACTTGCCGATGGGGGCTCCGACGATCGGGGCGGCGAATAGGAAGAATGTAATGAGAGCGCATGGCGCGATTTGCCTTCGCATCTACGGTTCTCCTAGGTTGGATTTGCTCTCGGCACCGGGGATGGCGGGATTCTACAGCCGTTTTGCCCTGCGTGCCACGCCCGGATTAACGTATAATCGGCCGGCCAACCGTCAGCCATTAAATCAAGCAAGGAGTGCGCCGATTATGTCCTGCCGTTCTTTTTGCTCGCGATTGCTCTTACCTGCTGTTGCCATTGCCGCGGTAATGCTTTCGGGCCAGCTACTTCGCGCGGAAGTGCTGGATAAAGTCGCGGATATTTCGGGAACCAAGCTGCAATATAAAGTCGTTCTTCCGAATGGCTACGATCCGGCCAAGGCGTATCCCGCGATTCTCGCGTTCGGCGGCGGGCCGCAGACGATGGATAT
>DASPYR010000205.1:0-9765 GCA_035636675.1 Rugosimonospora sp. | reverse complement strand
CGCGACGGCCCTCGTCTTTGTAGAGGAACGGGGAGCGGTCGCTACATCGGGTTTTGTAGCCCACCCTTTCTCATTTCAGGAAAGGGTGGGGATTTTGTGTCAGGCCCGGCCGGACCATCAACGCAGAAAAACCCCAGCCTTTTCAGAATGCGCAAAGGCTGGGCTACATCAACAACTCCAAAATTTAAATCTGCGAGTACGCGGTCGGCGTCAGGATTACGTTGGTGATGTTGGAGACGATGGTCTCGAAGGCGTAGCGCGGCTGGGTCGAGTACGCCTTCCAGTCATCCGAGGCGCGGAATGCGGCCCATTTTTTGTCGCGGTCGGCCAGGCTATCGAACGCCAGCATGTAGGTCAGATTCGGCAGCCGCGTCCCGACGAGCGTGTCGCTGTAGAACACTTGCTCGACGCCGGCCTTGGTGAAGATTTCCGCTTCGCCCGACTGCATCATCTCCACCTTGCGCTTGTGATCCTGGTCGGTGGCGCCTTCGTAGATGCGCAGCTCAAACACGCGCGGGCCGCGCGTTTTGGTGGCCGCCGGCGGCGTGAGCTTGGGCCACTTCTCGAACGCCTGCAGGAATGAGCTCTCCATGCGGTCGAACGCCGGCTCCTTGGCGGGAGCGTTCAAAAAGGCCGCGCCGGCTTTCATGTACTCGGCATCCTTCGCCAGGTGCGTTTCGACAGTGGCCAGCGTTTCGGCGGAAAGGCCCGGCATCAGCAGGTAAATCGTGGGCGTGTCCGGACCGATCGAAAGATCGAACACGCCGACGGGGCCGATGCCCAGGCGGTTCAGCGCGGGGATCAGCGCCCCGCTGAAAAAGTCATCGCACAACTTCCTTTGCGGTCCGCTGATGATGTGGTAGCGGCGGAGCTGGTAGAACTCGCGGCCGTTCTTTTGCGCGCCATCCTCCGCGGCCCCCAAACGAGAGCCGGATTGCGTGATTACGAGCGCGGATGCCGCGAGCGATGAAGCCAGGAATTTGCGTCTTTGCATGGGCTCCTCCGGTATGTGCCTGCGAATTTGCCCCGTATGCTCGCACAAATCGAAGCGCGCGTCCATCGCGCGCGCGCCGGAGCGGCGGCAAACAATCGCAGGGCGCCGACGCATGGGGCATGGCAAGCCTTCCCAAAGGCGGCGGGCAGGTGTATATTGCCCGGCAATCGTTGAGAATTAAGGCGGCTGGGAATCAAAATGGCAATTCGGACGATAGCGATGGTCGCTCCGGCAGAGCGGTTGAAGCTGCCTGGAACGCAGTGGTGGAAGCGGCCAGCCGCCTGCGCCATTGCGCTCTTCCTGAGTCCGCTGTGGGCCTCGGTGAGTCGAGCTCAGGATCGCGCGGCTGCGTATGCTCCGGCGGACATTCGTTATGGCGCCCAGGTCTACGCCGCGCAGTGCTCCGCCTGCCACGGCGTGAATGGCACGCAAATCGGCGGTGTGGACTTAGGCGGCGGCGCGTTGCGGCGCGCTTCATCTGATCAAGATCTGCGCGGCGTTCTCAACAACGGCATCCCGGGCACGGCCATGCCGCCCTTCCGGTTTGACCCTTCGGAACTCACCGCGATCGTCGCCTATATCCGCAACATGCGCACGTTTGACGCGCGCGCGGTGGCGGTAGGCGACGCCAATCGCGGCCGAGCCTGGTTCGAGGGAGCGGGCGGCTGCACGAGCTGTCATCGCGTCAATGGCAAAGGGCCCCGAGTCGCTCCCGACCTGAGCGAGATTGGCGCCCTGCGCAGCGCCGATTTCCTGGAACGTACTCTTCGCGATCCCGGTGGGATGATGCTGCCGATGAACCGTTCCGTGCGCGCGGTCACGCGAGACGGCAAGGTCATCAACGGCCGGCGGCTGAACGAAGACACATATTCGGTTCAGTTGATCGATGATCAGGAACGTCTGCTGTCTTTGGACAAGGCGGACTTGCGCGAATACACAGTTGTCACGACATCCACCATGCCGTCCTACAAGGACAAGCTCAGTGCGCAGGAAATGGCCGATCTGGTCGCTTACCTGCTCACGCTGAAAGGCCTGCGATGATGCGGAAAACGATTCTCCAAATGATGTTTCGGAACAGCCGCCGCGCGTTTCTAGTGTGTCTGGCCTTGCTCGTGCCCGGCGCTCTCTGCGCTCAGGTCACTTCCGAGCGCCTGCTGCGCGCGCCCGACGAACCGCGGAACTGGCTCACCTACTCCGGCAGCTACTCGAGCCAACGGTTTAGTCCGCTCAAGCAGATTGATCCCACCAACGTGAAAAATCTGGAGCTGAAATGGGTGTTTCAAGCGCAATCGCTGCAGAAATTCGAGACTACGCCGCTAGTGGTCGACGGCATCATGTACCTGACGCAATCGCCCAACGATGTTATTGCGCTCGATGCCAAGACGGGGCGGGTATTCTGGGTCTACCACTACGCTACTTCTCCTGACTCGCGCCCCTGCTGCGGAATCGTGAACCGCGGAGTGGCCATCCTCGGCGATACGCTCTTCATGGCCACGGTGGACACGCATCTCGTGGCCATCGATGCCCGGAACGGCCACGCTCTTTGGAACAATAAGTTAGCCGACGCAGCTGCGGGTTACGCCATGACGATGGCGCCGCTGGTAGTGAAGGACAAAGTGATCGTCGGCGTGGCCGGCGGCGAGTATGGCATTCGTGGGTTCATCGCCGCCTACGAAGCGCACAGCGGCAAAGAGGCCTGGCGTTTCAACACCGTTCCTGCGCCCGGCGAACCCGGCCACGAAACCTGGCACGGGGATGATTGGAAGCACGGAAGCGCGGCCGTCTGGCTTACCGGCTCTTACGATCCCGATCTCAATCTGACGTATTGGGGCACCGGCAATCCGGGCCCGGATTGGAATCCGGGGCAACGGCCCGGCGACAATCTTTATTCCGATTGCGTGCTGGCCCTTGATCCTGATACCGGAAAGCTGAAGTGGTTTTTTCAGTTCACTCCAAACGATGCCTACGATTATGACTCGGTGCAGATCCCCGTTCTCGCGGATATGGATTGGAACGGGAGCCCTCGCAAGCTGATGCTGTGGGGCAATCGCAACGGCTTCTTTTACGTTTTGGACCGGACGACGGGAAAGTTTCTCACTGGCGGCCCATTCGTAAAGGTCAACTGGGCCAGCGGCTTGGACGCGAAGGGGAGACCCATTCCGACGCCGCAGCCTCCGGGCGCGCCGACCTTCCCCGGAATTCAGGGCGGGACGAACTGGTATTCGCCGTCCTACAGCCCGCGCACGGGCTTGTTCTACCTCTCTACCTGGGAAGGCTACTCGACCGTCTTCACCGGTGTAGATGTGAACTATAGAGAAGGTCTGCGCTATACCGGCGGGGCAAATGCCAGCCCGATTGCCGGCGCCGATAATCCCGGGGGCGCTCGCAACGGCCCCGTCAACACCTACACCGAAGCGCTCGGTCACGGCGCCGTGATTGCTCTCGATCCCCACACCGGCAAAAAGAAGTGGAGCTTCGAGATGCACGACGTCAATTGCAGCGGGATCCTGACCACTGCTTCGGACCTGCTTTTCGCCGGCGGGCGCGAGGGCTATTTCCAGGCGCTCGATGCGCGCACGGGCGCGCTGCTGTGGAAGGTGAATCTCGGCGGCGAAATCATTGCCGGGCCGATCAGCTATCAGGTGGACGGCAAGCAGTACATTTCCATCGCCTCGGGGAACGGCCTGTTTGTCTTTGCTCCGCGCGACGGAGCGAACTGACGAAGGCGCCGCTTCGCTTACCTGCCTTGTGCCCGAAGCACCCGCGCGAGTATATTTCCGCTTGCAGAAAAGCTCCGACAAAAAGGCATGTCGCATATGTCGGCGCGAATCCGGCGCTGCTCGTCGGCCAACGCATGCTCGCCGCGCCGTAGAAGCTTGCCGGCGGAAGATTCCGCGTTATCTAGTCGCAAATCGCTTTACAAGAGCCCGCACAAGTGAGCGCGCGCGAACCCACACACCTGGTAAGGGCCATAGGCCGCTGGGGCCTCGCGGCGCTGGTGATCAACTCCATTATCGGCAGCGGCATCTTTGGTCTCCCGGCCATTGTTGCCGCTCATCTGGGCCGCGAGAGTCCGTTTGCCTATCTTCTCGCCGCAGCAGGCGTCGGAATGATCATGGGCTGCTTCGCCGAAGTGGCCTCGCAGTTCCGCCAAGCCGGCGGACCTTACCTCTACACGCGCGTGGCCTTCGGACGCTTGCTGGCCCTCGAAGTCGCCTGGCTACACTGGCTCTCACGACTAACGGCCGCCGCGGCAGCGGTCAATCTTTTCGGTACTTATCTGGGCTACTTCTGGCCGGCGGCGCAGCGGCCGCTCGAGCGCGCTCTGTTGGGCGCGGCCATTCTCTTGGTAATCACCGGCGTCAACATTGTCGGTGTGGGGATGGGTGCACACCTGAGCTCCGCGTTCGCCATCGCCAAGATCGCCCCGCTGCTGATTTTTGCCGCCGCTGGTCTGCTCTATGGCTTCGCCCATCCGGCTGTCTCGCCCGTGAATCCGCACGTGGCCACGGCCGCGGATTGGTTCGACGCGGCCATCGTGCTGATCTTTGCCTACGGCGGTTTTGAAGGCGCGCTGGTACCCATGTCCGAAGCCCGCGATCCGCAACGGGACGTGCCGTTTGCCATGGCGGTCTCGTTTGTGAGCGTCACCCTGATTTATATCCTGGTGCAGATTGTCGTCGTGCGCGTGCTGCCGGATCCCGCGCAAACCGACCGGCCGCTAGCCATGGCCGCGCAGGTATTCTTGGGGCCAGCCGGTGCTGCCTTCATTGCGGTCTGCGCGCTCCTTGCCTTATTCGGCTTTTTGAGCGCGCAGATGGTGCACGCTCCGCGCATGACGTTCGCCCTGGCGGAGCGAGGCGATCTTCCGCCAATTTTCGCCGCCATCCACCACCGCTTTCGGACTCCGCATGTATCCATTCTCGTGTTTGCGAGTTCACTTTGGCTGCTCGCTACGATGGGTAATTTCCGATGGAATGTGGTGCTCTCCTCGGCGGCCCGGCTGATTATCTATGCGGTGGTGTGTGCGGCGCTGTTGGCTTTGCGCCGCAAAGAACCTCGCGCAGCAGCTTACCGGTTTCCGCTTGGGCCGATATTCGCCGTTATCGGCATGGCATTGATGATCGCGCTTTTCACGCACACGACGCGGGAAGAGCTTGCGTGGATCCTGGCGACGGCCGTCGTGGCGTTCCTGAATTGGCTCGCCACGCGCCGCCACGTCGTGCCCGCTGCGGCCACTGGCGAGCTGTAGGGGCCCCGATGTGCTATCCTCCCGCATCACAGACTGGTTGCTTACGACCAGAAAAAAGGAGAAGCCATCACATGCGCAAAATAGTCGCGGGAATTTTCCTGTTGCTTATCGCTTCCTCGGCGAGGGCACAGGCGCCGACAGGAGCGACGGACATCACAGCTGCGCAGGTCCAGGCGTTTATCAAGGATGCGCCTCACGATCGCAATAGCGATCGGCCCATACGCGTGGTCGACTCCGGAGGCTACCGCGTCGGCATATTTGGCGTTTTCCGGCCGAAGAGCGCCCCGCCCAACGCGACCATGCACCAAACCAACGTCGCCGAGGTCTACTACATGCTGGACGGCGCTGGGATGTTGGTGACCGGCGGCACCCTGCGAAAGCCAGCCGCGCCGCGCGCATCCGCCCTCGGTAATTGGACCGACGTCGCAGGCGAAGGCATTGACGGCGGCATGTCGCGGCGCATCGCCAAGGGCGATGTGGTCATCATCCCCGGCGGGGTGCCACATGGCTGGGCGAGTACCGAAGGCGACATTACGTATCTGATTGTTCGGCCCGATCCCGACAAGAAACTCTCGCTGAAGTAGCCCAAGAGGCTATTGTTAGCCTGGTTTGCGACACCGGTGTAAAAGTACCAGGACACATTTTCACGTCCGATGTAAGAAGGTGACGGTCGACCGGCCGCCATCCGCTCCCATCTTACCAAAACTACAGCTAAGTCGTTGAATCTAAAGAGCCTCGTGAGTTGCCAAGGTTGGCACGTCCATTGCGATTAACCATGTATTCTGACTCCGATTCGTACTATATAAATAGCACACCAGGAGGGCGACCCAGTATGCCCGCTTTTCGCTATAGTGCTCTGCCGTTTCTCCTCGTTCTCTGGAGCTGCGTTTTTGTTCCTGCGTTGCGCGCCCAGACACCCGTAGGGGAATCGGCTGCCGAGCGCACCGACATCGGTTGGCAGTGGATTGAACAATTTGCCGGCAGCTCGAGCACGGAGGGCCAAATACTGGCGCTCACTTCATCGGCCGCTTATAACTTCAGCTCTCACGTGGGGCTGGTCGCAGGCATCCCGGTCTATTTCGTACACAACTCGTCTTCGACCACCACTTCGACCGCCGGCGCGACTTCGCTGGCCGGCACCACTTCGGTGAATGGCATTGGCGACATCTTCGCTGGCTTGCGCCTCTCCCTTGCCAATCCTGCAGTTAATTATCGGATGGCGCTCACCGGAACGGCGCCGAGCGGCGACAGTTCCAAAGGCTTGAGCACCGGCCGCGCCTCCTACGATTGGACCAATCATTTTGACCGGAAATTCGGCCGCCTGACGCCTTTCGCCGACCTGGGCCTGGCAAACTCGGTTCCCAATACTCTCTTCTTTCAGCAGTTCACGTCCTTAGGTCACCTGATGCATTTCGAGACCGGAACAGGCTTTGATCTCTTTGGCCCTCTCAGCTTCAGCGCTTCGTTCTACGAGATTGCACCGTGGGGTTCGCAGCAGGTCTTCAGCCGGCTGGTTACAAAGGGTGGGCTGCCAGCGGGGGCCGGGAGTCACGGGCGCGTTTACGAACTGAGTCAGCAGACCAGCGGCGGCTCTGACCTCACAAGCGACCATGGATTTAATTTCGGACTCGACGCAAGAATATCTCTGCTTGACATCTGGGCCGGCTTTACTCACAGCGTCCACTTCGATTTGAATGTCGTCTCCTTCGGCGTCGGCGTGAATATACGGAACCTGCTTCACCGCGCGAAGGGAGCGTGAGGCGAGCCATGCGCCAACGGAGCGAAATGCGTCCCCAAATCAATGCAACAAGGTCGCGTTTTCTAACATTTACTGGCGGAGTTAGAAAGCGTTCGATCAATCAACTGCTCACGGAGGCAAAAATGAGGAAGCTCTTTACGGTAGGAGTTGCGGTTCTGGCAATCGGGTTGTGGCTCATTCCTATCCGCGCTGCGGCGCAAGGCCGCAGCGTGGGCAGACCGGAAGGCTCACCAGGAGTCTCCGGCTCACATGCGCCCCTGGGCGCCCCGGGAGCCAACGCGAGCACGAGTCACGGATCCACGCATGATTCCGGATCCACAAATAGCGGGACCCATGGCGGAAGTAAGACGCCCGATCAGCTTCTTACCCAGAACAAGAATCTCTCCAACAATCTGGCCAATCTGCTGACCAAGATGGGTGTGAACGCCACGCCACAGCAGGCCTGCGCGAACTTCAGAAACCTCGGCCAGTGCGTTGCAGCGATCCATGTGGCGAACAACCTCGGGATCGACTTCAACACCCTCGCGTGTGACATGACCCGTATGCCCGTGGGTACCGGGACATGCACCAGCGTACCTTCTAAAGCGATGAGCCTCGGCGCTTCGATTGACGCGCTGAAGCCAGGCACTGATTCCAAGGCTGAGTTGAAGAAGGCTAACACGCAGACGAAGCAGGACATCGGGCAGTCAAATTCGTAGAACAACGGTTGGGGAGCGCGACCGAAACAACAAATTCCAAGCGCTCTCCCGATAACGTTCGGGTCGCCCTGCAGACCGGGGCGACCCGAACGTAAGCCTTCGAGGAAATGAATCTAGGGCCTAAGCCAGCGTCGTCCTCCCAGATCCAGATAAGTGGCGGGACTCGGGCGCGTGGGGCCTCGCGCCCGGCAATCCTTCTCAACACTGAGGGATCAGTGGTAGGCCCGTGCGGGCTCGAACCGCAGACCTCTACCGTGTCAATTTTATCGCCGGTCTGGGAACAGATGAGATCGAGTGAGTACAAATTGTATCGCTGCAATGCGTAAGCCGAAATTTATGCTGGCGGCGTAACAACTCGAATCGAGGCAGCCCCTTGCCGACGGACCTGGGCGCGCGTTGTAAAATACCCTTCTGTGGCGTCCTTGCCTTCCTTATCGACGCGCATGATCGTCACCTTCCGGAGCACTGCATTCAACACGTCCACACCTGAAAAGCATTTCGTAAGCCGCCGTGCTTACGGGGGTGACTTGGCCAATTGGCTTATATACGAACTGGCCCGACACGATGCCGCCGTGGACCCTATGATTGGGCAAAAGGATGCCGGATGGATTGTTCGGTTCAGGTTCCGCGGAGCCACTTATGATTTCTTGGCTCGGTACCGAGGAGGCCCCGACTGGGTAGGCTTGCTTGAACGCAGGCGAGGTATTGTGGGTCGTCTCTTTCACGGGCAGCAGAAGAACGTAGAGTTCGACGCTGTGCGGCTCATTGATGCCGTGTTGTCATCCTCGGAACTGATTTCTGATATTCAGTGGCACTACGACGAATCCGGGTCTCTGTGATGTCTATATTCGGCGGCCAGTCGCCAGCGGAGTCAATGCATCGCACCACACCAAGGCCATTGGAAAAGATGGTAGGCCCGTGCGGGCTCGAACCGCAGACCTCTACCGTGTCAAAGCGAGGACATCAAGTACTTACAACAACTTACAAGGCTGTTGGGGACTGCCAAGTACTTGATAATACCCCGTGGTCGGACACATCTCGGGTTGGCCTTCGGGTTGAGATTAGGGAAAACTGCTGGGCGACAGCGCCGCCATCACCGTCATGCTCGACCGCCCCGTGCACCACGCCCGCGCGCGTGTCATCCGTGTCGATAATCACGGAAGTGCCGCCTATCTATACCTTGCCTTCTTTGCCACAAAAAAAACTGTTCGCGCTTTCGATTTGTACGAGCCACATCAAAGTGTCGGACAGCAGGGCACATGGTTGCGGGATCGCCTGCGGACCGTGGGATACCGAGTGCTGGAGATTGCCCGGCTCAGCCGTTCGAAGTGCCAGGAACGGAAAGAGAAGATGCAGGAGAAATACCGGGAGTTGGTGCGGTTGACGCGACAGGTGCGAAACCAAGCGCAGCGATTTTCCGAGGAGATCCACAGCGGAGTGAAGCGAGCGGTGAATCGGAAGCAGCAAGCTGTGCTGCGTGGGATGAAGCAAGAGTTGGACGCGATGATTCCGCTGGTGAACCAAGTACTGCGGCAAACCACGGCGCGGATGTTTCGCGGCGTCACGGACACGCCGGGCAAGATCGTGAGTCTGTTCGAGCCCACGGCGGAAATCATCCGCAAGGGCAAGGCCAACAAACCGAGGGAGTTCGGGAAAATGGTGAAGATCCAGGAGGCCGAGAACCAGATCATTATTCATTATGAAGTCTACCGACAAAGGCCGCATGACACGAAGTTGTTGCTGCCTGCGCTGACCGTGCACCAGCAACGGCTGGGGCGCGCCCCGGAGTTGGCGGCCGGTGACGCCGGGTTTACTCTGTGCAGAACGAGCTCTCCGCACACGCCATGGGCGTAAAACCGTTCTCGATCCCGAATCGATCGACGAGAAGCGCGGCCCGCCGGGCGCATCAACGGAAACAGTGGTTTCGCAAGGGGCAGAAATGGAGAACGGGCTGCGATGATCGAATCAGCGTGCTGAAACGCCGGCACGGGCTGAACCGATGTTACTACCGCGGCGTGGACGGCATGAAACGATGGGTTGGGTTCGGGGTGATCGCCGATAC
>DASPYR010000204.1:0-8057 GCA_035636675.1 Rugosimonospora sp. | reverse complement strand
CGGAGGGTCCAGCCACCACCGTCTCAGTAGGCCAGCTTGATCAAGAGCAAGCGGAGCAAGTTCTTGCTCGGCTCAAGCCGGAAGAGTTTCACAGCCACGACCGTTGGCTGAAGCTGATGATGGCTATCCACCACGCGACGGAGGGCGACGCGCGCCAGGAATTCATTGATTGGTCCATCGCCGATCCGAACTATGCGGACCAAGCCGAACAAATCGGACGCCGTTGGGATTCGCTGCACGCGGATTCCAATATGGCGCGGATCACGATCGGAACGCTGCGCCACTTCCTCGCCGAAGCCAAAGCCCTTGACGTGCTTCCGCCCGATCAAGATGCCGCTGCAAAGGACTTCTAATGCACAACCACATCCGCAACGTCATCGCGAACGGAGATGTCCCAAGCTATAACTACATCATCAATTGGCTGGCATGGGCCGCCCAGAACCCGACGAAGCATTGTGAAGTTGCCATTGTGTTTCTCTCCGAGGAAAAAGGCACTGGCAAAGGCTTCCTTTGCCGGGCGATGTGCCGCCTGTTCGGCTCGCACGGGCTGCACATTTCGAATCGTAACCACCTAACCGGCAAATTCAACGCGCACTTCATGCAGTGCGGACTCCTGTTCTGCGACGAAGTGATTTGGCCCGGACACAAGGAAGACGAAGGCGTGCTGAAAGCGCTGATTACGGAACCGTCGTTGACGGTGGAGCCGAAAGGCGTCAACGCCTATTCGGTGTTGAACGCGCTGAAGCTCATGCTGGCATCAAACGAAAAGTGGGTGGTGCCCGCGTCCGGCAACGAACGCCGCTACGCCGTTTTCGAAGTGTCCGCCAAACATAAGCAGGATCATGCCTACTTCCGGCGGATGGCCGATCAACTGGACAACGGTGGGCTTGGCGCGATGCTGCACGATCTTTTAGAGACGGACCTTGAAGGCTGGCATCCCCGACAGGACATCCCGCAAACCGAAGCACTGGCCCGGCAAAAGGAACTTACCGCCGAGCCGGAAGTGAAGCTCATGGCCGACATTCTGGAGTCAGGCGATTTACCGGGACGGTGTGGCAAACCCAACAAGGCGCGGGCAGAGGAGTTCTATGACTACATGCGAAAGCGGTCGAAGCCGTTGCAGTATTGGAGCGATCAAGATTTTGCAAAGTTCATGAAACGGATGGGGGGCGAGCGGAAGCGGTCCAATGGCACAGTGTGGGTATTTCCCCCATTGAAGGAAACACGCGCACGCTTTCGTGAAGTGCGCCCGTGGTGGCCGGAGTTCGACTCCACCGTAATCGATTGGGAATCAGAGTTCGCCGGGGACGACGATGGCTGAGCCGTACCTGTCCAAACTGTCCACTATCTGCCCGCTCCTAACCCATTGATTTATTTATATTTGGACATTTTGGACAGATTGGACGGATATCAATGATCATCGGTAATCAGTCGATTCGCCAGAAATTCATAAACCAGGCCGCACTGTCCAATCTGTCCATAAATGCAAGAAACCCCAGGGGCACAGCGGTTTCTTCGTGGACAGGTTAGCGGACAATCGGCCCAAAGTGGACAGGTCACCACATCAAGCAGCCGAATATTTTGGACTGATGATAGCGATTATCCGGCCGCGACCATGACCACGAGTCATCGAAGGCCCTCACGTCCCCCGCGCTGAAAATATTTTCAATTCGCGCCTAGGGGTGCTTAAGCTCAAATGCAAAGCGCCAAAAATATATTCAAAGTAGCGGGTCCCATACAGCCAATACGCAATGCGGGCAATGCGGAGGCGCGTGATGGTCGCAGCTACAAAATATTTTGAAACCGGGTAGCTGATACCTAAGCCTCGCACTGACAAGGGTGGATGGACGCGCACGCGCTTTAAAAATTCGCGACAGTTTTCGTTCACGTTCGCGTCCGTTCGGCCGGCAGGGTCATAGCTAAATGGCCTTTGGTCATAGGTTGGTCGACGGGAGCGAGACCGATGGCTCCTTCGGTCAGAAGTCGCATGAAGCAACGGCGCGTCCGTTTTCCTCGACAGCGGACGTTCATCGACCACAGCGGGACGTCCGCTTTGTGCCGTGAGGAGACTCATGCGCCGCAGCAAACCACATCTCTATTCGATCACCCCGTTGGCGCAGGTAAGCATGGGCGCTACACTGCTTCGGTACCAATGCCCACGGCCAGTTCGGGTCCCACCGAAATGGGTTGTCCGCGATATGTTCGATTTACCGATGCATTCCTGGTGGCGCCGCACCAAGACCGGCGCCACCTTTCCGAGGGCTTTGGCGAATCGCCCCTAATCTCCCGTCCGCGCGGTCGCCTCAACGGCGCGCGCATACACACACTTGAATTCTCCAAAATTTCGGAGGACCTTCGGTAATTCGGAGGTCGTTGCAGACGCTTAAGCGGCGCGGTCGACATTCGCATTTTGCGATGTGGCGGCGACGCCTTGAGATCAAGCGAACGACTCTTGAATCAAATCCGAAGCAAAGCGCACTACAGTGGTCCTCATCGGCAAGGTCGCAGCTCAGCCGGACCTTCGCCGTCAGAATTTGACAGTGGCACCCAATCAAATTGTTGTGTTACAATTGGAGTAGTCGAATAACCGGGGCTTCGAATGTCCAAACTTCGAGTAACAGCGATTCTAATCGTTGGTTCGATTCTTGATCTGAATTCAACGTTTGCTCAAGCCGGTCCTTGTAGCAACGACATTGCACAATTCGAAGCAGCGATACGACAATCGGCAGGAAATCCGAATGCGGGATTGACAGCACCACAGTCGATTGGCGCGCAACTTGATCGCCAGCCAACGCCCGATTCTCTGAGAAAAGCCAAGGAGCGCTTGCAGTCAAAATTCTCAACGACTATGGCCCGGGCCAAACGTCTTGATGCAAAGGGTGATCTCGCTGGCTGTACTCGCGCGCTTTCTGAAGCGAAACGGATGTATATACTGTGAAAATGGTAGCTATTCTGAGCGCGTTGACGAAGAGGAACTTCAGATGAGAATTTCCGCTGCGCTTGTTACCACATCGACACTCCCGCTTTCTCTTACACAGCTCGTGCCGAGCTTTACCCGACGCTGCCGTGTCGCGTGTTTGTCGACACCGACTACACCAGATTCCAGGTCAAGGCGGGACGGTGTGGCCCTCATACGCTCACAAATTGTTCACGCTAACGACCCGGGAGTTTCCTTCAAGACGTCGAGGGAGCTGTCGCATTACGTTATAGGATAGTACGCTAGCGCGGGAGCGATTGAATGAAACTGCTCCCAACCAGACAACGATGGCTCCTCGCTCTAGCGGCCATTGCGGTCGCTTATCTCATGCTGGCTTACGTCCTGCTCCCTGTCTTGTGGACCCATCACGAGCATGAACCCGGCCTGGCCTCCATGCCAATGGTTACACGCACCAGCGCCGGAATTCCGGGAGATGCACTTAACGTCGGACTCGTTGGCGTCAAAGAAGACGTGCTTCGCGCCATGCACGAGGCGGGCTGGTTTCCTGCCGATCCGATCACGTTGCGCACGAGCATCGAGATCGTCGGCAGCGTGGTGCTTGACCGGCCATATCATGATGCGCCAGTCAGCCCTCTTTATTACAACGGGAAAAAGGAACAGCTAGCCTTCGAAAAGCCAGATGGCAGCAGCGCTGACAAGCGACACCACGTCCGCCTGTGGCTGGTTCTCGAAAAGGCGACAGATGGCCGTCCGGTCTGGCTCGGCTCGGTCACGTTCGATCGTGGGGTAGGTTTGAGCCACGACACCGGACAGGTCACCCACCATATCGGGCCCGACATCGATGCGGATCGCGACCTGCTGATGCGCGACTTGCGAGAGGCGCGAATGGTCAAAACTCTGTTCCAGATTTCCGGAACTGGCCCGACATTGCTCGGCCGAAATGGCGAAGGCGATCCTTATTACACGGACGGAGAAATCGACATGGCCAGTCTTGTCGTTGATGGCGTCAGGCGAACGGAGCCGCCCGAGATATTGCCGCCGCCGCCGCTGATCGTCCTAAAGGATCAAATTTGGCACGGCGTCGACAATGCGGTGAGCCAATAACATTCCTCTCCGGCCATATCGGCCTCCGCTCGACGTGCCCGATGTCCGAGATGGGTCCCTTCCGGACTCTCGCGCCGCAAAAAGGTGGAGGATTAATTGAGACACTCCTGTCGTTCGTGCCTCCGACATCATGGGCATCTTGTTCCTGGTTTTCCAGGCCACCCCAAAATCGTACCTGGATGACCGGTTTTCCAGTCAGCCGCACCTGGCGGATATTCGGCTGGTTTGGTCGATCAAGCCGTCGGCAAGCCGAAGTTCGGCGGGACCTGGACGTGGCACGTTTCATCGACCTAATGCTCCCAATCTCCTTCAAGCCTTTGCTCAAATATTTGCGTCGGTACTCCCTGGTGAACTACGGCAAACTCCTTGAGAGGAAGCGAGGTGGTTACACCCACAACATTGGAATTAACGGCCTCTAAGGTCAGCATCTGACCTGAGTCCAAATCATGGATTAAGCCAGCATTCGCCACACTTCCGGCTACGCAACCATTGGTGAGACAAATGACATAGGGAATTTGCATGGGCGAACCTTGGTCGACAGTCAATTTGATGCCGGGCTGCAAAAATGATCCGGGGGTCACGAAAATCTGCAGACGAGCAACAGGATCGCCCTCTCGTTCGATCAGATCGACCCTGAGCGCGATCTGACCCGTGTCCCATCTACCGTTGATGGTCGTGCGACAAACCATTTTCGACCCGGCCTCTCGGGTGGCCTTGAAACACACCTTGCGCCACGGCGTGTACGTTAGCGGGCGATCTGGCTGTCGTCCCCGAGTAGCGATCTCCGCCTCAGAAAAATTCTCGGTCGCCGGTACGTCGCCAAATGGCACCAGTTGTTGCGCGTCGACCCTCATCACTGTGGTCGCCATGAACACCACAAGTGATCCAGTTGCCAGGAATCGATACCGGGCTGATCGTGCCGATGAGTACAGAAGCCGAATGTCCATAAAGCAATTCCTTTCATGGATGTTTGGCCAGGAATTCGCCGACAATGGGCGCCCAGAGTTGAACGGCATCGGCCGAGTCTATCAAAAAATGGCCGTCCCCTCCGAAATCGGATAACAGATGATATTCGACATTGCCGCCTGCGGCCCGAAACGCTTCCGTCATCCGCTTTGACAGATCAGGTCCAAAATAACTGTCGTTACGGGTGTAGATCCATAACATTGGAACGCGCGCCGTGCGGCCGAATTCGGCAACGGCATCGACCAGCCTATCAGGGGCACAGTTGTTGTTGGGTTTGCCATTGAAGTGGCCGCCGCGGCCGGCTGCAAACCCGATGATCGCCCGCACAGATTCTGGATTTTGACTGCCTAGCGCAATCGACCCCCAACCACCTCCCGATTGGCCGACAATGATGACCTCATTGCGCTTGATAAATGACTGAGTTGACATGTAGTCGATGATCCACTTGTCAATCGACGCGACGGCAAGCCCCGCTTCACGAAACTCAGCATCCGAACATTTTCCCACGCCCGAGAAAAAAAGCCCGAACAGACCTCGCTCGGGGATTTCGATCGCAGTAGCACCGTATCCAGGGCGTACAGGTGCGACCACCACGTAGCCCTGTCGCGCAAACCAAAGTGCGGCGTCACGGAATTCAATGGCGGGAAAATAGCTTCGCTGCATCGTGTCAAGCGAAACTCCATGGTTCATCACAACGAGTGGAAATGGACCGCCACCGCCGCCAACGGGTCGGATCAGATAGGCGAGCATCGGCACAGGCGAGGAGGGAATCGCCCACATCTCCTCGTGAACCTGCGGCGCGATCGAGGGAACAGCCTGCTGCGCGAGCGCCGCGAGCGGCAAAACCGCAATGCCAGCAATTATTGCAATGAGGTACCGCCGCCGCATCGGTGCGTGCCCCTGCTGTGTATCACTACAGCGTAGAACCTTTAGGAGAGACATCCAAGCGTCGAATGTCCGCGTTGGGTCAAGAGGCGAAATCCCTGTCCATCTTATCTATGTCTCCCATCCACCGAAAGCGGACTTGTCAGCATGATTGGCATGTCACATTTCCCAACAGGTTGATCGATGGCCTCGTTGATACGGTTTTCTATATTGTTATTTTCCGCTTAGCGCGTTGTGCTCTCTGTCGTCAAATTCTTGGGCCCGGGCCTTTTGTGCTTTTGGCACCGCCTCGATCAACAGCGCGAGCGCCTCGCTGAAGCCAGAAGCGGCGTAAGATTCGCCCCGATAGTGCCCGAGACGCACGACGACGAGATCGTGCGAGGGAATAATCAGCGTGGTCTGCCCGCCAGCGCCCGCCATGTAATAGGCATCGCGCGGGACTGGATATTGCCCGTCGCCGTTGAGCCAGAAGAAAGCGCCATAGATCGGCCGATTGTCCGCGGCCCAGGCGGGCGCAAGCGTGCTGACGAATGTGGTGTAGCCCTCTGGGAGAATGCGTTCACCGTTCCAAACGCCCCCGTGAAGAAAGAGATTGCCAAGCCGCGCCCAGTCGCGCCCGGAGCCCACCTCATAACCTTGCCCTAGGAAATTTCCGAACGGATCAGTTTCGATCACCATGGTACGGATGCCGAGCTTGTCGAACAGCACCCGCTGCGGAAATGAGAGATATTCGTCGCCGCTTTTTTCGACACCGAGCCGGATTAGATAGCTGATCAGGACCGGATCGGTGTTGTGATAGCGTCCAACCGTGTTGGGAGGCCATTGCAATGGCCGTGTCGCCGCGTAGTGAAAGGAATCGATGCCGCCGGTATAAAGGTAAACGTGATCCGGGTAAGGCCCCGTTGGGTCATAATCCGGGTCTTGGGGCGCCTTGATCCGAAGCCCGCTCGACATGTGAAGGATATCAGCAATGCGTATTTTGGCGCGCGGGTCGCCGGGCGTTTGCCATTCAGGAATCGGTGCCGGCTGGTCCAAATCATAGACGCCGTCTTTGACCAGAATGCCAAAGAGCGTTGCCGTAATGCTCTTGCCCATGGACCAGCCTTCGAGCGGCGTCTGCGCCGTAACACCTTCCGCGTAGCGCTCGGCAATGAGCCGGCCTTTCCACGTCACAACGAACGCCGCGGTCAATCCTTCGGCCGGCTGGAACGCGGCATTCACGGCAGCTTTGAGTTTCTCGGCGTCGATCTCTGTCGGCAGCGGCTCCTGCGGCAGCATGTCGCCCATGGGCCACAGTTGGGTCGCGGGATCGGGCAATCGGCTCTTGACGGCGACCGGCTTGAAATTCATGGCGCTCTCGCCGATCGAGAGCGTGACGCAACCCTGGCTCCCGAGATATTTGGCGGTACGGGTCACGCCATTAGGGAGCATGACGTGGACCGCCTTGTTGGCGCGATCGATGACCGGCTTGCCGAGCTTCGCGCGCTGTCCGTAGGGCGCAGTGAAAAACCCAACATTTTCGGCCGCGAAATCGGGCGCAAGGCCGGTCATGAAAACAGCTGAGCACATTACCTTCGCAAATCCAGCGGCATGATGCGTCAAGGGGTCGCCTGGCGGCGGCACATAGGGCGTATCGAGTTCGAATGATTTCGCGCGGGCGATGAGCGCGTCTTTGGTGGGAACCTGCGCGGCCGCCGCCGTAGCGGTGAGGGCCACAAGAATTGTCACCAGAAGACCTGTATTCATGATCGCCTCCCGCGATAAACGATAATCGTTTGGTTCAGTTGCTGCGCATGCAACGCATCAATGTGCCCTAGCGCATCTGAGTAAGAGTATGGGCCAGCACTCGCGGCGCAGGTTATCAGATCGGCGGCACAACCGCTCGGCCGCTGGCTAAGGCCGGCGACTTCCGTTTCAGGGTCAAACTGAGAAGAACTCAGCACGAGCAAATATCTTCCGGGTTACCCCTGAAAGCGGTCATTACTCAATAAAGTCGGCATGTCTGAAAGGTGCCAAAAGGCGACTAAATCTATCCTTCGCGTATCGTGCCCTTGTTTTGACGCTCTGGCTTCCGGTCGGCCTTGAGAATCACCTGGAACTTCGGCATCGGCTGCAGGTGTTCGAAGTGAAACATTTCCATCAACGACAAGCGCGATTTGCGCGC
>DASPYR010000203.1:0-11451 GCA_035636675.1 Rugosimonospora sp. | reverse complement strand
GCGAGCCGCAATCACTCGTTCGGCTGGGCAGCCGAGGAGGCCGTGGAAAACGCCCGCGGGCAACTTGCCCGGCTGATTAACGCCGCGCCGAAGGAGATTGTCTTCACCAGCGGCGCGACCGAATCCAACAATCTGGCCATTAAGGGCGTCGCGGAGATGTACCGCGAAAAAGGAAATCACATCATCACGCAAGTTACCGAGCACAAGGCTGTGCTCGATACCTGTAAGCGCCTGGAGAAGTATGGCTATCAGGTGACGTATTTGCCCGTGGCCAAAGACGGCCGCATAGATCCGGATGATTTGCGGCGTGCGATCACGCCCAAAACGATCCTGATCGCCATCATGTA
Source organism: Rugosimonospora sp. (assembly GCA_035636675.1). Lineage (GTDB taxonomy): Bacteria > Acidobacteriota > Terriglobia > Acidiferrales > UBA7541 > Palsa-189. The sequence goes on along the minus strand of DASPYR010000203.1, from coordinate 11,104 downwards.
CGCGAATAATGAGATCGGCGTGATTCAACCAATCGAGGAGATCGGAAAGATCGCCAAGGAAAAAGGCGTGCTCTTTCATAGCGACGCGGTACAGGCGATGGGGAAGGTTCCGGTCGACGTGAATAAAGAAAAAATCGATTTGCTGGCCATGACCGGACATAAGATTTACGGGCCGAAAGGCTGCGGCGCGCTTTATGTGCGGCGGCGCAATCCGCGCGTGCAATTAGCCTCGATCATCGATGGCGGCGGACATGAGCGGGGCATGCGCTCTGGGACGCTAAACGTTCCGGGCATCGTCGGGTTCGGCAAGGCTGCGGAGCTCTGTCAGAACGAAATGGCGGAGGAAAGCAAGCGGCTGGGCGGGCTGCGCGAGCGGTTAAAAGAAGGAATCTTCAAGGGTTTGGAGGAGGTGTACATCAACGGCTCAATGGCTTACCGGCTGCCGAACAACCTAAACGTCAGTTTCGCCTGCGTGGAAGGCGAGTCTTTGTTGATGGGCATCAACGACGTGGCGGTGTCGAGCGGTTCGGCTTGCACTTCGGCCAAGATGGAGCCGAGCTATGTGCTGAAGGCATTGGGCGTGGGCGAGGATCTGGCCCACAGTTCGATTCGTTTTGGACTTGGCCGATTCAACACGCAGGAAGAAGTGGACTACGTGATTCAGCGCGTTGTGGAGGTAGTCAACCGCCTGCGTGAGCTCTCGCCCCTTTACGAAATGGCCAAAGAGCGCGTGCATTTGAGCAAAACGAATTGAAAGCGGGCGTACAATTAACAGGTGTGAAGGCGCTTGAGGCGCTTGAGGTCAGAAGCGGAAGATGATTCACGTCACGCAAAAGGCGGCCAAGAAGATTCAGGAACTCCTTGCCAAGGAGGGAGTTTCCGACAGGGGTGGTTTGCGCCTAGGCGTGCAAGGAGGCGGCTGCTCGGGGCTCACTTATGCCATGCGCCTGGACGCGCAGGCCCGCGATCGCGATGAGGTGTTCGAGGAGAATGGAGCGCGGGTTTTTGTGGACCCGAAAAGCTACATCTACCTCGATGAAGTGACGCTGGATTATGAAGAGACGCTGATGCGCCAAGGGTTCGTTTTCCAAAATCCTCGAGCCACCCACAGTTGCGGTTGCGGCACCTCGTTCACGGTATAACTTTGGTCCGTGAGTCCTAACATTCGAGCATGGGGATAGACTTCCCCATTTCCGCAGTGTAGGCCAATGACACCCCAATTCAGGTAAACTCGCAGCGAGATCTTCTATGATTCGTAGGAAAACCGCGAGCCGGCACCCCCGTTGGCGCGGCAAGAGTATCGGCGTTTGAGTTTGTATTTGCGCTCGCATGGAACGCGCCCACAGGTAAATGAGGAAAGTTCAAGATTCGAAGGGAAGGCATATGCCACGGACAGTTGGAATCGACCTGGGAGCGAGTTTTAGCCTGATTTCTTTTGTGGATAAAGCGGCCGGCCAGGCGAAATGTATTCCCGGCCCCTACGGCGAAACGCTTTGCCCCTCGATCATCGGTCTGCAAGCGGATGGCAGCATCAGCGTAGGCGCGCCAGCTGGCCGGCGTTCCTTCAGCGAACCAGAGGGCGGCATCCATTCGCTCAAACACCTGATGGGTCGAGGCGTAGATCACGTCCCCGACGCACTGAAGAGGGCGTTGCACATCGATTCAGAGAGCCGAGAGGTGCTGCGCGTTCGCCTCGGCGAGTGCGTCCTGACGCCGCCGGAGATATCCGCATTCATTCTGAGAGAACTAAGAATGTGGGCCGAAGTGTTTTTGGGCGGGCCGGTGAGCGAAACGGTAATTGCTGTGCCGGCTTGCTTCGACGATGCGCAGTGCCAGGCCACCAAGGAGGCCGGTACGCTCGCAGGTCTGGAGTTATTGCGATTAGTGAATGAGCCCGTGGCTGCGGCACTAGCCTATGGCTTGCATGAGCAGCGGCGCAGGCATGTGGCCGTTTACGACCTGGGCGGCCGCAGGTTTGAAATTACAATTCTGAAGTTGAATCCCGCGGCGGATGGGGAGGTGTATGAGGTTATCTCGACCAACGGAAACGCACATCTTGGGGGCGACCAGCTCGATGATGCTTTGCTCGGTGTCGCGCGTGAAGAGATCCGCATTCGGCACGGCCTGGATGTCGAAAACGATCCCCAGACTTTGCAAAGGCTGCGCAGGGCGCTCGTCCAAGCGAAACATGAGCTCTCCTTTGCAGACCGAGCCCGCCTGGAGGTACCGCTGCCCAATCGAAGCCTCTATGGGCGGGATATTTACAGGACTGAATTCGAGGGCCTAGTGCAACCGATACTCGAGGGAACCACGGGTCCGATGAGGATGGCGCTGGCCGACGCGACACTCAACGCGGGGGAGATCGATGACGTGGTGCTGGTTGGCGGCTCGACTCAGATGCCGCTGCTACGGCGTATGGTGGCCCAATTTTTTGGACAGCGTCCTCATACCGAAATCAACCCAGACGAAGTGGTGGCGTTGGGTGCCGCCGTACAGGCAAATATTCTCGAGAATGACCTGACGGTCGCCAACTCAAGGGTTTAGGCGAGCGACAGCAAGAAGTGGTTTGCGATTTGCCGCCCAAACCTAGCCCGGACCGGGGCTCCACGGCGCCGGCTGCAATGGGCAGTATGTTAAGATTTGCCTTTGTGCGCTGCTTTCCCGCTCTCTCGTGGCCCCGTGGTGCAACGGTTAGCACATCGGCCCTTCAAGCCGGTAATACGGGTTCGATTCCCGTCGGGGCTACCAACTGGCCTTTCAGATATCGAGCTGAGAAAGAAGGTTGTCGAGGTTTGATTCGTCGATGATGAGGTCGGGCCGCTTGGCTTCGATCTCTTGCGACTCGTCAAGTGCTTGAAAAAGCCGAAGTTTCGCGACGGCATACTCTTCCGTGCCGGAAAGCTTGCGTCCTGCAGCACGTCCCCATCTATCCACAGCGGATTGCTTAACGAAGATTCTGAGCGGGAAGACCTGCCTGCGATCGAGCGAAACCATATATACGTACTCCCTCCCTGCAGAAAATCCGCGGCGGGTCTTTTGCACTTCATAAAAATAATATTGATAGACGTAACCAGTCGCTGCCGAATAGGTTTTTACGCGCCGAACGGCCTGAGGGCGGCTCATGCGGCGATTATTCCGGCGGGAAATGGAGATGTCAATTCGTGCCCCTTGGGGTGGCCGGAATATCTAGCATGCATGCGCGACTTATTGAGGCCTGCACAGGGCCTATTCCGAACCTTTTAGGACGGCTGCCAACGCAGGCTCCAAGTCTGGATAAAGAAAGCGATAGCCTAATTTTTGGAGTTTGGTGGGATATACCTTTTGGCTTGCCAGTAGCAACGAGTCCGCCATTTCACCCAGAGCCAATCGCAAAAGGAACGAAGGTGTGGGGAAAATCGCGGGCCTGCGAAGCACTCGTCCCATCGTCGCAGAAAACTCGGCGTTTTGTGCGGGATTTGGGGAGACGGCGTTGGCCGGGCCGCTGAGAAGATTCGTCTCCAGTGCGAAGCGGATGATGCCGACGATATCCTCCAAAGTAACCCAGGAGATCCATTGGCGGCCCGATCCGATTTTCCCGCCCAAGCCCAGGCGAAAGGGCAAGGCCATCCGCGGAAGGGCACCTCCGTGCTTAGCAAGGATGACGCCAAAACGTAAAATGACCACGCGTGCGCCCAACTCTGCCGCACCGGCCGATTCTGTTTCCCAATCGGCCGCCAGTTGCGCCAGAAAATCAGTGCCCGCGGGGCTGGATTCCGTTAGTTCTTCACCGCCGCGATTTCCATAGAACCCGATGGCGGAGGCAGCAACGAATATCTGCGGCGGGCGGCGAAGCCGCCGCAAGGACGCGATCAAGTGATGCGTGGCGGCTACCCGGCTATCGCGCAACTCACGTTTCCATGGTTCAGTCCAGCGATGCCCGGCAATGGATGCCCCGGCCAGGTGGATGAGGGCGTCGGCTCCCTCGGCTCGGGAGTTGAGGAGTCCGGATTGGGGATTCCAGAGCACATGTGGCAGTTCGTGGGATGGTGTAGTCTGGGCCGTGCGGACTTCCGTCCCGGGGCGAAACAACCGAATTAATTCGTGACCTTGGTGACTCAGGCGATCAACGACGGCAGATCCAACGAGGCCCGTTGAACCGGAAATCAATATTCTCACTGGGCGGCTCCGACGTCTCGAGTCCAGGCGATGGGACTCTGCCGGTCATTCATTGGCCTGTCAATATACAGAAAGGTACGGCTTAGTTCGCGCTGCGTCAAGGAACTACTTGTTGGTAAAGTTACGTAGTTCGAACGCATCTCCGGGCACTTTAGCGTCGTGGGCAGGCTGAAAATGAATCCGCCATGCCGCCGGAAACGGATAGAATACCTACATGCGCGTGCGGGTGCTCTTTTTCGGACAGCTTAGAGAAATCGTGGGGCGCGCCGAGGATTACGCGGAACTGGCCGATGGCGCACGTTTGGAAGATCTGTTCGCAAACTATGGCCAGCGCTATCCGAAGCTTGCTGGCTTTCGCCAGTCTGTAATTGCTTCTGTCAATCAGTCCTTTGCTGACTGGACTTCACCCCTGGCCATGGGAGACGAAGTGGCGTTCCTGCCGCCGGTCAGCGGCGGCGCCGGTACTCCCGCACTGGCACGGAGCGAGGCCGTCATCGAACTCGTGCGGCAGCGGATTCAAACGGGGGAGATCAGTTCCAGATTGAAAGCCCCTGAGGACGGCGCAATCGTCGTGTTTGAAGGAATTGTGCGCAACGAGTCCGGGGGCCGGCGAACTTTGTACCTTGAATATCAGGCGTACGAGGCGATGGCGTTGAAGCAAATGGCCGTCATCGGCGCGGCGATGCGCAGCCACTTTGGCGCCGACTCGGTCGCCTTAGTTCACCGATTGGGCCGGCTGGAGATCGGCGAGACAAGCGTGCTGATTGCTGCGAGTTCGGCACATCGCCGGGCGGCGTTTGAAGCCTGCCGTTACGGTATCGATACGCTCAAGCAAACCGTCCCTATCTGGAAAAAAGAATATTTTGAGGACGGAGCCGTTTGGGCGCAAGGCGAAGTTCCGCTGCCATCCATTTCGCCAAAAACGGAATCTATCAAGTGAGACGCTATCCCAGGCGTCGACGCTTGTTGCGCATCTCGCGAATCGAGTTCATCGGCCCGGCAGGCATGATCCTTTTCTGCCTGATGGCCGCGCCCTTTCCCAAGTTCATTTCCAATGCTGGGGCGCAAAATCGCGGAGCCGATCAGGGCTCTGCGATCCAGGTCGACGTGAATCTAGTCGGCGTGATTGCCGGCGTGCTGGATGAGAATAATCGCCCGGTGCCCGATTTGCAGAGGGACCAGTTTGAAATCTACGAGGAGGGTAAGCCGCAAAAAATCGAGGTGTTCGAGCCGGAGACCCAACAGCCGCTGGATCTGGCCCTGATGATCGATTCGAGTTTGAGCGAAATCAAAGGACTTCCGCTTGAGACAGACGCGGCGGCTCGCTTTATTGGCCAAGTCGTACGGGCCGAGGACCGCGTGGGAATATTTGAGTTTGCCGATACGGTCACACAGTTGGCGAGCTTTACGGGTAACGTGCCGCAGTTGCAAGCAGCGGTGCGGCGTGTGACTCCGGGCGACGGCACTGCGCTTTATGACGCTGTGTACCTGGGCTCGGATGCATTGGCTAAGGCGCCGTCCGATCGCCGCAGAGTCTTGATTCTAATCACCGACGCCGGTGAAACCACCAGCCGCGCGGATTTTGAAACCGCGCGGCGCGCCGCGCTGCGAGCCGAGGCGCTGCTTTACACGATCATCATTCGTTCCGTGAAGGGCGAGAATGGCCGAAACACGGCCGGCGAGCACGCGCTGGAAACCATTGCCAATAGCACCGGCGGAGCCATGTATGACCCTGACGAAGTTTCGCAACTCGACTCCGTATTCGATCGCATCAACCGCGAGCTTCGCACGCAATACCGCCTGGGATACTATCCGCAGCCGCGGCCGCCCCAGGGGGCCTATCGTTCGATTGAGGTGCGAGTGAAAGGAAACTACAAGGTGCGCTACCGGAAGTCTTACTATAGCGGCGGGCTTGCCAACTGAGGCCCACGATCTGCTGACGAATGGGCAATCAATTCTTGGAAGTAGCTGTGGAGACGGCCCTAGAAGCCGGCGGCATCCTGCTCTCAGAGTTCGATCGTCCCGCAAAGATCAGCTACAAGGGGGAAGTAGATCTCGTTACGCAGGCCGATCGCCGCTCTGAAGAGGCGATTGTGGGCCGGTTGCGCACTTATTTCCCCAAGCACGCTATCGTGGCGGAGGAAGGAAGCGGGCAGCAGGGCGATGGGCGTTATCGCTGGATCGTCGATCCGCTCGACGGCACCACTAACTTTGCTCATGGCTACCCCTGTTTCGCGGTCTCGATCGGATTTGAGGAGGCCGGCGAACTACGGGCGGGAGTGATTTATCAGCCGATCACAAAAGAGCTCTTCACGACCTCGAGGGGAGAAGGCGCCTATCTGAACGAAAGACGGATCCGAGTTTCCAGCATCGATCATCTCTCAACGAGTTTGTTGGCCACCGGATTCCCCAGTACCAAGCGCGCGCGCAACCCAAACATTCACTACTATTGGAATTTCACACTGCGCTCGCACGGAGTGCGCCGCGACGGTTCGGCTGCGCTCGACCTGGCGTCCGTTGCCTGCGGCCGGTTTGATGGATTTTGGGAGTTCGGCTTGCACCCTTGGGACACCGCGGCGGGAGTGCTTCTGGTGCGGGAGGCGGGAGGGATGGTGACCGACTTCTCGGGCCAGACTTACCGCCCTGGCGATTATGAAATGCTGGCCTCGAATGGCCGTATCCATGCGGAGTTGCGTCAGATCGGCGCCGATATACAGCAGCGAATTGCCGATGGCTTGGAAGTGCCTCAGAAACCGGCTGTTCCAGGAGCAGAATAACTCTTGCGCCTCCTGATCGTTTCACTTTGATTGACGGCTTCCATTTCGGAGTGTTAGCCTCACCCAGTTGTATCGTGTAAGCGGCCTAGAGTGGCATCAGTGGCTTGCAGAACAGTCTCGGAGCGCCATTATTGTAAAGATGGGAAGCTTGCTTACATCCCCGCCTGTGAGTCGCTGGGCAGCACTGCGTAACCGCTACCTGGGTCGTCCACAGCTCAAGAATCGCCTCATCCATGGCGAATCCGTACGCGACCGTGGTCTGGTACATCGATTCCGCGGCGGTTTAGGGATTACAACGCAACGCATCTGGCTCAGTGACCTGCCGGAAGGATTTCGCGGCTTCCGCATACTCCAACTGAGCGATATTCATCACAGTCTGTTTGTGCCTCTGGACCAGGTGGCGGCGGTGGTGGAGCTTTCCAATAAGCTCAAACCCGACCTGGTTGCGCTCACCGGTGATTTCGTCAGCTATTCCCGATCCTCGATAGAGCCGGTGGCGGAAATACTGGGCGGCCTGCGCGCGCGTTCGGGTGTTGTGGCCGTACTCGGGAACCATGACTTTCGGGTCGGCGCGGACGCGGTGGACCGAGCTCTGCGGCGGCAGCGCATTCAAGTTCTGCGGAATCGGCACCGTTTGCTACAGCGACGCGGCGCCACGCTGTATCTGGCCGGCGTGGACGACTACGGCTACGGTGCGGATCTGGGGCGGGCCATGCGCGGCATCCCCGAGGACGCGGCCACGATTCTTCTGGCGCACAATCCACGTTTGGTCACAGCGGCGGCGTGCCGGGGTATAGGCTTGGTGTTATCGGGGCATACGCATGGCGGCCAGGTGAACTTGCCGTTGCTGGGCACCGTGTACGGGCGGTCGCCCGAGCAAATGCGCTTCAAAATGGGCTGGGACCGGCTGGGCGCTACGCAAATTTACGTCAGCCGCGGTATTGGGACGATCGTATTGCCGTTGCGATGGCGCTGCCCTGCGGAGGTGCCATTGCTCGAACTCGAGCCGCACCAGCGCGACGACAGTTCCTCGTCCCCGTATGTTGTGCAACGCGGTTACGCTATTCCCTGGACAACCTCAACTCTGGGCATCGCCGCTGATTGACGTCGCACCCTTTTGGGACGCTCCCTTTCCTGCCTGACCGACCATCAGCGAGTCTCCGCCTCGCCTCTCATCCAGAACGAGCTTGATTCCTCTGAACCTGCAAGCGCATAGCGGCGGAGCGCAAAGTGTCGGAGATATTCCTATTGGCGGCGAGTTTTTTCAAATCGGGCGCAGTGATATTGGGCAGCATATGCAGAGTGACATCGAGGGGGGTTTTGGGATTATTCATCAGATTCATGACCACGCTGTAATTACGGCGAAAATTCCTGCCGTTGGCGATGATTCGCAGTATTTCTTCCGTGAGGCTGGCCATTGAGGCAAACGTCTCCACCTCTCGATCTGTAAGCCTGGAAGATTGGAGCACCGCCCGCTGCACCACTTTGCAGGGATCGCGGATCAGGGCCATGCGCTCCTCGCGATTTCCCTTCAGGGCGAGCTGCACTCGCTCGACGACGCGCAGGCCCGCGAGCCGTTGCAGGAGCGTGAGACGCTGTTCGCTGGTGGCATCGATGTCAGCCACCGCCTCAGCAAATGCCGATGCACTTTCGGCCTTGTCCGCCAGCAATTCCTCGAGCTGGTGACGCTGTTCGGCCGTGAGCGAAGGAGATCGCACCAGAGCGGCGACCAGCGCGCGATTGGAGCTAAGCTGGTCCAGGTCCTGCATCAGCTCTTGCACGGTGGAAGTTGGCAAAGCCTTTACGGCGGAAGGCAGAAATTCGATTGGGCAGCGCGAGTGTTTTATGAGAGCTACAGCGATCGCCGGCTTATCAAGGAGATTCCGCCGGCAATAGCGAAAGAGCTGCACGGCGGGATGGTCGCCGGCGAGCGCAGCCGCGAATGCCTCTATTGATTCGCTGAGCAGCGCGTTTTCGGCGCGTTCCCGCACCATATCGTCGGCATCTTCCTTGAGCAGAGTAAGCAGTTCAGCCCGTTCGGCCGGATTCAGCCCTGCGGATCCAGAGCAGACGGCCATCTTACGCTCACGCGTCGTGCGGCCAGAGAGGACTTCCTCGTATAACTCAGAGCTAATCGGCGCCTCCGTCAGGTTTCACATCGCTGCGAGTGAGAGTGATATTCCCCGACTGACCTGGCGTCCCGCCAAGGGGACGAGCGTTTCACCGTTCAGTTGGCCAAAGCAGATTTACTCACGCCAGGCGTCACTTCCGCAGATTTCTTGGCCATACTAGGCGGGCCATACCAAAGCTGTCAAATCCGGCGCAAGCCCTAGCGTCGTAACAGAAACCAATCGGAAACATTGGATTCAATGGACCATTGCACGGCGTTTCGGCCGATGCCTATAATTTACAGTTTGCTTCGCTGGAGCAGAGGTCTGCGCAAGATCCCATAGGCGAAAAATGTCAGAAAACAGGGTTTTTACGGGCATTGAGCGCCGCCGCAACCCCGGCCTCCCTGGGGATCGCAGGGAAGCCGGCGAAGTGGCCATCTTCCAGGAGCTCGGCAAAGCCCTCACTTCATCGCTGCAACTGGATCAAGTTCTGCGCACGATCATGGAGAAAATCGACGAATTTCTCCACCCGGATACCTGGTCCATGCTGCTCGTCGACGAAGTCAAACAGGAACTTTATTTCGAGCTGGCCATCGGCAACAACGCCCACGGTCTGAAGGATGTGCGCATTAAGATCGGCCAGGGAATTGCCGGGTGGGTGGCGCAAAATCAGCAAGCCGTCATCGTTCCCGACGTGAGCAAGGATACGCGCTTCTTTGGGAAAGTGGACGAGAAAACGAAGATGGAAACGCGGTCCATTGTGGCCGTTCCGGTGCGTTTTCGAGATCACTGCCTGGGCGTAATTGAGCTGATCAACTGCATGGGCATGGACGGCTTTCACGATCGCGACCTGGCGCTCCTGGAAGCCCTGGCGGACTTTGCCGCCATTGCCCTGGAGAACGCGCGGCATGTGCAGCGCATTCATGAATTGACCATCACCGACGACTGCACGAATCTTTACAATGCGCGCCATCTCAACTTCATTCTGGAAACGGAGATCTATCGCTCGCAACGCTATGGGTACGAATTCTCCCTGGTTTTTTTGGATCTGGACCATTTCAAGGCCGTGAACGACACACACGGCCATCTGGCTGGATCGAAGTTACTGGCCGAGATCGGTCAAATGCTGCAGGATAAGTGCCGCCTCATCGATTTCGCATTTCGTTACGGTGGCGATGAGTTTGTGATTTTGCTTCCGCAGACATCCAAGGAAAATGCCTGCGTGGTCGCCCGGCGGCTGCACAAATTGATCCGCGAATCTCATTGGCTGACGCCGGAAGGGCTCGACGTGCGCATCACGACGAGCGCCGGGGTGGCTGCCTATCCCACGGATTCGAAGACAAAGGCGGAATTGCTGCACCTGGCCGATGAGGCGATGTATATGGTGAAGAATACCAGCCGAGACAACGTCGCGGCGGCAAAGCAAGGTCTGTTGTCCACGGCGTGAGTATGATGCCCGGGCGCGGATGCAGGCTTCAGACAAGCCTTGAACGCCGGACGCGGAGAATGCTAGTCTCGTTAGGGCACAGTTTTCGTACTCTCGCCTAGTGCCGTTCCAACTAGATTGGCCAAACGCGCAAGCGAACGTTTCCGAGAGATCGCCGTAATCAAGACGAAAGACGATTTGCTCAAACAAGTTGGAACGGCACTAGGCTCCGACGTTTGATCGCGTGCATGTTAGATGATTGATGGCGAAAGGGCTAAGGCATGTAGGGGAGAAGAAACCCGAACTGTTCCGCTATTCGCAATCTGTGCGCAGTGCCATTTGGCAGGCAAAGTGCCACCTCGCTGGCAGTGGCATGTTGGCATTCTGAGTGTGAAATCGATCCGCCGTTCTTGTCTATCTCGTACTTCGCTAAGCGTTTCCAGCAGAAAGAAAGAATAACCAGCATTGGCATCGTGTGTGCACTTTGACTGCGCGCAGAAGAATGTACTGAAGAAGACGGTGGACATGGAGGATACCGATGGCCACGGCTGCAAAATTCCGCATCGACGTTGCGATTCACGATCTGTTGATGAATTCCAACCAGCGACTTCCAGCACCGGCTGAAGCCAGAGGGT
>DASPYR010000202.1:0-10536 GCA_035636675.1 Rugosimonospora sp. | reverse complement strand
GCAGTGTGCTCTGCGAATCTCTTCGTCAAATCCTTTACTTCAATCAACGCTAACCTCCGACCGCAAACCTGCGCTTGCCTGTCACCGGCGATACTCCCTTATTGTAAAGAAGCAAAACGAAAATGGAAGATTTTCGCCAGAGTTCACTTCGAGAGTGCGTGCATTTCACAATAGACGCAAGGTAAAAGCGGTTGGTTTCCCGAATTTGCGCGATCTGGCCGAAGGGAATCCGGGGCGGCAAACCGGATTCGCCAGGGCCGATTTTGGATCTGCCACGGTGAAAAAAAAGGGGGGTGGGAAAAAAAGTACAGGTGTCCGCTTCCTGCACTTTCGTACAGGGTGTTTTGGCGGAGAAAGTGCTCCAAAATGGTACCGCAAGGGATTTTATATGGACTCATTTAAAAGAAATGATCAACGCAAGAACAAAACGAAACCTGCGCATTTTTCTGGTTGCCGCGGCGCTCTCCGGCTGCGTCACGCTAATCGCTCATTTTCTGCGCCAACTCGGCCTCACCTTTAATCCGGTCCTATGGGCCAGCGCCGAAATCATTGCGGCAGTCCTCGGCTTCACGATTGCGGCAAACATCCTGGTGCGATACCACGGGACCGGCGACCGTTTCTCGTTATTTCTGGGCGCGGCGTTCTGGCTCGACGGATTGATCCAGCTTAGCGGGATCGTGGAGCTTCACGGAGAGTTGTTGAACCGGGCGAGCGCCGCGCGCGTTCCGCTTTACTGGATGGCGGGCGGGACACTGTTGGGTGTGCTTTTGTTGGGGGCGATTGGATTCGATAAGTGGCTGCCCTGGCCGCGGGATTCCAAGAGGACCATTCTCGCCGTGCTGAGTGTGGTCGCGGCGATTGCCAGCATGACGGGCATCCTATTTCTTGCGCTGAGCAACGGACCTTTGATTCGCGGCTCTAAGCTGATAGCTCGCCCGTGGGATCTCCTGCCTGCCGGAATGTTTCTGGCGGGCGCCATCCTTTTGTATCGCAGTCCCTATCGGCTCAGCTCCCTGGGAGTCTCTCTGCCGTGGGTGGCGGGAATGAATGCCGCCTGTCACCTTATGGCCACGCAATCGGCGCAGTTGCTCGATGCACCGGCAATCGCGGCGCAACTGCTGAATTCCGCGAGCTACATGATTCTGCTGGGAGCTACGGTGATTGATAACGTGCGGCTCTTCGGCGAAGTCCGCCACCGAGCCGTCAGCGACAGCTTGACCGGCTTGGCCAATTACCGCCGCTTCATCGAAGCGCTGCAAAGCGAACTGGAGAGGTCGGGCAGGACGAACCGGCCGTTTTCCGTTTTGCTGATGGATCTGGATAAGCTGAAGGACATCAACGATCGTTACGGACACCAAACGGGCACGCGGGCCATCTGCCGCGTGGCTGAGGTTCTTCGTCAGCACTGTCGCGCCATCGACACCGCCGCGCGGTATGGCGGCGATGAATTTTCCCTGCTGCTGCCGGAAACCGGCGACACCGCAGCGCGAAGGGTGGCCTCCAGAATCAAGCGGCATCTGGAGAACAGCACGGAAGAGCCGAAACTGACGGTGAGCATCGGGGTGGCCACGCACCCGCCCAGCGGCGCGTCGGTGCAGCATTTGTTCGAATCTGCCGACCAGGAACTTTACGCACAGAAGGCGGCGCGCGGCCGCAAAGTTCACTCGCGGGAGCGCTGAGGGAGCGAAAGCTGCGCGCGCCTTGGCGCCCATTTCCACGCCGCTTCTAGTCACTCAATGCGCACTGCTCTGGAAACATCCATTTGCATCGAACGGGCGCCGTCGTAGATTCAGTACAAGCATTCCGTTTTTAGCTGCAAAGCTTTTCGCTTCAAACCAAGGGTAGCTGTAAGAAAAGGGGCTCGTCGAGATCGACTAAGGGGGCTCTGCTCGTTTGGCAGGTGCGCCCTCGATGCCATGATGAGAGACCCGCTGAGAGCACAATCGCGACTTTGTGTGCCGAACTCGTTTCGGCATCGGACGGGCGTGCGGTTCACTCGGAGCCTCCTTCTTTTGGCCATTGGGATGGCCATTTCCACAAGAGGCCACGCACAGGAGCAGGCTTGTCAGATCCTTCCGTCGGGCCAGGAGTTTTGGATTCGGCTTAGCGAGCCGGTTTCCACCTACAGTTCAAAAAATGGCGCCACGGTCCAGGCCATCCTTATCGAGTCCCCACGCTGCCATGGAATCCCGGTTTTCTCCACAGGAACCGCAGTGCAAGGGCATATTGCGCATTTGCGCAGGGTGGGCATGGGGCTGCTGCACGCGTCATCTGCGGTGGCGATCGACTTTGATGAGATCCTGGCCGGCCCCAAACCGCTCCCTTTCAAAGCGCAGGTAGAGGAGGTCGCTAATGGGCGGGAAGATGTAAAACGTGGCGTTATCGAAGGAGTCGGGGGGCGCGAGACTCCCCAAGCGCTTATGACCACGCGCCTGCTTCACCTCCCTTTCTGGAATCCCGAATCTTATTGGATATTTCTCTTGCAGCGCGCAGTCTTTCCATACTCGCCCGAGCCGGAGATCTACCTGCCGCCGGGAACCGATTTACGCCTGCGATTGATGGCCCCCTTGGAGCTCCCTGCCGGCTTGCCGAGCGCGCCACAAACGGACACTCCGGAGGATAGCGCCAAAATCGATACGGGACTGCGCGAGAAGTTACTGGCCCTCCCGGATCGCAGTTTGACTCGCAAAGGCCAGCCTTCTGACGCGGTGGATCTCGCCTTCATGGGTTCCGCGCAGCAAATCGAACAGGCCTTCCTGGCTGCCGGATGGACCTATGGTGATTCCGTCTCCACGTGGTCCGTGCTGCGCGAAATGCGCGCCTTAAGCGTATTAAACAGCTATCCTCACCTGCCGATTTCAAACCAGTGGCTCAGCGGAGAGGCGCCCGATTTCACCTTGCAGAAGAGCTTTGACAGCTATCAAAAACGTGAGCACATCAGGTTCTGGAACGAGACCAGCCTCGAGCAAAATCTTTGGGTTGGCGGCGCGATCCGCGAGACGAGCGCCGCCTGGTCATTTCGCAGGCGGAAATTTATTCATCATGTGGACCCCGATCTGGCAGCAGAACGCGAAAAAGTCGTGCGGGACTTGACCTTGATGGGATGTGTCGCCAATGTCTACCGCGTGCAGCGGGCGAAAGGTCCGGAGCGGCTGAAAAATGCGGGCGGAGACACGCTTTGGACAGACTGGCGAGTGGCAGTCGTACAACTGAGGGACTGCGACGCGGCGCCTAACGTATTCCTTACCTCAAGCACCGCCCTGCCCTCACGGCCCAGAACCAAATTGGCGCGTTTCGTGCGCGCTCAGGCGCTTTCCATTCACGATCTCTGGCGATGCAACGCGATTTACGCATCCTTTGATTTCAGCCGCACGTTCATCCATTCATTGCAGAATCGCTCCTTGCAAAATCACCGCATCCGCGAATACGAGGCCGCAGAAAAAGACATCGCCGTTGAACACATTGCGAGCGGCGCGAATTTAGCGAAGTAATTGACCCATTCAGAGATGCTTACTTGGGATTTCGCTTTGCTCACATGCCAGATTTGAATCGGTGAAACTTCGCTGGGCGGGGCATACAATCGCCTTCGCAAGCTGCTGAGACAACCTGAACGAACCGGGACCGAATCTCGTTCCTCACCAGTTGGGAAGAGAGTGGGAAGAAATCGCGTCAATTTTTCAACGGGGTGAACTTTGTTAATCCATCGGCTTCGAAGGACTCTTCTTTTTTGCACGGCCGGGCTAGCCTGCTCGTTCTTCAGCTTGGCCCTGCACGCGCAACAGTTAGAGCAGCGGCCACCTGAACAGCAGCAGCCGGAAGCGCCGTCACAATCAGAAAGTCCCGATACTTCAGCTCCTAAATTCGATCCGGAGACCGGCGGATCGAATGACCGTCTCTTTTGGACCCTGCCCAACTTCCTGGCCCTGGAGAACGCCCACCATATTCCGCCGCTCACCAGCGGACAGAAGTTCAAGCTGGTCGCGCGGGGTACATTCGATCCGGCGCAGTTTCCGTTTTTTGCTTTTCTCGCCGGGATCAGCCAGGCGGACAACAGCGAATCTGGTTATGGCCAGGGACCCGCAGGATTCGGAAAGAGGTTCGCATCAAACTTCGCGGATGGAACGTCAGAGAATTTTTTCGTACAAGCGATTTTCCCATCGCTATTTCGGCAAGATCCCCGTTACTATCAGGAAGGCAGAGGCGGCTTTTGGCGCCGCGCAGGTTATGCTGTAACCCGGACCGCGGTGACTCGCAGCGACACAGGCCATATGGTGTTTAATATTTCGGAGGTTGCAGGCGCCGGGATGGCGGCGGCAATTTCCAATACGTATCACCCCGCAAGCGACCGAACCGCTCCCAACACCGTAGAGACGTGGGCATCAATGATGGGCTGGGACACGGTTTCCAACGTGTTGAAAGAATTCTGGCCCGATATTCGCCGCAAGGTTCATCAAAGAAGGGAATAAGGACCCGGCGGCGGTTCTGAGCGGGAAATTTCGAGAACACGGATTCAGTCCGATGAGGAGAAGGATATGAAGGCGAAATGGATGATGATTCTGGCGCTTGGGCTATTGGCCATTCCAGCGCGCGCACAGGATTCCGCGGCGCCTACGTCGCAAAAAGACAAAGTGAGTTATGGCATCGGGGTTCAGGTGGCAAAGACTTTGAAGGGCCAGGGCATCGATGTGAATCCTGACCTGCTGATCAAAGGCCTGCGGGACGCGCTCTCCGGCCAGAAGTTACTCATGTCCGACGACGAGCTCAATACCACGATGTCTGCTTTGCAGCAGGAGATGAACCAGAAGCAAATGCAGGAGCGGGTCAAGCACGCGGACGACAACAAGAAGACCGGCGATGCGTTCCTGGCCGATAATGGCAAGAAACAGGGCGTGGTCACATTACCGAGCGGATTGCAGTACAAGATTCTGAAGCCCGCCGAGGGCAAAAAGCCAACCGATGCCGACACGGTCAGCTGCAATTACCGGGGTACTCTTATCGACGGAACCGAATTCGACAAATCCGAAGCGGGTCAGCCGGCGACCTTTGAGGTTGGCATGGTCATTCCCGGGTTCAAAGAAGCTCTTAAGCTCATGCCGGTCGGCTCCACGTGGCAATTCTTCATTCCACCCAATTTGGCCTATGGCGAACGCGGCGCCGGCAACGTGATTGGGCCGAATACCACGTTGATTTTTGAAGTCGAATTGCTTTCCATCAAAGACAAAACCGCCAATCCTTAATCCGCATTCGCAGGCGTTCAGCACCCGCTGGTGAGGTTTGGTTCGCAAGCAATCCCGCTTGCCAGCCTCGGGCTTTGCTCCATGCCTGACTTGCCTGCATGGTAGAGTGTTGGCCGTATCCGGAGGCTGAAAAGTCTGAGTCCATGCGAACCATCACTCTCGAAGAGCATTTTGCCACCCCTGATTTTTTGAAGGCCACTACGCCCCTCGTGCCGGCGGGCCGGGTTAATTTCGTACAGGCTGTCGAAAGCAAGTTACTGGACCTGGGGCAAGGTCGCATCGCAGAGATGGACGCGGCCGGCATCGACGTGCAGGTGCTGTCACTGACGGGCAACGGGATGGACATGTTAGACGGCCCGACCGCAACTGCCTTGGCCCGCGACGCCAATGACAAGCTGGACGCCGCCGTGCGGGCTCACCCCAAGCGTTTCGCGGCTTTTGCCGCGTTGGCTTTGCAGAATCCAGAAAAGGCCGCGGCCGAATTCGAGCGCTGCGTGCGGAAATTAGGATTCAAGGGCGCACTTGTGCACGGGACCACAAAAGGCGTGTTCCTCGATGATCCGCAATTCACGCCCCTGTTTGAAGCGGCGCAGGCGCTCGATGTTCCCATTTACCTGCACCCCTCGCCGCCGCCAAAACCAGTTCAGGAAGCATATTTTGGCGGACTGCCCGGCCAGCTCGGTTTTTTCCTTGCCACAGCGGCGTGGGGATGGCACGTCGAGACCGGAACGCACTGCCTGCGCCTCATGGCCTCCGGCCTATTCGACCGCTTTCCCAAGCTGAGGATCATCATCGGGCATATGGGTGAGGACCTGCCGTTCTCTATCGCTCGAGCTGAAATGATCCTTTCGCGCGACACAAAGCATCTCAAACGGCGCGTCGGCGAATACTTCCAGGAGCATTTCTATATCACTACCAGCGGATACTTCACCGTACCGCCCTTCCTGTGCACTTTGCAGGTCATCGGAGCGGATCGGATCCTCTTTTCCGTGGACTACCCTTACAGCCCGAATGCCGCCGGACGCAACTTTTTGAATGCGCTGCCGGTCAGCCCGGAGGACCTGGGCAAAATCAGTCACGGCAACGCCGAACGGCTGCTGAAGCTCTGAGCCAAAAATCTGTGCGACAAGCTGCTCTCAGGTCTTGGGCGATGCCGGGTCCGGCGTAAGTATCACCTGGGGCATCGGCCGCAAGGGCATTTTAGCGTCTGGCGGCGCAGTAAATTCCTCTTTGAATCCGTCCTCATAATACTGGTAGAACTTCCAGAGCATGTTCGGATTGCCTTCTTTGGGATTGATGGCCAGCATGCCGAATTCGACGAATTCGTATGGCTCAATGCGGCCGATCCAGAAGGCGCCGACGATCTTGCCCTTGGCATCTTTTTTGAAGTCGATCTTCCAGCCAGGCTTGAACTCGAAATCATAGACGTCCAGGCCCGCCGGGAAGTCGCCTTCCACGCGGATCGTAGGGGACTGGCGTTCGTTGGGAACGCGCATGGTGTACTTCTCTCGTGCGCCAAAGGTAGATTGCATGGGATAAATCCTGATGTGGCCGAAAACGACCGGGGCCGCGAGCAAGGCTAGCAGGCTGCCAAATACCACAAGACGAAGCCGAGACGGGCGAAGGTGCATGGGTCCTCCTCTGCCGCTGACCCGCTCTGTTGAGAACGCCGCAGGCGGGATAAGCTGTGCCTATTAGCTATTCCAATATTCGCGGCGAGTCAAGAGGATGAATGCAATTGACGTCCTTCGGCAGGGCCTTTTTGGTTCGGAATACTGGCTCGCTCGATTTGCGTTTCAGCGAGGCCTGGCGCTTATTTACCTCATTGCTTTTCTGGTGGCGCTCAACCAATTTCGCCCGCTTCTAGGCGAGCGGGGACTTCTGCCGGTTCCGCAATTTCTGCAGTTCGTAAGCTTCAGAAGGGCCCCGAGTATTTTTCATTTTTATTATTCTGACAATTTTTTCGCCGCCGTTAGTTGCGCGGGCATTTTGCTCTCGATCATCGGGCTGACATCCTTGTCTGAGCGAGGCCCTTTGTGGGTATCCATTGCCGTGTGGAGCCTGACGTACGTGCTCTACCTTTCCATCATGAATGTAGGACAGACGTTTTACGGATTTGGCTGGGAATCCATGCTGCTGGAAGCAGGCTTTCTGGCCATTCTGTTAGGCCCGAACAGAATGGCCGTGCCGGTGCCGATTATCTTTCTCCTGAGATGGATGCTTTTTCGGGTGGAATTTGGGGCGGGACTCATCAAGCTGAGAGGAGATCCTTGCTGGCGCAATCTGACCTGCCTGCACTATCATCACGAAACTCAGCCTCTCCCGAATCCGCTCAGTTCGTATTTCCACCACCTGCCGAAGTCATTTCACAAACTCGAAGTAGTGGGAAATTTTGCCGCGCAGCTCGTGGTTCCCTGGGGCCTTTTCCTTCCGCAACCGGTGGCCGGCATCTCCGGAGCCCTGATCATCCTGACGCAAATGTGGCTCTTCATCAGCGGAAACTATTCCTGGCTGAACCTGCTGACGATGCTTTTGGCCGTTCCCAGCTTTACGAACGCGCAGCTTCGCCCCATTCTCCGGATGCAGGGACCGGGCGGCCTCTCTGCGCCCGCGGCTTACGAATGGGTGATTGTGGTGTTTAGCGCTGTGGTCATCGTCTTGAGCTATTGGCCCGTGCATAACATGCTTTCACGCCGGCAGATCATGAACACCAGCTTCAATCCCTATCACCTGGCGAACACATATGGAGCCTTTGGAAGCGTCACCAAGGCTCGTTACGAAATCGTGATTGAAGGCACGGAAGAGGAGGCCGCGCGCGGGCAAACGAAATGGAAGGAATATGAATTCAAAGCCAAGCCGGGCAATCCGCAACGCAGGCCAACTCAAATTGCTCCCTACCATCTCCGGCTGGATTGGCTGATGTGGTTTGCGGCAATGTCACCCGTCTACGGCTACCACGAGCATCCCTGGTTCATCATCCTCGTACAGAAATTGCTGCAAAATGATCCCTCGACGCTGAAGCTACTCGCCGGAAATCCGTTTCCCCAAGGGCCTAAAGTGATTCGAGCGCGCCTCTATCATTATCGATTTGCGACCGCCAAAGAACGGCGCGAAACAGGTCAATGGTGGGTGCGTACGCCGGCTGGCGAATATCTGCCGCCTGTCTCCATGCGCCCCGGCGCCGATTGATTTGACCACGTCCATGGTGATCGAAAATCGCAGTCATGCGCCGAACCGGCCGGGCTACGTGCCCGTCCATTTGGGCGCGCGCTTATTCAGAAATGCGTCCATGCCTTCGCGAAAATCGCGGCTCATGTAACACATCAGAATCAGTTTGTGATCTTCCTGGGGACTCATTTTCTCCTTGATGCGGCGCAGCGCCTCCTTGGTGGCGCGCAAAGTGAGTGGCGCCTGCGACGCAACGGTTCGGGCCAGCTCGCTGGCACGGCTTTGCAAGGTCGCGTAATCGGGAAGCACTTCGCCCAGCAGTCCGATCGCGTGCGCCTCGCCGGCAGGGATCAAACGGGCGGTGAAGATGATGTCCTTCACACGCGCCGCCCCCAGCAGGGATACGAGCCTTGCGTAATTCGACATCGACAGGCAGTTGCCTAAGGTGCGGCCGATGGGGACGCCAAAGCGGGCACTCGAGGCGCCGATGCGCATGTCACAGCAGACGGCAATCGCAGCGCCGCCGCCCGTGCATGCCCCGGCGATAGCGGCGATGGTGGGAACGCGGGAACGCTCCAAAGCATCGAGGATGCCATCCATGCGCGCTTCGTAGTTCAGCGCGTCCTCGGCACGGGAGAAAGACCTGAACTCGGAAATATCGGTTCCTGCGGCGAACGCTTGTTCCCCGGCGCCTGTGAATATCAGCGCCTTGAGCGAGGAATCGCTCTCCGCCTCCTGGAGGATTTCTGCAAGGCGCTCGTACATCCGGAACGTGAGAGCATTTCGCGCCTCGGGGCGATTGAAGGTGATGCGACCCACGCCATCATTGACTTCATAGAGAAGCTCTTGGATCACAGTGGTGTGCCTTTCTGAATTGAGTCTGACATCTGGATGACTCCCTCCGCCGCGAGTTGCTCAATTTCGGCATCGGAGAAGCCGGAGTCACGCAGCACCTGGCGCGTGTGCTGACCAAAGATCGGCGCGGCGCGGCGCACACCGCCGGGCGTATCGGAGAATTTGATGGGCAGACCGATTGCCTTCACGTGTCCGGCCGTGGGATGCGCAGTCTCCACGATCATCTCCCGTGCCAAGGCTTGTGGATCCTCGTGCATTTGGCCGATTTCGAGCACCGGCCCCGCCGGAACACCAGCTTGCTCGAGGCGGCGCAGCCATTCCGCGGAGCTGCGACGCTTGAACAAAGGAGTCAGCGTCGCAGTCAGCGCCGCGAGATTACGCATGCGGTCGGCATTGGTCGAAAAACGCGGGTCTTCGTGCAAGGCGGGGTGCAGTTCCGGCGCTCCCAGCGCCTCGACCAGCCGCAGCCAATTTCCCTGATTTGCGGCGCCGACAGTGATCCAGCCATCCGACGTGGGAAATGCCTGATAGGGCGCGTTCAACGGATGTGCTGTTCCCATCGGGCCCGGCGCTCGACCGGTCGCGAAACACATGGCCGAATGCCAGTACGTCTGAATAATTCCCGCTTCAAAGAGCGATGAATCCACCATCTGCCCTTGCCCGCTGGATTGGCGAGAATGCAAGGCAGCAAGTATGCCCACGCAGGCGAGAATGCCGGCCGTGATATCCGTAACAGGGGCCCCTACTTTTACGGGCGGATGTCCCGGGCCTTCGCCCGTTATGCTCATTAATCCGCTCATGCCCTGGGCCACCAAGTCAAAGCCGCCGCGATCAGCGTAGGGCCCAGTCCGCCCGAAACCGGAGATCGAGCAGTAGATTAGTTTGGGATTCAAGGCGTGCACCGCGTCGTATCCGAACCCCATCTGTTCCATGGCGCCGCGGCGGAAGTTCTCGATCAGCACGTCGGCATTTTTCAGCAGACGAGAGAGAACGCTGCGTCCGGCTTGCGTCCGGAGGTCCAAGGCAATGCCGCGCTTGTTTCGATTCATAATCAGGAATGCCGCGGATTCATCAGCGACGGTTGGCGGCACCATGCGCCGCGCGTCATCGCCGTCCGGAATTCTCTCCACTTTAATGACGTCGGCCCCCATGTCGGCCAGCAGCATCGCGCAGGCGGGTCCAGCCATGATGTGCGAAAGATCGATCACCTTCAGACCTTTCAGCGGACCCGTCGCTCCGTCTTCAGTGCTATTGGCCATCACTAGATCCTCTCTCC